>NZ_JBGDTY010000012.1:0-162084 GCF_046552515.1 Salmonella sp. SAL00653
GAAATACAAAACGCCCGATGATGTTCATCAGGCGTTTTACAGACAAAAAACTGTCAACCTATATCAGGACTAGTCAGTAGAGTGACGCTTCCCCCAGCGGGCGAGTCTTGAAACGGCGATGAATCCAGAGATATTGCTCCGGGGCGCGCATGATCTCTTTCTCAATAATTTTATTCATATAGGCAGCGGCTTGATTTTCATCTGCCGGGTAACCTTCCATTTCAGGGGTAATATACAGACGATAACCCGAGTTATCGGATTTCCTTACCATTGTAACGGTCAACATGGCGGCGCCAGACAGCCTGGACAGTACATAGGTGCCGTTGGTGGTGGCGACGTTTCCAACCGCGAAAAATGGCGCAAAGGAGCTGCCTTTAGGGCCGTAGTCCTGGTCGGGAGCAAACCAAACGGCTTCCCCTTTTTTTAGCGCGCCCACAATGCCGCGCAGATTGTTTCTGCCGATCATCGCTTTATTTGAGCGCATACGACCGCGCGTCTGCACCCACTCCATGAGCGGATTGTTATGCGGACGATAGGTCGCCATCATCGGCTGGCAGAGACCCATTACCCGGCCTCCCAATTCCAGCGACATAAAATGCACGCCAACGACCATTACGCCGCGATTTTGCGCCTGCGCACGGGTAAGGTTGTCCAGCCCGTCCACATCAAACCATTTGCGAACCCGGTTATCAGGCCAGAACCAGGCCATGCCCGTTTCAAGCAGCGCCATGCCAAGAGAGTGGAAATTCTCGGCGATCAGTTTTTCCCTTTCTTCCCGGGAGAGGGTCGGAAAACAGAGTTCAATATTTTTCTGGGCGATTGACTCACGTCGCTTCAGGAAGGGGCGCGCCAGTTTACCGGTGCGGGTGCCCAGAAAACGCAAAACCGGGTAGGGAAGCTGCACCAGTAACCAGAGGACGCCAACGCCAAACCACGTCAGCCAGTAGCGCGGGTGCAAAAACGCGCGTGAAAATTTGCTTTGAGGAAACATAAAATACCTTCTGTAGATACGAAAATAATGTATCGCAGAAGAGTCATTATCCGCAGCGGTACACTCTGAAATACGCATCATCCTTCAAGTTGCGTTCGCTTATCCGAAGCACTTACTTGAGTAAGCTCATCAGGGTAACTTGAATGATTTACGTATAGTTAGGCCATCATGTACGACAATGGTTCCCGTAAGGAGTGTAAAACTAAGTCAGTACTAAACCACGAGGGCATGAACGCCAGGCAGGCTAATGTACCACCAGTTATTTACTCGCGCCCAGAAATTCTTTATCAAGAAGCGTAAATATTTCTCCCGTAGCAAAAATAAGCTAATCATTATTTTTAATGCATTGTTTTTACAGTGATAATTTTATTTCAGACGAAGGTCATTGAAAAATGATTAAAAAAATAAAATGTGAGATAAATGTTATGGAAATGACGGGCTGATAAGGTTTATCTTACAGGAGAAGTGAGAGGGACCGTAAGGCTATATGGAAGCCTTGCCATAGACAGGAGGTATTATAGATGATCTATTTATGGACATTTCTTGCAATAAGTATACTTGCCGTGAGTGGCTATATCGGTCAGGTGATGGGGGCTTTTTCTGCGGTTTCTTCTTTTACGGGAATGGTTATCCTTGCCGCGCTGATTTATTTACTCAATGTATGGTTGCAGGATGGCGATGACATCGTTAGCGGATTATTGCTTTTTCTCGCACCGGCATGTGGGTTAATTATTCGCTTTATGGTGGGATACGGTAAGCGTTAGTCAGTACATACCCTTCATACTTCAAGTTGCTGATGTGTTGGCTACGGATTACTCGGCCCATCGATGGGCCTCGCTCTGACGGGCCGTCGCACGTGACGTTCAAATCTGCTCCCGGCAGATTTGTCGCTCACCCCAGTCACATCGTTATCTATGCTCCTGGGGACTCACTCCCTTGCCGCCTTTAAGCAACTCGAATTATTTTGGGTATATACGATGCCAGTGAATAGATAGCGCCGACAATGTCGGCGCTTCTGTTCCCCAGGAAGGCTAATCGTTTATTGCGCGTCCGCAAGCTGCAGTGAGTCCTGATTATGTAACGCATTCTGGCGCTGGCGTTCCAGTTCCAGCGCGCCGCGATGGGAGAGGTAACAGAATAGAATGCAGCACACGATGCCGCCCATCAGAAGATAAAATCCGCCGTACCAGCCAAGTTTATCCACCATTACACCAAACAGGCTGGTGCCCAACGAGGCGCCGAAAATATAGCTCATGAACCCACGTAAACCGACGGCGGAACCTACGGCAAAGCTGGGGACTATCTCCATTGTCTGTACGGACGCGAGGAACTGCGGGACGTAAATCAGACAACCTACAATGGCGGCGAAAATCGTTACCATCAGCAAAGATTCACTTTTCCAGTATCCGATCAGACAGACAAAAATCAGCGCCATGCAAATCATGGCTAACGGCATTCTGCGGCCCTTAAACAGTTTATCTGACAGCCAGCCTGCCAGTAGCGTGGAGGGAATCGCCGCCCACTCGAAAAAGAGAAACGCGACGCTCATCTGTTCTTTTGAAAAGTGTTTTACTGTCAACAGATAGATAGGCAACCAGCTAATCATGCCAAACCGCACCATATAGACGAAGACATCCACCAGCGAAATATACCAGGCATTTTTATTGCGCAGCACATAAGTACAGAAGATTTGCCATGCGCTCATATTTTCCGGCGCTTTTGCCGTATTCTTCGTTTTCAGTACGACTTTTTCTTCCGGCATCATCTGTTCCAGGGAGGGAAGACCTTCTTCGCGCGGCGAACCTTTTCCCAAGACCAGAACAATTAAGGCAAAAATGACGGCGACGCAGGCCGGAACGATATAACTGGCGCTTTGCCAGTGTTCGCTGCCCAATATCGCAAAAGCCGCACCGACGATAGGCGCGACGATCCCGCCGCCAACGTTATGCGAGATATTCCAGAAGGCGCCTACGCGTCCGCGTTCCCGACGAGGGAACCAGTTTGCAATAGTAATAAACGAGGGGCCGACGCCCATGCCCTGAAAAAGGCCATTGAAGACCACCAGAGCGGCAAATATCCAGAATGCGCTACTGAATCCCAGCCCAACGTTAACAATCGCGCAGAGTACCAGACCGCACGCCATGAAGACTTTTGGGCTGGCTTTATCCGCCAGACTGCTCATTACGCCTTTACTGATTCCGTAAGCAATAAGCATACAGCTACTCAGCAGGCCGATTTGCGTAGCGCTGAGATCCAATTGCTCTTTTAAATAAGGCGTCGATAATGTGAAGTTGTTTCTGACTATATAGTAAGCGAGATATCCCAGAAATACGCTTAACAATGCCTGTATACGATATCGACCATACGTAGCCTGGACTTTTTCCGGTGGGACTTTATGCGCCGATTGCCCTGTTTTTAATATTGTTAACATGGAGTCACCTGTATTTTATAGTGAGATGAACATCAGGAGGTTTTGTCGGTAGAGTGAAAGGAGTGACAATAAAATTCAAGTCGAAGAAATGTGTCAAAATTGACTCAATTGGGTGAATTTAAAGGTTATTTTTGACCCATCCTGAAGGGTGTGGTGAAACTTTAATTATTGGCATGGCCGTTTTATCGTTAGCATGTGCGGATATTAACAAATTTGCTGCCAGTGATCTGATACGCTTTATTGATGTTTTCGGGCGACGGACCCGTTATTATTCAAATAACGTTGTTCTGGATGCCAACAGAAATAAAAGGGTAAGTTTTGTCTCAATATTTTCTTTATGTGATATCGATATTTATGAACGGGATCACAAATCGACTTTTCTCATACTGTGGTTGTTTCGCCAGAGTGGGCGCTTTTACGCTATGGCTGGCGGCGATGTTCGGTTCTTGCCAGGCGTACAGCCGCGAGCTGGTGATGGCAACGACCTTTTCACCCAGCGCGACCGCCTGGATTATCCAGCGCTGGCAGACGGAGCCGGGTTCCGTCATGATTCGTACGCTCAACCGTACCAGCGGTTCTTTAGAGCAATTACTTGATACGGCGAATGCGGAAAATGTCGATCTGATCCTGACGTCATCCCCCATGCTGTTGCAACACCTTCAGGAGCACCAAAAGCTGGCGCTATTGGATAGCGCGCCTGCTGCCAGCCAGAAGCTGGTGCCGCGTTCTATCCGCTCAACTTCAGTGGCGGTAGCGGTATCCGGATTTGGGCTATTGATCAACCGTTCAGCGCTCGCTGCGCGCCATCTTCCGCCGCCTGCCGACTGGCAGGATATGGGCCTGCCCAGTTACCAGGGCGCTCTATTAATGAGCAGTCCGTCACGCTCAGACACCAATCATTTGATGGTGGAGTCGCTGTTGCAGCAAAAAGGCTGGACGGCAGGATGGGCAACGCTGCTGGCAATCTCGGGTAATCTGGTCACGATTTCCTCTCGCAGTTTCGGCGTAGCGGATAAAATTAAAAGCGGGCTTGGCGTTGCCGGGCCGGTCATTGATAACTATGCTAATTTGCTACTTAACGATCCTAATCTTGCTTTTACCTATTTCCCATATTCTGCGGTGTCGCCCACTTACGTCGCGGTGTTGAAAAACAGCCGTCATGCAGACGAAGCGCGTGCTTTTATTCATTACTTATTAAGTCCGAAAGGGCAAAGGATACTGGCTGACGCGAATACCGGTAAGTATCCCGTCGCACCGCTTAGCGCCGATAATCCTCGCGCCGCGCAACAACAGCGTTTGATGGCCCAGCCGCCGTTGAACTATCGTCTGATCCTGAAGCGTCAGCAACTGGTACAACGCATGTTTGATACCGCGATCAGTTTTCGACTTGCGCAGCTTAAAGATGCATGGCGAGCGTTGCACAGCGCAGAAACGCGGCTTAAACGCCCCTTACCTGAAATCAGAGCTTTATTGACCAGCGTCCCGGTGGATGCGGCAAGCAGTGAGGATGAAACCTGGCTGGCGCAGTTTGATAATAAAAGCTTTGCCGAACAAAAAATGATGGAGTGGCAGATCTGGTTTCTGAACAATCAGCGGCTGGCGATTCACAAACTGGAAGAGCTGAAATGAAGGGGAGATTATTGCAACGGCTTCGTCAGCTCAGTATCAGCAACAGTTTACGGGGCGCATTTTTAACGGGCGCATTACTGACGCTGATTGTCAGTATGGTCAGCCTTTATTCCTGGCATGAGCAAAGTTCGCAGGTTCGCTATTCGCTTGATGAATATTTTCCTCGCATCCACTCCGCTTTTTTAATTGAGGGGAACCTGAATCTAGCCGTGGATCAACTCAATGAATTTTTGCTGGCGCCGAACACGACGGTACGTTTGCAGTTACGTACGCAGATTATTCAGCATCTGGATAAGATTGAGCGTCTCAGTCAGGGGCTTCAGCTTGCTGAGCGCCGGCAACTGGCCGTCATTTTACAGGATAGCCGGACCTTGCTGGCGGAGCTGGACAACGCCCTCTACAACATGTTTTTGGTGCGGGAGAAAGTCAGCGAGCTTTCCGCTCGCATCGACTGGCTCCATGATGATTTCACCACGGAGCTAAATTCGCTGGTACAGGATTTTACCTGGCAGCAAGGGACGCTGCTCGATCAAATTGAGGCGAATCAGGGCGATGCAGCGCAGTATTTGCAACGTTCGCGCGAGGTGCAGAACGAGCAGCAGCAGGTATATACCCTGGCGCGAATTGAAAATCAGATTGTTGATGACCTGCGCGACAGATTGAATGAGCTCAAGTCCGGCAATAATGACGGGATGCTGGTGGAGACCCATATTCGCTATCTGGAAAACCTAAAAAAACGGCGGATGAGAATATTCGTGCGCTGGATGACTGGCCCAGTACGATCACGCTACGGCAAACCATCGACGAACTATTGGAAATCGGGATGGTAAAAAATAAGATGCCCGATACCATGCGCGATTATGTTGCGGCGCAAAAAGCCTTACTGGACGCCAGCCGCGCCAGAGAGGCTACGCTAGGGCGCTTTCGCACGCTGCTTGAGGCGCAGTTAGGTAGTAGTCACCAGCAAATGCAGACGCTCAATCAACGCCTGGAACAGATTGTTCGCGTTAGCGGCGGGCTTATTTTAGTGGCGACGCTCCTGGCGTTGCTACTGGCCTGGGGACTCAACCACTATTTTATCCGTTCCCGACTGGTGAAGCGTTTTACCGCGCTTAATCAGGCTGTGGTACAGATAGGGCTGGGGAGAACCGACTCGACTATCCCGGTTTACGGGCGCGATGAGCTAGGACGGATAGCCCGTTTGCTACGTCATACGCTGGGCCAGCTCAATATGCAACGCAGGCAGCTTGAACAAGAGGTCGCCGAACGCAAAGAGATAGAAGCCGACCTGCGCGCCATGCAGGATGAGTTGATTCAGACGGCGAAACTGGCGGTAGTCGGCCAGACCATGACCACGCTGGCGCATGAAATTAACCAGCCGCTGAATGCGCTTTCAATGTATTTATTTACGGCGGGACGCGCGATTGAACAAGGTCAGAGCGGACAGGCGAGAAATACGCTCACCAAAGCGGAAGGGCTCATTAACCGGATTGACGCCATTATCCGTTCGCTGCGGCAGTTTACCCGCCGGGCGGAGCTGGAAACGCCATTGTATCCCGTTGATCTGCGCCAAACCTTCGTGGCGGCATGGGAGTTATTAGCCATGCGTCACCAATCCCGGCAGGGAGCGCTTTCACTGCCAACCGACACCGTATGGGTTAGCGGCGATGAAGTGCGTATTCAGCAGGTTCTGGTGAATGTGCTGGCGAATGCGCTTGACGCCTGTTCGCATGATGCGGCGATCGCGGTGACGTGGCAGACGCAGGGAGAGGCGCTGGAGGTTTATATTGCAGATAACGGCCCTGGCTGGCCTGTGGCGCTGTTGCCCTCTTTACTCAAGCCGTTTACTACCAGTAAAGCTGTCGGGTTGGGTATTGGGCTGTCGATTAGCGTGTCGCTGATGGCGCAAATGAAGGGCGACCTGCGTCTGGCGTCGACGCTGACGCGTAACGCTTGCGTGGTGCTGCAATTCTCTGTAACGGATGTCGATGATGTTGAATGATGAATGTTCTATTTTGCTGATTGATGATGACGTTGATGTACTTGACGCCTACACCCAAATGCTTGAGCAGGCAGGCTACCGCGTGCGTGGCTTTACCCATCCTTTCGAGGCCAAAGAGTGGGTAGAAGCGGATTGGGAGGGGATCGTTTTGAGCGATGTGTGTATGCCGGGGTGTTCCGGTATCGATCTTATGACGCTGTTTCATCAGGATGACGATCAACTGCCAATCTTATTGATTACCGGACATGGCGATGTACCGATGGCGGTTGATGCGGTGAAAAAGGGCGCCTGGGATTTTCTGCAAAAACCCGTCGATCCGGGCAAGCTGTTGATATTAATTGAAGACGCGCTACGCCAGCGCCGGTCGGTCATTGCACGGCGGCAATATTGCCAGCAGACGTTACAGGTTGAATTGATTGGGCGCAGCGAGTGGATGAATCAGTTTCGACAACGGTTACAACAACTGGCGGAAACGGACATTGCCGTATGGTTTTACGGTGAGCATGGCACAGGACGTATGACTGGCGCCCGTTATCTCCATCAACTGGGGCGTAACGCGAAAGGGCCGTTTGTACGCTATGAACTTACGCCGGAAAATGCCGGGCAGTTGGAGACATTCATCGACCAGGCGCAAGGAGGTACGCTGGTGTTGAGCCATCCCGAATATCTGACACGCGAACAGCAGCACCATCTGGCGCGTTTACAAAGCCTGGAGCATCGGCCTTTTCGTTTGGTGGGCGTTGGTAGCGCTTCGCTGGTGGAGCAGGCGGCAGCTAACCAGATTGCGGCCGAGCTTTACTACTGTTTCGCCATGACCCAAATCGCCTGCCAGTCTCTTTCTCAGCGACCGGATGATATCGAGCCGTTATTTCGCCATTATCTTCGAAAAGCCTGCCTGCGGCTCAATCATCCAGTGCCGGAAATAGCGGGGGAATTACTGAAAGGAATAATGCGACGCGCCTGGCCAAGCAATGTGCGCGAACTGGCTAATGCGGCGGAGCTTTTCGCTGTTGGCGTGCTGCCGCTAGCGGAAACGGTCAACCCGCAGTTGCTTCTGCAGGAGCCGACCCCGCTTGACCGGCGCGTTGAAGAGTATGAGCGACAAATTATTACCGAAGCATTAAACATTCATCAGGGACGAATTAATGAAGTGGCGGAGTACCTGCAAATTCCCCGTAAAAAACTTTATCTGCGCATGAAAAAATATGGTCTAAGTAAAGAGCATTATAAATTCTGATATTACAGTTACTTTCAATCTGGCTGACAACAACAGCAACGATGTCGTTAGCCAGATAACGTCACATCACCGTAATGGTAAATCATTCCATCATGATTATAGATTGCTTATTATTCACCTGAGCATCAAATTCTATTTCTTAACTTCAATATAAGGTAAAAATGCGTCAAGTTCTCTGGCGTAATAAATGTACTCTTGTCCGACGATTTGACAAGATGAAAACTTCATCACCTCTCCAGATTACATCTGAATATGAGGACAAGAGAAATGAAAAAACATGCTATTGCAGTAATGATGATCGCCGTATTTTCTGAGTCGGTTTATGCGGAGTCTACCTTATTTATTCCGGACGTCTCTCCTGATAGCGTCACGACATCCCTTTCCGTGGGTGTGTTAAATGGTAAATCCAGGGAGCTGGTTTATGATACCGACACCGGGCGGAAGCTGAGTCAACTGGACTGGAAAATAAAAAATGTCGCCACGTTGCAGGGGGATTTATCATGGGAACCCTATTCGTTCATGACGCTGGACGCCCGCGGCTGGACGTCTTTGGCGTCGGGATCGGGTCATATGGTTGACCATGACTGGATGAGCAGTGAGCAGCCAGGCTGGACCGATCGTTCAATTCATCCGGACACCAGCGTCAACTATGCTAATGAATACGATTTGAATGTGAAAGGTTGGTTATTGCAGGGCGATAACTACAAGGCGGGCGTAACAGCGGGCTATCAGGAAACCCGTTTTAGCTGGACGGCAAGAGGCGGGTCTTATATTTATGATAATGGTCGGTATATTGGTAATTTTCCTCATGGCGTGCGCGGCATAGGTTATAGCCAGCGTTTCGAAATGCCCTATATCGGGCTGGCGGGTGATTATCGTATTAATGACTTTGAGTGTAATGTACTGTTTAAATACAGCGACTGGGTAAATGCGCATGATAATGACGAACACTACATGCGCAAACTTACCTTCCGTGAAAAAACGGAAAATTCACGATATTATGGCGCTTCTATTGACGCCGGATATTATATTACCAGTAATGCAAAAATCTTTGCTGAGTTTGCTTACAGTAAATATGAAGAAGGTAAGGGCGGTACGCAAATCATAGATAAAACCAGCGGTGATACGGCGTATTTTGGTGGCGATGCCGCAGGTATAGCTAATAATAACTATACGGTTACCGCGGGGTTGCAGTATCGCTTCTAGACCACATCGGGATGTCATCGGTCATAACCGGCCGATGACGACTTTTTGCTGAACGTATGGCATGTCCGGTGATATTGCATAGGGGCAATAAAAGCAACATGAAAGGGGAACCGCTCGAAAGGTTATGCAGCAAGAAGAGAATGTCCTGGGTATCAATGGTGTCCCCTGCAGGAATCGAACCTGCAACTAGCCCTTAGGAGGGGCTCGTTATATCCATTTAACTAAGGGGACAACGCGGCGCCAGTATAGCGTTTTTTATTCGCCGGAGTAAGTGTAGCGCCGCCTGACTGGTTAAACCGTCGCCACTCAGCGCTGTTTTTCCGCTCCCGTTCCAGGCGCTCGCCGCGTAGCCTCGCTTCCTCCTTACGTTTATTGCTCATATCGTTGCGGATCTGCGCGTGGCTCATTAATGCGAAAATAAAGGTGCCGCCGCAGATATTTCCGGCAAGTGTGGGAAGGGCGAAGGGCCAGAAAAAGTCGCTCCAGGGCAGCGTGCCGTTGAAAACCAAATACAAAATTTCAACGGAACCGACGACAATATGGGTGGTATCGCCCAGCGCGATAAGCCAGGTCATCAAAATAATGACCACAATTTTTGCCCCGCCTGCAGCAGGAAACATCCATACCATTGTGGCGATGATCCAGCCAGAGATAATCGCGTTGGCAAACATCTCCGTTGGGCTATTTTTCATGACCTCCATACCAATTTTGACAAAGGCGTCGCGGGTCTCTTCATCAAATATAGGCATATATTCAAATGCCCACGCCGCAACCCCGGTGCCAATAAGGTTGCCCAATAAGACTACGCCCCATAAGCGCATCAGCAGGCCAACGTTACTCAGAGTGGGATTTTGCATTATCGGCAATACGGCGGTAACGGTATTTTCAGTAAATAATTGCTGGCGGGCCATGATGACAATGATAAAACCAAAGGTATAGCCGAGATTTTCCAGTAAAAAGCCGCCGGGAACGCCTTCAAGCTGCACGTGGAAAATCCCTTTCGCCAGGAGTGATGCCCCCATAGAAAGTCCTGCGGCAATGGCTGACCAGAGCAAAGCCATCGCATCGCGTTCCATTTCTTTTTCACCATCCTGGCGAATATGTTCATGAATCGCCATGGCGCGGGAAGGAAGACGATCTTCATCCACTTCAATCTCTTTACCGCTTTGTTTTTCTTCGCTTTCAACTTCCAGGTCACTGCTGTGCCGGTTAATTTTATCGTCGTTAAGGCTATCCATGATGATCTCTGCTGATTAACACATATTAATAAAGCGTAGCGGTTTTTCATTTACCCAGGCCGGGGCATTCTCCGAAAAAATAAAAATGATCACGCTCGTTTTTATCTGTTTCGTTAGAATAGGGCCGTCACGTTGTTGCGTTACCAGGCTATGCTCAAAGCAATGAGATCGCGCATATAGACATCGTTTGACGTGCTGTTAAAATCGCTCACACCTAAACAGGCGGATACGGTAGCGTTCCGTCATGGATGGCAATCAGCGATAGCCATAATTCACAGGGAGACATCTATGAAGCTTCGCCTGTCGGCGCTGGCGCTGGGAACCACACTGCTGGTCGGGTGTGCGAGTTCCGGTACAGAACAGCAGGGGCGTTCAGACCCATTTGAAGGGTTTAACCGCACCATGTACAACTTCAACTTTAATGTGCTGGACCCGTATGTTGTTCGGCCGGTCGCGGTCGCCTGGCGTGATTATGTTCCACAGCCTGCGCGTAACGGTTTAAGTAATTTCACCGGCAACCTCGAAGAACCGGCGATCATGGTGAACTATTTCCTGCAGGGCGATCCTTATCAGGGTATGGTGCATTTCACCCGTTTCTTCCTGAACACCTTATTAGGGATGGGCGGCTTTATTGACGTCGCGGGAATGGCGAATCCTAAGCTGCAGCGCGTTGAACCGCATCGCTTTGGCAGTACGCTGGGCCATTATGGCGTGGGGTATGGGCCTTATATGCAAATTCCGTTCTACGGCAGCTTCACGCTGCGTGAAGATGGCGGGGATATGGCGGATACCTTGTATCCGGTGCTCTCGTGGTTGACCTGGCCAATGTCCATAGGAAAATGGACTATCGAAGGGATAGAAACCCGCGCGCAGTTGCTGGACTCCGATGGTTTGCTGCGCCAGTCTTCCGATCCTTATATTATGGTGCGCGAGGCGTACTTCCAGCGTCATGACTTTATCGCCAATGGCGGAAAACTCAAGCCGCAGGAAAACCCGAACGCGCAGGCGATTCAGGATGAACTCAAAGAGATCGACTCGGAATAAACGGCAGTAAATAAAAAGGTGAGCGCAATGCTCACCTTTTTGATCCGTCTCAGAAAGAGATTAGAACGCGTAGTTAAAGTTAGTACCGAACAGCCAGGCTTTCCCTTCAGATTCAAACTGATAAGGGCCTTCATTAATTTTCACGCTCTGACCATGCATATAAGAGACGCCAACGTCGACAGACGCATCTTTGTTAAAGGCGTAAGTCGTACCGGCGCTCAGCCAGAAACGGTCCTGGTCCGGAATAGAGATAGAACGGTTTTGCGCTGGTACCGGGCTGTCATCGAAGGCGATACCGGTACGGAACGTCCAGTTGTCATCGTAGTAATAGGTGGTGCCCAACGCAATGCGGTAAGCGTCTTTAAAGCCTTCATGCTTCTCAAAGAGCGTATCGCCAGCGGTCGATTTTGCCTTCAATTCCTGGAACTGGCTCCAGCTGGTATAGGCCAGGCTATAGTGGATGGCCCACTGTGGCGCCACACGGTTATAACCGGACACTTCCCACATTTCCGGCAGATTCAGCGTCAGGTAGCCTGACTGCGTCGCGCCGCCGGTTGCCGTTGGGATAGGCAGGTTAAATCGGTTTATAGCGATGGGAAGATCGCTACTGTAGTTGCCTTTAAAGTCAATTTTGACTTCCGAGCGGTAGGTCAGCGCGTAGCGGTTATTCTTATCCAGTTCATAAAGGATACCGGCATTCCAGCCAAAGCCCCACTGATTACCGTTCAGGTGGGCAATCTTGGTGTCGCTGGGAATCTGACCCGCGACCGGCGCCAGCGCCGGATTCTGTGCCGCGACCAACTGGCCTAAATCGCCCGCAAAACGTTCGATTTTCGCGCGCGCGTATACCGCATCAAAGCCGAGGCCGAAGCTCCAGGCCTCATTTAAGCGATAAGCGCCGCTTAAATTCAGGTTCATGGTTTCAAGATCGGTCGTACCGCCAACCGAGCCGCCGGCGTATGTGTCGTTAAACTCTGTCGCCAGACCATAGTTAGAGGTAATAGAAGCCCCCCAGCCAAACTGATCGTTAATCGGGGCGACAAAATGGACGTTCGGCACCCAGGCCGTCGGCGCGATGTTATCCGCATCTAACGTCCGACGAGATGGCGATGTCCCGCTAATATTAACATCAGGATCAATATAAACCGCGCCCGCTGAAAACGTCGGGCGGTCAAACATAGTAATTAACGCCGGGTTGCGGCTAACGTTACCCGCATCATCTGCGATTGCGCCTTCACCCGAATAGGCCCGGCCAAGGCCAGAGGAAGAAAATTCGTTTAACTGAAAGCCTGCAGACCAGGCCTGGGTGGAGATGATTGCCACTGCGACTGCGAGAGCAGACTTTGTAAACAGGGTTTTCTGGCTCATGACCATAACCTCATTGATTATTTTTATACAAACTATGTTACATGCTGTAACAGGAGCGCGAAGTGTAGGGTCTGCGGTACGACTTAGAAATCAGACCAGTGGCGAGAGTATAGGTCTGACCAGCTAGAATGTTGCAAGTATGTTTATAAGTTTTTTCAATTGTGATCTTAGAAACGAGATCTGGCTGGCAAAATCGGCGGGCTTAACGGTCACCCGATCGCGCGATTTTTGTTTTAGATCATTTTTAAGTGTGATTTCGGTCACTTAACGCGTTTCCCACCATTAACGACTGGAGAGGCGAATGCCGGGAGCGTAAAATATCCCCATCGTTTATCTGGCACCCTGGGTGCAAATACAGAGGAAATCTACAATGAGTAAATGCAGTGCTGATGAAACCCCGGTTTGCTGCTGTATGGACGTTGGAACCATCATGGACAACTCCGATTGCACCGCGTCATACAGCCGCGTATTCGCTACCCGCGCAGAGGCTGAAGAGACGCTGGCGGCGTTAACCGAAAAAGCGCGTAGCGTGGAGTCTGAACCTTGCCAAATTACGCCAACCTTTACCGAGGAATCCGAAGGCGTTCGTCTGGATATTGATTTTGTTTTCGCCTGCGAAGCAGAAACGCTGATCTTCCAGCTCGGCCTGCGTTAATCCGTTCATTCACGACGCCTCCGTCATCATCTGGCGGAGGCGTTTTCTTTTTTTGTCGTTTCCCTTCACTGTGCCTTAGCTCCCACTTTCTTTTCTCTCTGCTTGGCTAAATGTAAAAAATTGGTTAAGACTGTGATCAGGTCAGACCACTAATTTATTTTTTTACAGGGGAGTACTATGCGTCAGGCTTTACCGTTGGTCACCCGTCAGGGCGATCGCATTGCTATTGTTAGTGGGTTACGAACCCCCTTCGCTCGTCAGGCCACTGCATTTCATGGTATTCCCGCTGTTGATCTCGGCAAGATGGTGGTAGGCGAGCTGCTGGCGCGCAGTGAAATTCCAGCCGATGCCATTGAGCAACTGGTTTTTGGTCAGGTAGTACAAATGCCGGAAGCCCCCAATATTGCGCGCGAAATTGTGCTGGGTACGGGAATGAATGTTCATACCGATGCCTATAGCGTAAGCCGCGCCTGCGCCACCAGTTTTCAGGCGGTAGCGAATGTGGCGGAAAGCCTGATGGCCGGCACGATACGCGCGGGTATCGCTGGCGGCGCAGATTCGTCGTCGGTACTGCCAATAGGCGTGAGTAAAGCCCTGGCGCGGGTACTGGTTGATGTCAATAAAGCCCGGACGACCCGCCAACGGCTGACGCTTTTTTCTCGTCTGCGCTTACGCGACCTGCTGCCCGTTCCTCCCGCCGTTGCTGAGTATTCCACCGGTCTGCGCATGGGCGATACCGCCGAACAGATGGCGAAAACGTATGGTATTACGCGTGAACAGCAGGACGCGCTGGCGCATCGTTCACATCAGCGCGCCGCGCAGGCATGGGCGGAGGGCAAACTGGCGGAAGAAGTGATGACGACCTATGTGCCGCCGTATAAAAACCCCTTTACAGAAGACAACAACATTCGCGGCACCTCCACGCTGGCGGACTACGCTAAACTGCGTCCCGCTTTTGACCGAAAACATGGCTCCGTAACCGCCGCCAACAGTACACCGCTGACCGACGGCGCTGCCGCCGTTATTCTGATGACCGAATCCCGCGCTAAAGAGCTGGGGCTGCGCCCGCTTGGTTATCTGCGCAGCTACGCCTTTACCGCTATTGATGTCTGGCAGGACATGCTATTGGGGCCGGCCTGGTCAACGCCGCTGGCGCTGGAGCGGGCCGGGTTGACGATGGCCGATCTGACGCTTTTTGACATGCATGAAGCGTTTGCCGCCCAGACTCTGGCGAACTTACAACTGCTGGGCAGCGAACGATTTGCCCGTGAGGTGCTTGGTCGTGCGCAGGCGACAGGGGAGGTGGATGACGCTAAATTCAACGTGCTCGGCGGCTCAATCGCCTACGGGCATCCTTTTGCCGCAACGGGCGCGCGGATGATAACCCAAACGTTGCATGAATTACGGCGTCGGGGCGGAGGTTTTGGCCTGGTCACGGCCTGCGCGGCTGGCGGTCTTGGCGCGGCGATGGTTCTGGAGGCGGAATAATGACTACCACATCAGCTTTTATGCTTAACGTGCGTCTGGATAATGTCGCGGTTGTCGCTATTGATGTCCCTGGAGAAAAGGTGAACACCCTGAAAGCGGAGTTTGCCGCGCAGGTACGCGCCATCCTGAAGCAGATCCGGGAAAATAAAGCGTTGCAGGGCGTTGTTTTTATCTCAGCCAAAGCAGATAACTTTATTGCTGGCGCTGATATCAACATGATAGGTCACTGCCAAAACGCGCAGGAAGCGGAAACGCTGGCGCGTCAGGGGCAACAACTGATGGCGGAGATCCAGGCGTTGCCTGTTCCGGTTATCGCCGCCATTCACGGCGCCTGCCTGGGGGGCGGTCTTGAAATGGCGCTGGCCTGCCATCGGCGCATCTGTACCGATGACGTTAAAACCGTTCTCGGACTGCCGGAGGTACAGTTAGGGCTTTTACCGGGATCGGGCGGAACGCAGCGTCTTCCACGGCTGGTGGGGGTCAGTACCGCGCTGGATATGATCCTGACAGGTAAACAGCTTCGCGCCAGACAGGCGCTTAAAGCCGGGCTGGTTGATGATGTGGTGCCGCAAACCATTTTACTGGAAGCGGCTGTCGAGCTGGCTAAAAAAGAACGTCTGGCGCAGCGGACATTACCGGTCCGGGAACGTATCCTGGCGGGGCCGTTGGGACGCGCGCTGTTATTTCGCCTGGTGCGTAAAAAGACGGCGCAAAAAACGCAGGGTAATTATCCGGCGACGGAGCGGATCATTGATGTGATTGAAACTGGACTGGCGCAGGGCAGCAGTAGCGGCTATGACGCGGAAGCGCGCGCTTTCGGCGAGCTGGCGATGACGCCTCAATCGCAGGCGCTGCGCGCTATTTTCTTTGCCAGTACCAAGGTGAAAAAAGATCCTGGTAGCGATGCGCCGCCCGGCCCGCTGAACAGCGTGGGCATCTTAGGCGGCGGGTTAATGGGCGGCGGTATCGCCTGGGTTACGGCCTGTAAAGGCGGCTTGCCAGTACGAATTAAGGATATAAATACTCAGGGGATCAATCATGCTCTGAAGTACAGCTGGGATCTGCTTGAAACAAAAGTACGCCGCCGCCATATCAAAGCCAGCGAACGCGATAAACAGTTGGCGTTGATATCAGGTTCGACCGATTACCGTGGTTTCAGTCATCGTGATCTGGTCATTGAAGCGGTGTTTGAAGATCTGCCGTTAAAACAACAGATGGTGGCGGAAGTGGAGCAAAATTGCGCTGCTCACACCATTTTTGCCTCCAATACTTCTTCCCTGCCGATTGGCGATATTGCGGCGAATGCGGCCAGACCGGAACAGGTGATTGGATTGCACTTTTTTAGCCCGGTCGAAAAAATGCCGCTGGTTGAGGTTATTCCTCATGCGTCTACTTCCGCGCAGACCATCGCCACGACCGTTAAGCTGGCGAAAAAACAGGGTAAAACCCCGATAGTCGTCAGTGATAAAGCCGGGTTTTATGTTAACCGAATTCTTGCGCCGTATATCAATGAGGCGATTCGGATGCTGACTGAAGGCGAACGCGTCGAACATATTGACGCCGCCCTGGTAAAATTTGGTTTTCCGGTGGGGCCAATCCAACTTTTGGATGAGGTAGGAATCGACACGGGCACTAAAATTATTCCTGTGCTTGAGGCGGCGTATGGAGAACGTTTTAGCGCACCTGCAAATGTTGTCGCTTCAATTTTGAATGACGATCGCAAAGGTAGAAAAAATGGTCGCGGTTTCTATCTTTATGGCGAAAAAGGGCGTAAAAGCAAAAAACAGGTTGACCCTGCTATTTATAAGCTTATTGGCGTGCAAGGGCAGAGTCGACTGTCTGCGCAGCAGGTGGCAGAGCGCTGTGTCATGTTAATGCTTAACGAAGCGGCGCGCTGTTTCGACGAAAAAGTGATTCGCAGCGCGCGCGATGGCGATATTGGCGCCGTGTTTGGTATCGGTTTTCCGCCGTTTCTCGGTGGCCCGTTCCGCTATATGGATGCTCTCGGGCCGGGTGAAATGGTGGCGACATTACAGCGCCTGGCCGCACTTTACGGTCCTCGTTACGCGCCTTGTGAACAATTAGTGCGCATGGCGGAGCGCAGGGAGCATTTCTGGACGAATGGGGAAACTGACCAGGGAAATTGAGGTCAAAGAGAATATGAATCCGCACTGAATGCCTCCTTAGTGGCGAAATAATAATCAAGGATTGACTATACTTACGCCATTGAGGTAAAAAACAGCGTTTCATTCAGTGAATAGATAAGGCACAATGCCGGCCACCGCATTTTTGCCGCAGCCAATAGGGGCATGTGGTAAGCGTGTTGGTGAAACTGGTTAACAAAAGCGGTGCAATATGCAAGTTTTTATCATGCGTCACGGCGACGCAGCCCTCGATGCCGCCAGTGATTCGGTTCGTCCCTTGACCCCTTGTGGGTGTGACGAGTCTCGCCTGATGGCGAACTGGCTGAAAGGTCAAAAAGTGGATATCGAACGTGTTCTGGTGAGTCCGTTTCTTCGGGCCGAACAGACGTTAGATGTGGTCGGCGATTGTATGAATCTGCCGGCTCAGGTGGATGTCCTGCCGGAGCTAACGCCCTGTGGCGATGTCGGTCTGGTCAGCGCCTACCTCCAGGCGCTGGCCAATGAAGAGATCGGATCGGTGCTGGTGATTTCTCACTTACCTCTGGTCGGATACCTGGTATCTGAGCTTTGTCCGGGCGAAACGCCGCCGATGTTCACGACGTCCGCAATTGCCAACGTTACGCTTGATGAAAGCGGCAAGGGGACATTCAACTGGCAAATGAGTCCCTGCAATCTGAAAATGGCGAAAGCGATTTAATCTTTGCTGCTTGATGGCGCTTCGCTTATCAGGCCTACGACAGCGTTGGCTGTTCGTAGGCTGGATAAGGCGCTTGCGCCGCCATCCGGCAATTCTGCATCAGGGTAATTCGGGCGGTTGCCACTCTTCCACTTCAATCAACACCAGCAGCGCGGCGTCGCCGCCGTACTCTTTCGGCGCCTGATGAAAGGCCATCACATGCGGATGCTGCGCCAGCCATAACGGCGTTTGCTGTTTCAGAATATGTTTACCGTGTCCATGCATGACGCAGGCGCAAAAAATATGTTCCCGACGGCAGGCGGCAATCAGCGCTCCCAGTTCCTGCTTGGCCTGAAGCTGCGTTAAGCCGTGTAAATCCAGAAACAGTTCCGGCGAATAGTCGCCGCGGCGCATTTTTTTTAGCTCGAAATGGCTGACATCTTCACGGACATACTTTACCGGCCCTTCCGTATTGAGCAGCGGCTGGAACTCATCAGAAAAATAGTGGCTGGCGTCCGCCTGTTCCTGAATTAACCTTCGGGTAGGGACTTCCGTGATTTTCTTGCGCAGCGGCCGATGGACGATAGTATCCTGTTTAATCTTTCGGGTGCCGACCATCAGCTGACGGAACAGCGCCTGGTCCTCCTCGCTGAGCGATGTTTTCTTTTTCATTCGTGGGTCTCGTCTGATCTTTTGCCTTAGTTTACCCGACCCGGAGGATATCCGAACGGTCAAAACGGATTTTTCGTATTCTCCCGCCGCGTCAATGCTGATTTATCCCTGTCTTCGTGGCAAACTAGCCGCCGAATTTAATGCGAGCATGCCCTGGAGGAATACGTGGATAAAATTTTCGTCGATGAAGCAGTAAGTGAACTGCATACCATTCAGGACATGTTGCGCTGGGCGGTAAGCCGCTTTAGCGCGGCGAATATCTGGTATGGACACGGTACCGATAACCCGTGGGATGAAGCGGTACAACTGGTGTTGCCTTCTCTTTATCTGCCGCTGGATATTCCGGAAGATATGCGGACCGCGCGGCTGACGTCCAGCGAAAAACACCGCATTGTTGAGCGAGTGATTCGTCGCATTAACGAGCGTATCCCGGTCGCCTACCTGACCAATAGAGCCTGGTTCTGCGGCCACGAATTTTATGTCGATGAGCGCGTGCTGGTGCCGCGTTCGCCCATTGGCGAGCTGATTAATAACCACTTCGCCGGCCTTATTAGCCAACAGCCGAAATATATTCTGGATATGTGTACCGGCAGCGGCTGCATCGCCATCGCCTGTGCTTATGCTTTCCCGGACGCAGAGGTTGATGCGGTCGATATTTCGCCGGATGCGCTGGCTGTCGCCGAGCATAACATTGAAGAACACGGTCTTATCCATCACGTGACGCCAATCCGTTCCGATCTGTTCCGCGATCTGCCGAAAGTTCAGTACGATCTGATAGTCACTAACCCGCCCTATGTCGATGCGGAGGATATGTCCGATCTGCCGAACGAATATCGCCACGAACCTGAGCTGGGGCTGGCGTCCGGCACTGACGGCCTCAAATTGACCCGTCGTATCCTGGGAAATGCGCCGGATTATCTGTCCGATGATGGCGTTCTGATTTGTGAAGTCGGAAACAGCATGGTACATCTGATGGAGCAGTATCCGGATGTGCCGTTCACCTGGCTGGAGTTTGACAACGGCGGCGATGGCGTTTTTATGTTGACCAAAGCGCAGTTGCTCGCGGCCCGTGAACATTTCAACATTTATAAAGATTAAAACACGCAAACGACAACAACGATAACGGAGCCGTGATGGCAGGAAACACAATTGGACAACTCTTTCGCGTAACCACTTTCGGCGAATCACACGGGCTGGCGCTTGGGTGTATCGTCGATGGCGTGCCGCCCGGCATCCCGTTGACGGAGGCCGATCTGCAACACGATCTCGACAGACGCCGCCCCGGCACCTCGCGCTATACTACCCAGCGCCGCGAACCGGATCAGGTAAAAATTCTCTCCGGCGTGTTTGATGGCGTGACGACCGGCACCAGCATTGGCCTGCTGATTGAAAACACCGATCAGCGCTCGCAGGACTACAGCGCGATTAAAGATGTTTTTCGTCCGGGACACGCGGATTACACCTATGAGCAGAAATACGGCCTGCGCGATTACCGTGGTGGTGGACGTTCTTCCGCGCGTGAAACCGCGATGCGCGTAGCGGCAGGGGCGATCGCCAAGAAATACCTGGCGGAAAAGTTCGGCATCGAAATCCGCGGCTGCCTGACCCAGATGGGCGACATTCCGCTGGAGATTAAAGACTGGCGTCAGGTTGAGCTTAATCCGTTCTTTTGCCCCGATGCGGACAAACTTGACGCGCTGGACGAACTGATGCGCGCGCTGAAAAAAGAGGGTGACTCCATCGGCGCGAAAGTGACGGTGATGGCGAGCGGCGTGCCGGCAGGGCTTGGCGAACCGGTATTTGACCGACTGGATGCGGACATCGCCCATGCGCTGATGAGCATCAATGCGGTGAAAGGCGTGGAGATCGGCGAAGGATTTAACGTAGTGGCGCTGCGCGGCAGCCAGAATCGCGATGAAATCACGGCGCAGGGTTTTCAGAGCAACCACGCTGGCGGCATCCTCGGTGGCATCAGTAGCGGGCAACACATTGTGGCGCATATGGCGCTGAAACCTACCTCCAGCATTACCGTGCCGGGACGTACGATCAACCGGGCGGGTGAAGAAGTCGAAATGATCACCAAAGGGCGCCACGATCCGTGTGTGGGGATTCGCGCAGTGCCGATCGCAGAAGCCATGCTGGCGATCGTGCTGATGGATCACCTGCTGCGCCATCGGGCACAGAATGCGGATGTAAAGACAGAGATTCCACGCTGGTAAGAAATGAAAAAAACCGCGATTGCGCTGCTGGCATGGTTTGTCAGTAGCGCCAGCCTGGCGGCGACGCCGTGGCAGAAAATAACCCATCCTGTCCCCGGCGCCGCCCAGTCTATCGGTAGCTTTGCCAACGGATGTATCATCGGCGCCGACACGTTGCCGGTACAGTCCGATAATTATCAGGTGATGCGCACCGATCAGCGCCGTTATTTCGGCCACCCGGATCTGGTCATGTTTATCCAGCGGTTGAGTCATCAGGCGCAGCAACGGGGGCTCGGAACCGTCCTGATAGGCGACATGGGGATGCCTGCCGGAGGCCGCTTTAATGGCGGACACGCCAGTCATCAGACCGGGCTTGATGTGGATATTTTCTTGCAGTTGCCGAAAACGCGCTGGAGCCAGGCGCAGCTATTGCGCCCGCAGGCGTTAGATCTGGTGTCCCGCGACGGTAAACACGTCGTGCCGTCGCGCTGGTCGTCGGATATCGCCAGCCTGATCAAACTGGCGGCACAAGACAATGACGTCACCCGTATTTTCGTCAATCCGGCCATTAAACAACAGCTTTGCCTCGATGCCGGAAGCGATCGTGACTGGCTACGTAAAGTACGCCCCTGGTTCCAGCATCGCGCGCATATGCACGTGCGTTTACGCTGCCCTGCCGACAGCCTGGAGTGCGAAGATCAACCTTTACCCCCGCCGGGCGATGGATGCGGCGCTGAACTGCAAAGCTGGTTCGAACCGCCAAAACCTGGCACCACAAAGCCTGAGAAGAAGACACCGCCGCCGTTGCCGCCTTCCTGCCAGGCGCTACTGGATGAGCATGTACTCTGATGGACAATTTTTATGATCTGTTTATGGTCTCCCCGCTACTGCTGGTAGTGCTGTTTTTTGTCGCCGTACTGGCAGGATTTATCGATTCTATCGCCGGGGGCGGAGGGCTGCTCACTATCCCTGCGCTGATGGCCGCCGGGATGTCGCCGGCAAACGCGCTGGCGACCAATAAATTACAGGCGTGCGGCGGCTCCCTCTCGTCTTCGCTCTATTTTATTCGCCGTAAGGTGGTAAACCTGGCCGAGCAAAAGCTCAATATTCTGATGACGTTCATTGGCTCGATGAGCGGCGCGCTGCTGGTGCAGCACGTGCAGGCGGATATTTTGCGCCAGATCTTGCCTATCCTGGTGATTTTCATCGGCCTCTATTTTTTATTGATGCCGAAGCTGGGCGAGGAAGATCGCCAGCGCCGCCTGTATGGATTACCGTTCGCGCTGATAGCCGGGGGATGCGTCGGGTTTTACGACGGCTTTTTCGGGCCTGCCGCCGGGTCGTTTTACGCTCTGGCGTTTGTCACCTTATGTGGCTATAACCTGGCGAAATCCACGGCACATGCCAAAGTGCTTAACGCTACTTCCAACGTTGGCGGCCTGCTGTTATTTATCATCGGCGGCAAAGTGATCTGGGCGACGGGCTTCGTGATGCTGGTTGGTCAGTTTTTAGGGGCGCGAATGGGGTCGCGTCTGGTGTTGAGCAAAGGCCAAAAGCTTATCAGACCGATGATCGTTATTGTCTCGGCGGTAATGAGCGCCAGGTTACTTTATGATAGCCACGGACAGGAGATCCTCCACTGGTTGGGGATGAATTAATGAACAATACGCACCATTACGAACAGTTAATTGAGATTTTTAACGGCTGCTTTGCCGAAGAATTTAATACCCGTCTGATTAAAGGCGACGACGAACCGATCTATCTTCCTGCTGACGCGCAGGTACCGTACCACCGCATCATCTTTGCGCATGGGTTTTACGCCAGCGCGCTGCATGAGATTTCTCACTGGTGTATCGCCGGTAAGGCGCGCCGCGAACTGGTTGACTTTGGTTACTGGTACTGCCCGGACGGACGCGACGCGCAGATCCAAAGTCAATTCGAAGACGTTGAGGTGAAGCCACAGGCTTTCGACTGGTTGTTTTGCGTGGCGGCGGGGTATCCCTTTAACGTCAGTTGCGACAATCTGGAAGGCGATATTGAGCCGGATCGCGTGGCGTTTCAGCGCCGGGTTCATGCGCAGGTAATGGCGTATCTGGAGCAGGGCATTCCTGAACGTCCGGCCCGCTTCATCAAAGCGCTACAGAATTACTATCACACGCCCGAACTTAAGGCGGAACAGTTCCCGTGGCCGGAAGCGCTTAATTAAAGCCAGCGCCACGTTTACAATGAGGAAAGAAGATGATCGCGGAGTTTGAATCACGCATTCTGGCATTAATTGACGATATGGTAGAGCACGCCAGCGACGATGAGCTTTTTGCCAGTGGATACCTGCGTGGCCACCTGACGTTAGCCATTGCCGAGCTGGAGAGCGGTGATGACCACTCCGTTGAGGCGGTCTATGCCAACGTTAGCCAAAGTCTGGAGAAAGCGATCGGCGCCGGCGAACTGTCGCCGCGCGATCAGGCGTTAGTCAAAGCGATGTGGGACAATTTGTTCGACAAGGCAAAACAATAACGCCGTGGGCCGGAAGGCGACGCTTGCCGCCTTCCGCTATTGACTGACCCATTACTTCACCGCTTTTCCCTTCAATAACTTTCTCACCCATAACCGATTCGGATTTAACGCCGCCAGCGTACCGGCATCCAGTGGAATCGGCTCGTTACTCATCTGCGCCGCCAGAATTTCTGCGCATAATGGCGCTGAGCACAAACCACGCGATCCCAGTGCGCCAAGCACAAATAAACCCGGATACACAGGCGCAGGCGCCGCCGACGTTTTGTTATCGGCTAAATCGGCGTAATGCGTCAGCGTGGCGTGGTAATCCGGGACATTGCCCACCATCGGCAGATGGTCGCGGGTGGCGCAACGCACGCCGCAACGGGCGCTGTTGCCGCTAACGTCAACCTCTGTGGCCCATTTCGCATCCGGAAAACAGTCAAGCAGACGCTGTCGGTTCTGACGCTGATCTTCTTCGCGCCAGACGGTGCTTTCGTCGCCCCGGTGATAGCTGGCGCCAATACAGTGCTGCTGATTATGCGGATTTTGCGGCGTCAGATAGCCGTCGTAGCATAACACCTGACGCAACGCCGAGAGAGCGGGGGTGGTGGGAATATGACTGACCTGCCCCCCGACGGCATACACCGGCAGCGGCCGGGTCTGATCAAAACGGTTAATCTGATGGCCGTTCGCCAGGACGACGGTCTCATGGCTGGCGGTTTCACCTGACATAAAGCGCAGTTGCCAGCGCGACTCCTGCGCAACGAGCGACGTGAGCGTATGGCGAAAGCGCGTTTGTAAACCCTGTTCGGTCGCCAGTGCGATGACTGCGCGAGTTAATTGTTCCGGGCATAGCCAGCCGCCTGCCGGATAGGTAATTCCTCCGCAGCGTGTCGTCACGCCAACCGCCTGTTCCGCCTCTTCGGCATTGAGCGCCGAGGCCAGTTCGGCGGGCAGCGCCAGGGACAGCATCTGGGCAATTTTCTGCTGGCTTTTCTCATCCCATCCGAGCTGTGTCACGCCGCACCAGTCATGATCAAAAGAGACGGGCAGGGCATCATACAGGCGACGGGCAAAGGTGAATGCGGTCGGGAAAAAGCGATTAATGGCGGCGTCATGTTTGCTAAGGAGTGGATAAAGCGCACCCTGTCGATTACCGGAGGCGCCCTGGGTGGGCTGGTCGTCCGCGCAATAGAGCGTCACCTGCCAGCCGCGACGCAGTAACGCCAGTGATAACAGCGCGCTGGCGATGCCGCCGCCAATGATCGCCGTTTCACGTTTTTCGCTTCCGCTGCGGTAAAACCAGGGCGCGGAAAGGGTCGGCATGAGGTGTTGTTCCATCACTCCGCAAAGCATCTCGCGTTTACGTCCGAAGCCTTTGCGTTTTTGCATGGTAAAACCGGCTTCCTGTAATCCCCGACGAACGAAGCCCGCCGAGGTAAACGTCGCCAGCGTTGCGCCGGGCCGCGCCAGCCGCGCCATCGCGTTAAACAGGTTTGGCGTCCACATATCCGGATTTTTAGCCGGGGCAAAACCGTCGAGGAACCAGGCGTCGACTGTTTGATTCAGCGTGGCGTCCAGTTGGTCGGTCAGCTCATTAATATCGCCAAACCACAAATCCAGCGTCACCCGGCTCCGATCCAGCAATAGTCGGTGGCACCCCGGGAGCGGCAGCGGCCATTGCGCCTGCAGCTGCTCTGCCCAGGGCGCGAGCTCCGGCCAGTGTTGGTGCGCCAGCGCCAGATCGTCGCGCGTTAACGGGAATTTCTCAAAACTGATGAAATGTAACCTTTGCAGCGTCGCCTGTGGGTGCGCAGAACGAAAGCTGTCAAACGCCTGCCACAGCGTCAGGAAGTTGAGTCCGGTGCCAAAACCGCTTTCCGCGACTATAAATAATGGATGTGAATGTACGGGAAATCGCTCCGCAAGACGATTGCCGCCAAGAAAAACGTAGCGTGTCTCTTCGAGTCCATTGTCATTAGAAAAATAGACATCATCAAAATCTCGGGAAACAGGTGTACCCTCAGCGTTAAATTCGAGTGTGGCGGGTTGTATGGCGTATTGTTTCACGTAAGTTACTCGTCTGACGAGCGGTATCGCGATCTTAACGATGTGTGCCTGATGGCGCAAATTTCCGTACTAAATGGCTGATCGGACTTGTTCGGCGTACAAGTGTACGCTATTGTGCCAATCGAAACTTAAAAATAGTGCGAATTACAGAGGTATTGAATGAAACGTGCAGTGATTACTGGCCTGGGCATCGTTTCCAGCATCGGTAATAACCAGCAGGAAGTCCTGGCATCTCTGCGTGAAGGACGTTCAGGGATCACTTTCTCTCAGGAGCTGAAGGACGCCGGCATGCGTAGCCAGGTATGGGGCAACGTAAAACTGGATACCACTGGCCTCATTGACCGCAAAGTCGTGCGCTTTATGAGCGACGCCTCCATCTATGCTTATCTGTCTATGGAGCAGGCAGTAGCCGACGCCGGTCTGGCGCCGGAAGTCTATCAGAATAACCCGCGTGTCGGCCTGATTGCAGGTTCCGGCGGCGGCTCCCCGAAATTCCAGGTCTTTGGCGCAGACGCCATGCGTAGCCCGCGTGGTCTGAAAGCCGTGGGCCCGTATGTGGTGACGAAAGCAATGGCATCCGGCGTTTCCGCCTGCCTCGCTACGCCGTTTAAAATTTATGGCGTGAACTACTCCATTAGCTCCGCTTGCGCGACCTCCGCACACTGTATCGGCAATGCGGTTGAACAGATCCAACTGGGCAAACAGGACATCGTTTTTGCTGGCGGCGGCGAAGAGCTGTGCTGGGAAATGGCCTGTGAGTTCGACGCGATGGGGGCACTGTCCACCAAATATAACGATACGCCTGAAAAAGCGTCCCGTACCTATGATGCGCACCGTGATGGGTTTGTCATCGCGGGTGGTGGCGGTATGGTTGTTGTCGAAGAGCTGGAGCACGCTCTGGCGCGCGGCGCGCATATCTATGCGGAAATCGTCGGCTATGGCGCAACATCCGATGGCGCAGACATGGTTGCTCCGTCTGGTGAAGGCGCAGTACGTTGCATGCAGATGGCGATGCACGGCGTAGACACGCCGATCGACTACCTGAACTCTCACGGTACCTCTACTCCGGTAGGCGACGTGAAAGAACTCGGTGCAATCCGTGAAGTGTTTGGCGATAACAGCCCGGCTATCTCCGCGACCAAAGCGATGACCGGCCACTCGCTGGGTGCCGCAGGCGTGCAGGAAGCTATCTACTCTCTGCTGATGCTGGAGCACGGTTTTATCGCGCCGAGTATCAACATCGAAGAGCTGGATGAGCAGGCTGCGGGTCTGGACATCGTGACCGAAACGACCGAGCGTGAACTGACTACTGTAATGTCTAACAGCTTCGGTTTTGGCGGCACCAACGCCACGCTGGTGATGCGTAAGTTGTAAGCCTGACTATTACGTTGTAGTATCAATAATGAAACAGGTCGCTAATGCGACCTGTTTTTTCATTCAGGGAACAACAAATTATATGGATATTCTATAAATGCCAACTAATACATTAGATAAAATTAGGCATAGTTTGAGTTGTGTGGCTGTTTTATTTGGTTTGCTTGGCATTTTTGTTTTTGCCTCATTTTCGCCTTCCTATGCCTGGCTTTATTTGGGAGGTCTGGCTGCGCCTTTTATATATAGTATTGTTTTTGTCTATGCGATTGCCGCCTGGAGTATTTATTCAAAGTATTACCCGTTTTTATCATTGGTCCGCTTATCATTTGTGGAATGTTTTTTTCCGGCGCTGGCCCTGGTGTGCCTTACCGTTCTCTACAATGCTTTTAGTGGCCCGGAACCCTGGATGGCCGAGTTATCAAGGCAATTTTTTCTTCATAAATTTCTTAACACGCTGGCGATGTGCTTTCTGGCTCCTGTGGCGGAGGAAATTATATTCAGATGGTTTTTATTAAACAGCAGTATCGGTTGGGGTCGGTACTCAAGAGTTTCCGGTATTATTATTACCTCACTCGCTTTTGCAATTATGCATACACAATATCTCTTTGCGGTGACTTTTGTTTATCTGTTTGTTTTTTCATCGATATTATGCGTTGTTCGAATGAGAAGTCGAGGGTTAATGATACCGATAATACTTCATATTTTAAATAATGCCTGGGTTATTTTCGGCTTACTGTTTTCAGCGACGGAATAAGCGCCTGATGCAAGAGGCGCTTTAACCTCTCCGGTACGAACAAGAGACCGATGGCGGTTCCCTTTTTTAATGCTTCTTATATTCCGGCGCGACTTTCGCTGACCAGGCCTCAGCCTGGGTGATGGCGCCTGCGTCATAAATCGGCTGTTCATAACCCCTGTCAGCATCCCGAACGCGGTAAATTTTCCAGCGTCCCTCTTCCCAACGGGTATAAACTTCCAGGTGGATGGGCGTTGACTCTGTAGCCAACAGAACATCCACTTTTTCTCCGCCGAGGAAAGGGTGTGCCTTCCCAACCCGTAACTGTGGAATCCACTCTGGCGCATAGTCCTGCGCATACATAAAATAATCTGCCTCCACAATCTCCTGTTCATAAAGGGACTGTATTAGCGCCAGGCGATGAATAACCTCTTTGGCAACGTAACGTTGCATTAAGGCGGTGGTGTCGTCAGGGGGATTCACATCGTTCGTGAACGTCGTCATCCATGAGGTATAGAACTGCTTCACGGCCTGCGTACTGTCGTGATGAGGCGTGGAGCAACTACAAAGCAACAGGATAAGCGCGACAAGGGAGAACGTTTTCATTAATTCTTCCTGTAGATGGTATATGAGGGCCTGGCTGCCCGGTAGCCCGGGCCGGCCCACATATCGCGTTGTTTAAAATCTGAATACCACTCTGCGCCATCGTATATCGCCATGTGACCGCTCGGGTTTCCGCCAGCGTAAGGTTGAATAATGATGACGTCACCCTCGCGCGGCATTTCATAGGTACCAATAGCGGTGAATCCGGCGCTTCTTAACATTGGGCCATAATCTTTCGCATGATATGTATGCCCCAGCGTGATACCGCCCGCCTGAATTGCCTTTCGGGTAAATTCCGCACACCGGCCTTGAGAATGAGAACCTGCATGCGTTTTGGCATAATTAACCGCCATTCTTTTATCCCAACTCATAATGATTCCTGTTAATAAAATACGTAATAGCAATGACGTAATGCTTTAACAGTATTTGATTCGGGAAGCATGACAGATAGTGCTATTACTATTTTCAATATAATAAGTTTAAATATTTATTAATTGTTGAGATTGATAGGTTAAAGCCAATTTATTCAGCATTAACTATTATTCTGCGATATCGGCATCATTTTTTATTTGCATATCGCCATAGCGCGACGGCCAGATCTCCTGCGGCGTGATGCCCAGCGCGTCCGCAATAATTCGTTCAGCTCTCGGCCAGGAACGGGTAAAGACATTGCGCAGTGAATCAGGTGATAAACCGGCCTGACGAGAAAGATCTCTGAGCGTAATACCTCTTTTTTCAAGTGCACTTTTAATATCTGCACGATGCCAGTCTTGGCTTTTTGGTTCCATTCTGTAATCCTAAGAAGATGTGTTATCGGCACCGATATTTTTAAGGTAAAAATTAGCGCGAGAAAAAGAAAGTTACTTTCTTTTTCACTCTGAGAATAGTGCCAGAAAGAAAGCAAAATTTCGCGAAAAAGAAGAAATATTTTTATTTCATCAGGGGAAAGGAAAGAAACCGATGGCAAAGGAATGGTTCACGGTTAAGGAATGTCTTGGCTTACCGGGGTTTCCGGGAAGCGAGCCTGCGGTTCGCGAACGTTTGTATAAGTACAGTGAAGGGAAAGAGGGTGTCAGGCGTAAGCGTGTTAAATCAAAGGCCGAGGAGTTTCATATATCTGTTTTCCCTCTTTATGTTCATCGTTATCTTGACGACAGTGGAGAGGAACCGACGCCAGAACCCATTTCCTTACAGGAAGCGGAGCCTGAAGATATCTGGGAGATGATGTTCAGGTTACTGACGCCAGAACAGCGCAAGCAGGTGACCGGACGCTTTAAGGTGAGAGGAATGAAAGCGGTCTTTCCCTTTCTGTTTGATGACACGCCGCCACGTTGATACCCTGGCTGCAATTTCAAGGTTGACAAGTTTCGCGTCTCACAGGCAGACTTCACTCTCTACATTATCCTTCCGATAATGCGTAAGCGTTTAACGTTATCCAACGCACCTTAATCCTGACGTTCAGGTAGAGGGGGGCGTGGCATTTCCCCGCCTTACTCTGCATTCTGGAGTAATGCATGACAGCCGTTAGCCAAAAAACAACGATCCCGTCTGCGAATTTTTCGCTGTTCCGCATCGCCTTTGCGGTTTTCCTGACCTATATGACGGTCGGCCTGCCGTTACCCGTCATCCCGCTTTTTGTCCATCACGAACTGGGCTATAGCAATACGATGGTTGGGATCGCCGTGGGCATTCAGTTTTTTGCGACGGTACTGACGCGTGGCTATGCCGGACGGCTGGCGGATCAATATGGCGCTAAACGATCGGCGTTACAGGGGATGTTTGCCTGCGGGCTGGCGGGCGCCGCCTGGCTCCTGGCCGCGCTGTTGCCGGTTTCCGCGCCGGTAAAATTCGCGCTGCTTATTGTCGGGCGTTTGATCCTCGGATTTGGCGAAAGCCAGCTGCTGACCGGAACCCTGACCTGGGGACTGGGGCTGGTTGGTCCAACGCGTTCCGGTAAGGTGATGTCGTGGAACGGAATGGCGATTTACGGCGCGCTGGCGGCCGGTGCGCCGTTGGGCTTGCTGATCCATAGCCACTTTGGCTTCGCGGCGCTGGCGGGAACTACGATGGTTTTACCGCTGCTGGCCTGGGCATTCAACGGCACCGTGCGTAAAGTGCCTGCGTATACGGGGGAGCGACCTTCACTGTGGAGCGTGGTCGGGCTTATCTGGAAACCGGGCCTGGGTCTGGCATTGCAGGGCGTGGGTTTTGCCGTCATCGGTACGTTTATTTCACTTTATTTTGTCAGCAATGGCTGGACGATGGCGGGATTCACCCTGACCGCGTTTGGCGGTACGTTTGTACTGATGCGCATATTGTTCGGTTGGATGCCGGACCGCTTTGGCGGCGTGAAGGTCGCCGTTGTCTCATTGCTGGTTGAGACGGCAGGACTGCTGCTCTTGTGGCTGGCGCCGACGGCCTGGATAGCGCTGGTAGGCGCGGCGCTCACCGGGGCAGGGTGTTCATTGATTTTCCCGGCGCTGGGCGTGGAGGTAGTGAAACGCGTACCTTCTCAGGTACGCGGTACGGCGCTCGGCGGCTACGCCGCGTTTCAGGATATCTCCTACGGCGTTACCGGCCCGCTGGCGGGCGTGCTGGCCACGTCATGCGGCTATCCTTCCGTATTCCTCGCGGGAGCGATCTCCGCGGTGGTTGGCATCCTGGTGACGATATTATCGTTCCGGCGTGGTTAAGAAACCAGCCAGAAAAGCGCCAGTACAATTATTAGCGCGATAAACAACAGGCCTGGTCGCGCAGACAGATTTTTCACGGTTTCAATCATCGGCGCGAACGGACGGTAGATGGGTTGAATAGAGAGCGGTTCCAGCTCATCAGTCTCCCGCTCTACGCGACGCAGGAAAATATGGTTAAGTAAATCCTGTACCTGTGCGGTGGTCAGCACCGTTTGCGGCTGAATTTGATAAGTGTGTTGGGCATACTCTTTGATCGCTGTGAGCTCGTCTGGCTCAAGCGGTTGTTTTAACGCAGCTTGCAGCGTATGTAGCGTAGGCGCGTGTTGTAGTGACAGCGTCTGCCGCGCCTGTAGCCATGTTGCCAGATGGGTAAACTGTTTTGCCGGAATGAGCTCGCCGCTTTTCACGCCGGAGAGTTCCAGCATTGATTGCCAGATAAGTTTGTTTGACTCGCCGGTCGCGGCTGCCAGCTTCGTCACCAACTGATTCAACGTATTATGTTCAGCAGGCAATAATGGTCGATCCGTTGCCGGACGTTGCTGCGGCTGCGGAATGGAAAGCTGCCCTTGTTGCAGGAGCGTCAGCACATTTTTGAGTTGATCGGGCGTAAGCTGGCTAAGCGCGGTTTGACCGTATTGCTGACGGATAAAATCGCTGACGGCCTGACGATTATTTCCGACGCCAAGCAGCTCTGTTAGCTGTAAAAGCACCTGACGATTGGCGTGATTTTGCTGCGCTACGCCCAGACGCTGGGTGAGATTCTGTTCAGCGGCGGGGAAGTGGCGCGACAGTAGCGGCGCGTCATTTTTTATCCCCAGATCGTGTTTCATTCCGGCCCATACTTCCGCGCTTTGCTGCTGGGTCAGTGAAATCAGGCGCGTGATCAGCCTTTCCAGTACCGTACGCTGTTGCATGGAAAGCGGCTGCTCGCTCGCAGCGGAAAGAGGATTACGCCCTTCGCCTGGAGGCTGTGCAGGGGCGCCGGAGATGGGATGCATAATTAATTATCCTTTAACCATAAATCTGAGCAATATATGCTTGGCGGCCAGATTATGGCACACTTGTCCGGTTAACTCTCGTTCTCAAACAGGTACGACAGTCGTGAAAATTCTCGTTGATGAAAATATGCCTTACGCCCGCGAATTATTTAGCCGCCTGGGTGAGGTAAAGGCAGTGCCGGGTCGCCCGATCCCCGTTGAAGAATTGAACCATGCCGATGCGTTAATGGTGCGTTCGGTCACGAAAGTGAATGAATCGCTGCTGAGCGGCACGCCGATTAACTTCGTTGGTACTGCTACGGCAGGCACCGATCATGTGGATGAGGCATGGCTGAAGCAGGCGGGCATCGGTTTTTCAGCCGCGCCCGGCTGTAATGCTATCGCCGTGGTGGAGTATGTGTTTTCCGCGCTGTTGATGCTGGCCGAACGTGACGGCTTTTCGTTACGCGATCGCACTATAGGGATTGTCGGCGTGGGTAACGTCGGAAGCCGGCTACAGACCAGGCTTGAAGCGTTGGGTATCCGCACGTTGCTGTGCGATCCGCCACGCGCCGCACGCGGGGACGAGGGTGATTTTCGTACGCTGGATGAGCTGGTGCAGGAAGCGGATGTCCTGACTTTCCATACGCCGCTCTATAAAGACGGACCGTACAAAACGCTGCATCTGGCCGATGAGACGCTGATCCGTCGACTGAAACCCGGCGCCATTCTCATTAACGCCTGCCGCGGCCCGGTGGTGGATAACGCCGCATTGCTGGCGCGACTCAATGCCGGGCAGCCGCTGAGCGTGGTGCTTGATGTGTGGGAGGGCGAACCGGATCTTAACGTCGCGCTACTGGAAGCCGTGGATATCGGCACGTCGCATATTGCCGGCTATACGCTGGAAGGCAAAGCGCGCGGCACCACCCAGGTCTTTGAGGCGTATAGCGCGTTTATCGGCCGCGAGCAGCGTGTCGCGCTGGAGACATTACTGCCTGCGCCTGAGTTTGGTCGTATTACGCTTCATGGCCCGCTGGATCAACCGACGCTGAAAAGACTGGCGCATTTGGTGTATGATGTGCGCCGCGACGATGCGCCACTGCGTAAAGTCGCTGGAATTCCGGGTGAATTTGATAAATTGCGTAAAAATTATCTTGAGCGCCGTGAATGGTCGTCTTTATACGTGATGTGTGACGACGAAACGGCAGCCGCCTTGCTGTGTAAGCTAGGTTTTAACGCTGTTCATCACCCGGCACATTAATGTCCTCTTAATGCTCCCTGTCGAATAATGCGACAGGGACGCTTATGTATTTCTGGAGTAAATCACCATGTCTGAAGGCTGGAACATTGCCATTCTGGGCGCAACGGGCGCCGTAGGCGAAGCCCTGCTTGAAACACTGGCTGAACGCCAGTTCCCGGTCGGTGAAATTTATGCGTTGGCGCGTCATGAAAGCGCGGGCGAGCACCTCCGTTTTGGTGGCAAGTCGGTCATTGTCCAGGATGCGGCGGACTTTGACTGGACGCAGGCGCAGTTGGCGTTTTTCGTTGCCGGCGCAGAGGCATCGGCTGCCTGGATAGACGACGCGACCAATGCAGGTTGCCTGGTGATAGATTCCAGCGGTCTGTTCGCGCTGGAGCCTGATGTGCCGCTGATCGTGCCGGAAGTTAACCCGTATGTACTGGCGGATTACCGTAACCGTAACGTGATTGCGGTCGCCGATAGTCTGACCAGTCAACTGCTGGCGGCGCTCAAGCCGTTAATCGATCAGGGGGGACTGTCGCGCATCGCCGTCACCAGTATGTTATCTGCGTCCGCACAGGGGAAAAAAGCGGTCGATGCGCTGGCTGGACAGAGTGCGAAGCTGCTTAACGGCATACCGATTGATGAAGATGATTTCTTTGGCCGCCAGTTAGCGTTCAATATGCTGCCGCTGCTGCCGGATCGTGAAGGCAGCGTGCGCCAGGAACGTCGTATCGTCGATGAAGTGCGTAAAATTTTGCAGGACGATGGCGTGATGATCTCCGCCAGTGTCGTGCAGTCGCCGGTGTTCTATGGCCATGCGCAGATGGTGAGCTTTGAAGCGCTCCGTCCGCTGGCGGCGGAAGAGGCGCGCGAGGCATTTTCCCGCGGTGAAGATATCGTACTGTCAGAAGAGACGGATTACCCGACGCAGGTGGGCGACGCTTCCGGCAATCCACAGCTCTCTATTGGCTGTGTGCATAATGATTACGGTATGCCGGAACAAATTCAGTTCTGGTCAGTGGCGGACAACGTGCGTTTCGGCGGCGCGCTGATGGCCGTTAAAATTGCGGAGAAGCTGGTGCAGGAGTATCTGTACTGATGTCCGGACAGCAATCATCGCCGGTCTATAAAATTGCGCTGGGTATTGAGTACGACGGCAGCAAGTATTATGGCTGGCAGCGTCAGAATGAAGTGCGCAGCGTGCAGGAAAAGCTGGAAAAAGCGCTCTCGCAGGTGGCAAATGAACCTATTAACGTGTTCTGCGCCGGGCGTACCGATGCCGGCGTTCACGGCACCGGGCAGGTTGTCCATTTCGAAACGACCGCATTGCGCAAAGATGCGGCATGGACGCTGGGGGTAAATGCGAATTTGCCTGGTGACATTGCCGTGCGCTGGGTGAAAACTGTACCGGATGATTTTCACGCGCGATTTAGCGCTACGGCTCGCCGTTATCGCTATATCATCTACAATCATCGACTGCGTCCTGCGGTATTAGCAAAAGGCGTGACGCATTACTATGAGCCGCTGGATGCAGAGCGGATGCATCGCGCGGCGCAGTGTCTGCTTGGCGAAAATGATTTTACCTCGTTTCGCGCGGTGCAGTGCCAGTCGCGCACGCCGTGGCGTAATGTGATGCACATCAACGTTACCCGCCACGGCCCTTATGTGGTGGTCGATATCAAAGCGAATGCCTTTGTTCATCATATGGTCAGGAATATTGTCGGCAGCCTGCTGGAAGTAGGCGCTCACAACCAGCCGGAGAGCTGGATCGCAGAGCTGTTAGCGGCCAGGGACAGAACGCTGGCGGCGGCAACGGCGAAGGCGGAGGGGCTATATTTGGTTGCGGTGGATTACCCTGACCGGTTTGACCTTCCAAAACCGCCAATGGGCCCGCTATTTCTGGCGGACTAATCCGAATCGTACACCCGAAACGTGTCGGGTAGAAAGGCAAAGACAAATATGGACCTGATCTACTTTATTATTGATTTTATTCTGCACATCGATGTGCATCTGGCGGAGCTGGTCGCGGAGTACGGCGTCTGGGTGTACGCTATTTTGTTTTTGATTCTGTTTTGTGAAACCGGCCTGGTCGTCACGCCGTTCCTGCCGGGCGACTCGCTGCTGTTTGTCGCCGGGGCGCTGGCTTCGCTGGAAACCAACGATCTCAATGTGCATGTCATGGTGGCGTTAATGCTGATCGCCGCAATTGTCGGCGATGCGGTAAATTACACGATTGGTCGACTGTTCGGCGAAAAACTGTTCAGTAATCCGAATTCGAAAATTTTCCGCCGCAGTTATCTGGATAAAACCCACCAGTTTTATGAAAAACACGGCGGTAAAACTATCATTCTCGCTCGCTTCGTGCCGATCGTCAGAACCTTTGCGCCGTTTGTGGCAGGGATGGGGCACATGTCCTATCGGCATTTTGCCGCTTATAACGTCATCGGCGCGCTGCTGTGGGTGCTGCTCTTTACCTACGCCGGTTATTTCTTCGGTACGATACCGTTGATTCAGGATAACCTTAAGCTGCTGATTGTGGGGATTATCGTGGTTTCGATATTACCTGGCGTCATTGAGATTGTCCGGCATAAGCGCGCTGCGTCGCGTGCCGCAAAATAGAAAGTAACTCAGCGGTTCGACCACTTTTTTATCCAAAGTTTCGGGCTGTTATGTTTTAATGTGCAACATTCATGGTCTGTTGGGGGCAAAAATGGCATTATGCGCCCCTTATAATAAAGCTGACTAAGGTTCAGGCAGAAAGGTCACCAATGAGCTGGATTGAACGAATTAAAAGCAACATTACTCCCACCCGCAAGGCTAGCATTCCTGAAGGGGTGTGGACCAAGTGTGATAGCTGCGGTCAGGTTTTATACCGCGCTGAGCTGGAACGTAATCTTGAGGTCTGTCCTAAGTGTGACCATCATATGCGCATGTCGGCGCGCAATCGCCTGCATAGCCTGTTAGATGAAGGTTCCCTTGTGGAGTTGGGTAGCGAGCTGGAGCCAAAAGACGTGCTCAAGTTCCGCGACTCCAAAAAATATAAAGACAGACTGGCGTCCGCGCAGAAAGAAACCGGCGAGAAAGACGCGCTGGTGGTCATGAAAGGGACGCTTCACGGTATGCCGGTTGTCGCCGCCGCGTTTGAATTCGCGTTCATGGGCGGCTCAATGGGGTCTGTCGTTGGCGCACGCTTCGTTCGCGCCGTTGAACAGGCGCTGGAAGATAACTGTCCGTTAGTGTGTTTCTCTGCTTCCGGCGGCGCGCGTATGCAAGAAGCGCTGATGTCGCTGATGCAGATGGCGAAAACCTCGGCGGCGCTGGCTAAAATGCAGGAACGTGGTCTGCCCTACATCTCGGTATTGACCGATCCGACAATGGGCGGCGTTTCCGCCAGTTTTGCGATGTTGGGCGATCTCAACATCGCCGAGCCAAAAGCCCTCATTGGCTTCGCTGGCCCGCGCGTTATCGAACAAACCGTTCGTGAGAAGCTCCCGCCGGGATTCCAGCGCAGTGAGTTCCTGATCGAAAAAGGCGCTATTGATATGATAGTTCGCCGCCCGGAAATGCGCCTGAAGCTGGCGAGCATTCTGGCGAAGCTGATGAATCTGCCCGCGCCGAACCCGGACGCCCCGCGTGAAGGCGTGGTGGTGCCTCCGGCGCCGGATCAGGAGTCTGAGGCCTGATAACTGAAAAGGGCAGGGCCGCAGGCTCTGCCCTTTTGCTTTTCACCGTAAAGAAGCAGCGGAATCAATGAAAAACAAATCTATACCTCAAGCTGCGTCGCCCCTGGCCTCGTGGCTTTCTTATCTGGAAAACCTGCACAGCAAGAGTATCGATTTAGGCCTTGAGCGCATAAGCCAGGTGGCAGCGCGTCTGGACATCCTCAAGCCTGCGCCGTTCGTTTTTACCGTGGCGGGAACCAACGGTAAAGGTACGACCTGTCGAACGCTGGAGTCGGTGTTAATCGCGGCGGGATACCGTGTGGGCGTCTATAGTTCGCCTCATCTGGTACGTTACACCGAGCGCGTGCGCGTGCAGGGGAAAGAATTAGCGGAATCCGCGCATACCGCGTCCTTTGCGGAAATAGAAGCGGCGCGCGGCGATATTTCATTGACCTATTTTGAATATGGTACGTTGTCGGCATTGTGGCTGTTTAAACAGGCTAACCTTGACGTGGTGATTCTGGAGGTCGGGTTGGGCGGCCGCCTGGACGCCACGAACATTGTGGATGCCGATGTAGCGGTAATTACCAGCATCGCGCTTGACCATACTGACTGGCTGGGGCCGGATCGCGAAAGTATCGGCCGCGAGAAGGCCGGGATTTTTCGCGCGGAAAAACCCGCTATCGTCGGCGAACCGGAAATGCCGACAACCATCGCGGATGTCGCGCAGGAGACCGGCGCGCTGTTGCGGCGTCGCGGCGTTGACTGGCGTTATGAGGTGACAGCGACCCACTGGGCGTTTACCGATGGTGACGGCACGCTTGCCGGACTGCCGTTGCCGCAGGTTCCTCAGCCGAATGCCGCCACCGCTCTGGCCGCGCTGCGCGCCAGCAGGTTGAACATTGACGAGCAGGCGATTCGCGACGGTATTGCGCAGGCTACCTTGCCGGGACGTTTTCAAATCGTGAGTGAGTCGCCGCGCGTTATCTTTGATGTCGCCCATAATCCCCACGCGGCGGAATACCTGACGGGTCGTCTGAAAATGTTGCCGAAACGCGGGCGCGTGCTTGCGGTGATTGGTATGCTGCATGATAAAGATATCGCCAGCACGTTAGCCTGGTTGAAAAGCGTGGTTGACGACTGGTATTGTGCTCCGTTAGAGGGGCCGCGCGGCGCGACGGCGGAACAACTTCTGGAACATCTGGGGAAAGGGAATGTCTATGATAGCGTCGCGCAGGCATGGCAGGCCGCTATCGACGCGGCGCAGCCAGAAGATACCGTGCTGGTGTGCGGATCATTCCACACCGTCGCACATGTTATGGAAGTGATAGACGCGGGGAGAATCGGTGGCGAGTAAGTTTCAGAATCGTTTAGTCGGCACGATTGTGTTAGTCGCGCTGGGGGTTATTGTGCTTCCCGGTTTGCTGGACGGACAGAAAAAGCATTATCAGGATGAATTTGCTGCGATTCCACTGGTACCGAAGCCTGGCGACCGTGATGAGCCGGATATGATGCCTGCCGCAACGCAGGCGCTGCCGACACAGCCGCCGGAAGGGGCGGCTGAAGAGGTGCGGGCGGGAGATGCGGCCGCGCCGTCGCTGGACCCGTCGCGCATGGCGTCTAACAATGTCGAGCTTGATCCGATACCGGTGGAGACGCCTAAACCGAAGCCGGTTGAAAAGCCGAAGCCGCAGCCTAAACCGCAACAGCCGGTTGTCGCCGCTTCCACGCCGACGCCCGCGCCGCAACCGGCTACCGACGATAAACCTGCGCCGACCGGCAAAGCCTATGTCGTACAGTTGGGTGCGCTGAAAAATGCGGATAAAGTCAACGAGATAGTCGGCAAGCTTCGTTCCGCCGGGTTCCGGGTTTATACTTCCCCCTCAACGCCGGTACAGGGTAAAATAACCCGTATTCTCGTCGGGCCGGATGCGTCGAAAGATAAGATGAAAGGATCGCTTGGCGAGCTCAAGCAGATTTCCGGGTTAAGCGGCGTGGTGATGGGATATAGCCCGAACTAAGGCGCGTTTTGCCCGACTGCGCAGCGTTAAGGCCTACGGTGTTCATCTGGTAATAGCCGAAGTTCTGTAGGCTGGATAAGGCGTTTACGCCGCCATCCGGCAGAAGGAATGAACCTGGTATCCTGCGCTTATCAGGCCGATGGCAGCTCTTCTGGTCGTGCCCGAAGAGATAAAAAGTGTGATGGCGTTGAATATTTTTTCAGCGCCATTTTTATTTACGCGTGGGAAGGAAATCCCTACGCAAACGTTTTCTTTTTCTGTTAGAATGCGCCCCGAACAGGACGACAGGGCGTAAAATCATGGGACATCTATGGTCTGGATTGATTACGCCATTATCGCGGTGATTGCTTTTTCCTGTCTGGTTAGCCTAATCCGCGGCTTTGTTCGTGAAGCGTTATCGCTGGTGACGTGGGGTTGTGCTTTCTTTGTCGCCAGTCACTACTACACTTACCTGTCTGTCTGGTTTACGGGCTTTGAAGACGAACTGGTTCGTAATGGGATTGCTATCGCGGTGCTGTTTATCGCGACGCTTATCGTCGGCGCTATCGTGAATTTTGTGATAGGTCAGCTAGTAGAAAAGACCGGCCTGTCGGGAACTGACCGGGTGTTGGGGATCTGTTTCGGCGCACTGCGAGGCGCGCTGATTGTCGCCGCCATTCTGTTCTTCCTTGATACCTTTACCGGCTTGTCGAAAAGCGAAGACTGGAGCAAATCGCAGCTCATCCCGCAGTTCAGCTTCATCATCAGATGGTTCTTTGACTATCTGCAAAGCTCGTCGAGTTTCTTGCCCAGGACGTAACAGGTTCTGAGATGTGGCTTAACGAGGAAAATGACGTATGTGCGGTATTGTCGGTATCGCCGGTGTTATGCCGGTCAACCAGTCGATTTATGACGCGTTAACAGTGCTCCAGCATCGTGGTCAGGATGCTGCCGGTATCATCACCATTGATGCGAATAACTGCTTCCGCTTGCGTAAGGCAAACGGGCTGGTGAACGATATTTTTGAAGCTTGCCACATGCAGCGTTTGCAGGGCAACATGGGGATAGGCCATGTGCGCTACCCTACCGCAGGCAGCTCCAGCGCTTCCGAAGCGCAACCTTTTTATGTTAACTCGCCGTATGGCATCACGTTGGCCCATAATGGCAACCTGACTAACGCGCACGAGCTACGTAAAAAGCTGTTTGAAGAAAAGCGCCGTCATATCAACACCACCTCCGATTCCGAAATCCTGCTCAATATTTTCGCCAGCGAGCTCGACAACTTCCGTCACTATCCGCTGGAAGCCGACAATATTTTTGCCGCGATTGCCGCGACTAACCGTCAAATCCGCGGCGCCTATGCCTGCGTGGCGATGATTATCGGCCACGGCATGGTGGCTTTTCGCGATCCGCACGGCATTCGCCCGTTAGTGCTGGGCAAGCGTGATGTTGGCGATGGTCGTACGGAGTATATGGTCGCTTCTGAAAGCGTGGCGCTGGATACGCTGGGCTTTGAATTCCTGCGCGATGTCGCGCCGGGCGAAGCTATCTATATTACCGAAAAGGGGCAACTGTTCACGCGCCAGTGCGCGGATAACCCGGTCAGTAACCCCTGTCTGTTTGAGTACGTTTATTTTGCTCGCCCGGACTCCTTTATCGACAAGATCTCCGTCTACAGCGCTCGTGTGAATATGGGCACCAAACTTGGCGAAAAAATCGCTCGTGAATGGGAAGATCTGGACATCGACGTCGTGATCCCTATCCCGGAAACCTCCTGCGATATCGCACTGGAAATTGCCCGTATTCTCGGCAAGCCGTACCGCCAGGGATTTGTCAAAAATCGTTACGTGGGACGTACCTTTATCATGCCGGGCCAACAGCTACGCCGTAAATCCGTGCGCCGTAAGCTCAATGCTAATCGCGCGGAATTCCGCGATAAGAACGTCCTGCTGGTGGATGATTCCATCGTGCGTGGCACCACATCAGAGCAGATCATCGAGATGGCCCGGGAAGCCGGCGCGAAGAAGGTTTATCTGGCGTCCGCCGCGCCGGAAATTCGTTTCCCTAACGTCTATGGCATTGATATGCCGACCGCCAATGAGCTGATCGCGCATGGTCGCGAGGTGGATGAGATTCGTCAGATCATCGGCGCAGACGGGCTTATCTTCCAGGATCTGAACGATCTGATCGAAGCCGTACGCGCGGAAAACCCGGATATCCAGCAGTTTGAATGTTCGGTATTTAACGGGGTATATGTCACCAAAGACGTAGACCAGCAATACCTCGACTTCTTGGATTCATTACGTAATGACGACGCCAAAGCGGTGCTGTTCCAGAACGAAATGGAAAACCTGGAAATGCATAACGAAGGCTAATGGCTTTGCCAGCGGCGCAATGCCGCTGGCCGATGTCAATTACGCACCACGCCGAAGCGAATAGCGTATTTTTGTACTTTGTACTGTAACGTGGTGCGCGATACGTTAAGGCTGCGGGCCGCGGCGGCAATATTCCCCTGATGCGTATCCAGCGCGGTTTCTATTAAATGCCTTTCGTAGTTAGCAACCCGTACCTCCAGCGACCCTTCATACTGCGGATCGGGTGACGAGGGAAGGGGATTTTCCGGCGCGGTTTCCGGTACGCCTAAATTTAACTCGTCCTGTTCAAAAATGATGTGTTTGAGCAGCCCGTCTTTTTCCTGCATGATCATGCTGCGTACAATCGCGTTTTCCAGCATCCTGACATTACCCGGCCAGGCGTGATTGAGCAGATCAGCACGCGCCGTCTCGCTTAATCCGTGAATGTCCTGCGGCACGTCATTACGGTATTTATCAATAAAATAATTCGCCAGTAAGGGAATATCTTCCGGGCGGGCGCGCAGCGGCGGTAACGTCAACATTCCGACGCTCAACCGATAAAAAAGATCTGCCCGCAGACGTTCTTGTTGAATTAATTTGACGGGCGCTTCGTTCATGGCGGCAACGATCCTGACATCAGAGTGGAGTTGCTGTTGTCCGCCGAGCCGCCAGAAGGTTTTATCCTGCAAGAATCGCAGCAGCTTACTTTGCATCTCTATCGGCATGGCGTTCAGCTCATCAAGAAAGAGCGTTCCCCCGTTTGCCAGTTCCAGATAGCCCTGGCTATTTTCCGCGCCGGTATAGGCGCCGCGCACGGTGCCGAAAAGCGTACTTTCGATAAGCGTAGGCGGTAGAGCGCCGCAGTTCAGGGCGATAAATGGCTTATTCGCCCGCTTGCTGCATTGATGTATCAGGCGGGAAAATAGCTCCTTACCCGTTCCCGTCTCCCCGACAATCGTCACCGGAATATTACTGGCGGCCAGCCGTTTGGCTTTGGCGATATTACTGAGCATTTCCGGATTTTCGGTAATAATGGCATGGTGCTTCTCATGGTGATCGGCATACAGCAGTTGGTTCAGTTCTACCACCTGCTCCTGGAGCCGCCTGACGCCGGACATATTCCTGCCGATTTCGATAACGCCGACCATGCCGCCATCGCTTGCATAGAGCGGCGCGGTGGTGTGCTGATAGTCAACGGCCTGGCCTCGCGCATTGTAATAAATTTGATAATGGCCAATGTATTCCACGCCTTTTTTTAACGATGAAAGCATCGTACTTTGGGTCTCTTTCATGCCCGGATAGACATCCAGCATATGTTTTCCCATTGCCCGTTCAATACTGTAGCCGTCCAGATCCGCGCTTTCCTGATTGTAGTAAACGTATTCACCACGCTCATTAATGACGGCCAACGGCTGATGAATCAAATCGAAAAAGCGGGAAAACATCCTGAGCGCCGAGGCCAGTTCCTGATTGGTGGATGCCATACATGCATTCCTCATATCTATTGTTCATGTTGCCATTATAAAAGTGACGAATTTTCGTCGTTGTGATGAATAACAAACTCAATGACGAAAATGAGAAACAGCTTATTTTTATAAGTAATTGATTATGATGATAAAAAATAGTGGCATGCCTTTTGCTTTATCCCTGTAAAGAATGCGGATTTTTACCATAAACATTAAGCAGAGGGCGTTATGACTGACTCGATTATGCAGAATTACAACCAGCTACGTGAGCAGGTAATCAACGGCGATCGCCGTTTCCAGCACAAAGACGGTCATTTGTGTTTTGAAGGGGTCGATCTGGACGCTCTGGCGCGCCAGTACCCCACGCCGTTCTATGTGTTTTCTGAGCCGGAGATTATTCGTAACATTCATGAAATCCAGCAGGCATTTGCGGCGCATAAAAATACCAAAACCTTCTTTGCGTCAAAAACCTGCTCGGTCATGGGGGTATTGAAAGCCATTCGTGACGCCGGAATTTGCGCGGAGGCAAACTCACAATATGAGGTTCGCAAGTGTCTGGAGATAGGCTTTCGCGGCGATCAGATCGTCTTCAACGGCGTGGTGAAAAAGCCTGCCGATCTGGAATATGCCATCGCTAACGATCTGTATCTTATTAATGTTGATAGCCTGTATGAGCTGGAACATATTGATGCCATCTCTCGCAAGCTGAAGAAAGTCGCCAATGTTTGCGTCCGCGTAGAGCCGAATGTTCCCTCGGCGACGCATGCGGAACTGGTTACCGCTTTCCATGCGAAGTCGGGTCTCGACCTGGAACAGGCTGAAGAAACCTGCCGCCGCATTCTGGCGATGCCTTATGTGCATTTGCGCGGCTTGCATATGCATGTGGGCGATCAGGTGCCGGAGTCAGAGCCTTTCGCAAAAGCGACTAAAGTGCTGGTGGATGAATCCCGTCGCCTGGAAGAGGTGCTCGGTATTAAATTTGATTTGATCAACGTGGGCGGCGGAATTCCGGTTCCCTATAAATATGACGACGAGAATGGCGACCCGTTAAAAGATAATATGTATGCCGGTATTACCGCCCAGAATTTTGCCGATGCGGTCATTCGCGAAGTGCATAAATGGCGTACCGATGTGGAAATATGTATTGAACCGGGACGTAAAGTGACCGGGTCGGCGGCGGTTTTACTGACGGAAGTCTCCTGCGAAAAACGTAAAACAAATTACGATCTTAACGGCAATGTGGAATGCCACGTTGAATGGAAATTTGTCGACGCTGGTTACAGCGTACTCTCTGACAGCCAGCATTTTGACTGGTTCTTTTATGTCTATAACGCCTCTCGCATGACGGCAGCGCACGACGCCTGGGTAAAATTAGCCGGGCCGCTGTGTGATGGCGGAGATTATTTCCACATGGGGGTGAAAGGCGAAGAGTTTTTACTGCCGAAGGAGACTCATGTTGGCGATATTGTCGCGTTTCTTGATGCCGGGGCATACGCCATTGAAAGTCAAACCGTTTATAACAACCGTCCGCGCACGGGCGTGGTGATGATCGATAAAAATGGTGAGACGCGTCTGATTCGTCGGGAAGACAGTTACGAAGATATGGTCAAGTACGACATTTATTAATACTGTTTTGGGCTTCAGTTTCATGCTGAAGCCCGTCGTCAGATGATAAGAAGAGGGCAGTGATGCCTGAATGCATAACAGGAGATGGCCATGAGTAACACGAATTCTGGCTTACTTGGCATCAAAGACATTGTCTTTATGAATGTCATCGCTATTCTGAGTTTGCGGCAAATCCCTAACGTGGCGCCTTACGGGGCATCGGCCATGTTGTTATGGGTGATCGCCGCATTCTGCTTGTTTTTTCCTTTAGCGATGGTATGCGGCGAGCTGTCAACCGGCTGGCCGAAAGATGGCGGGATATTTGTCTGGATTAAAGAGGCATTTGGTAAACGTATTGCATGGATTGTCGTGGTTTGTTTTCTCTTTTCCTGCGTACTGTTTTTCCCATTAATGCTGCAATTCGGCTTTACCGCGTTGGGCTATATGATCGGCGGCGGCCTGGCGGAAAATAAAGCATTTATCGGTATTGGTTCCGCGGTAATTTTCTGGCTATTAACGCTGATGAATATCCGCGGGATGGAATGGACAAAAATTATCAATAGCATCAGCGCTTGGTGCGGCGTATTTATTCCCTCCGCCATCCTCATTTTACTGGCGGTGGTATGGCTATGTACCGGACACCAGATGCAGACGGACTACACTACAGCGAAAAACTGGATTCCGGATCTCGGACACTGGGATACGATCGTTTTCTTATCCAGCATGATGTTTGCCTTTGCCGGACTGGAGGTCGCCCCGATGATTGCCGGGCGTACCCGTAATCCACAGCGTGATTTTCCGCGAGCGATGGCCGTCTCCGCCGCCGTTATCGTTGGGATCTATATGGTCGGCACCTGGGCGCTAAACACGCTTTTACCCGCAGGGAAAACCGACATCGTGGCAGGCGTCATGCAGGCTATGCATGCTGCTGCGGACACGCTGCATATGCCGTGGTTAATTCCTGTTATGGCCATCTGTATGTTTTTTGGCGCTCTCGGGCAAATTAACTCCTGGCTGGTGGGGCCGATTTATATGCTCCAGGAAGCCTCGCGTGAAGATAATCTGCTGGGGGACCGAATCGGCAAATTACATCCGGTGTGGAAAACGCCCGCCTTTGCCTTGACTGTACAGGCGATTATTGTCACGGTCCTGTGTTTTTCGACTTTTATTTCGCCAAGCGTTGCGGCGGCTTACTGGATGTTAACGGCGCTAACGACCATCACCTATTTTATTCCTTACCTGGTGATGTTCCCGGCGTTCTGGCGTTTACGTAAGACTCAGCCGGATACGCCAAGAAGTTTTAAAATTCCGGGCAAGGTTTTACCGGCTATTTTACCCGCGCTGGGCTTTCTTTCTATCGCCTTTGCCGTTGCGCTGTTATTTATTCCGCCTTCTCAAATTGATATGGGCGGATATTTCCAGTACGCCGGGAAAATTATTGGCGGAGCCGTGCTGGCGGTTGTCGTCGCGGAGTACATTTACCATCGGGCGCAGAAACGTAATGCCCGTTTAAGCATGGCGGGAGGAAAATAAAATGTATATGCCAGTTCTGGAAATAAATCTACGCAAGCTGGAAGAAAACGCCCGCACGGAAAAAGCTCTGCTGGCAAGTAGCGGTATTGACGTGATGGCTGTCAATAAAGTTTTTGACGGCTGCGTGGAAACCGCGCAGGCGGTGTTCAACGGCGGAATTACCGTTATCGCTGAATCACGAACCTATAATTTGAAAAAAATACGCGAGACAGGATGTACGACCTGCCTGTTACGCAGCCCGTGTCTGAGTGAAATCGAAGATGTGGTGCGCTACGCGGATATTAGTTTAAATAGCGAGCCGGTGGTATTACGGGCATTATCGCAAGAAGCCCAACGCCAGGGGAAAACGCATCAGGTATTACTGATGGTGGATATGGGCGATTTACGCGAGGGTATCTGGTTTGGTGAATATCAACGCATTCTTGAGACCGTGACTCTGATTACTGGTCTGCCCGGTCTGGAATTATATGGACTGGGCACCAACTTTAATTGTTACGGCACCGTGTTGCCAACGGTAAAAAATGGCGAGGATTTTCTGGCGCTGGCCGCCCGGCTGGAAGCCGACAGCGGTATTCCTGTCCGGCGGCTTTCTGCGGGAAACTGCACCAGCTATCACCTGCTGGATAAAGGTATCTGGCCGCAGGGGCTGAATCATCTGCGCATCGGCGGCCTGCATGAATTCGGCATTGAATATGTGGACATGAAATACCTGAATGAATTTCACCACTCCGCAAAACCGGTCGATAAAGCCTGTTCCGATATGTATATCCTGGAAGCGGAAATCATCGAACTGAACAGTAAACCGACCGTCCCGGTCGGGGAGCTGGGCGTCGATGCCTTTTTGCAAAGTAAAACCTTTGTCGATCGTGGCATACGCCGACGCGCATTGCTGGCGTTTGGTCACCAGGATGTGCCGTCGGATAACTGTGTGCCATGTGACGACGCTATCACTATCTTAGGACAAACCAGCGATCATACGCTGGTGGATATTGAAGATTGTCGTCAGTCGCTAAAAGTAGGCGATGTGGTTCGCTTTGAGCTGGATTATACGGGCCTGTTAATGGCCTGCCAGACCAAAGGCGTCGCCTGGAGGTTTACGCGTTAACGCATAACCGCCGCGGCTATGTCGCGGCGGCATCTTTGACCTCACGAAAGACAGGGAGTAACGATGGATACCCTGCAACAATCACCGCCAGTAGAGCCCGAAGGCGGTCTGCGGCGTAACCTGAAGAGGCGGCACCTGCTGATGATGTCGCTGGGCGGCACGATTGGCACCGGCTTATTTATCGGCATTGCCGAACCGTTAAGCAGCGTCGGGCCGGCGGGAACCTTACTGGCCTATCTGTTTGCCGGAACCATTATGCTGGCGACGATGATGTGCCTTGGCGAATTATCATGCGCCTTTCCTCACTCCGGTTCATTTCAACATTACGCGCTGATGTTTATGCCGTCACCTTGCTGGAGCTATACCATTGGCTGGCTTTACTGGTTTAGCTGGGTCTTTTCCCTGGCGGCCGACCTCACTGCCGCAGGGTTTATTGCTCACCAGTTTTTCCCCGCGGTTCCGGTATATATGTTCTGCCTGGCGATTCTGCTCATCCTGACGGCCATCAATCTCACCTCCGCAAAAAGTTTTGGCGAATGCGAATACTGGCTTTCGGCCATTAAGGTTTTCGCGATCGTGCTGTTTATTTGCGCAGGCGGGGTTATGATCTACTCGCTAATGGGCCATAGTGACTGGCACCCGACGTTAAAAACAGACGGAATGTGGTTTCCCCACGGTTGGGAGCAAATTGTGGTCTGTATGACGATCGTGATTTACTCCTTCCAGGGGGTGGAACTGGTCGGAAATGCGGCAGGGGAGACCGAATCGCCGCACATTATTTTACCGAAGGTGATCCTGGGGATCGGTCTCAGAATCATTTTGTTTTACGGCCTGGCGATTGCGGTGCTGGCGCTGGTCTATCCGCATGAACTGACGCCAAATGGACAAAGTCCCTTTGTATGGGTATTCTCCCACGCGGGCATTCCGGGGGCGGATACGCTGATGACGCTGGTAATCTTTTCCGCCGCGGTTTCTGCCGCTAACTCGGCCATTTACGCCAGTTCGCGTATGCTGTGGTCTATGGCGGGCGATCGCTTTGCGCCAGCCTGCTTTGGTAAAACGAACGGCGGCGGCGTGCCGGTGTATGCTATTTTAATCACGGCCTTGCTGGCGTTGGTGTCGTTGCTGACCCGCTATATTCCCGCACAGCAATTTTATTTATATCTGATCGCCAGTACCGGGCAGGTGGGTTGCCTGGCATGGATAACCATCGGATGGTGCCAGTATCGTTTCCGACAATCGGTGCGTAATGGAACGTACGCCAGCGATTTGCTACGCTATCGATCGCCGCTTTTCCCCTGGACGGCCCGATTTGTCATTATCACCAATTTTGCCATTATGGTCGGCACCTGGTTTAGTGAGCAAGGGGTAGTGATAATGTTGGTTGAGCTGGCTTTTATGATAGGGATTCTTTTGTCATGGTATCTCTTCAGACCCACTTTGAGCCGATTACGTAACACAGTGGGATGAACGGCGCTCGTAAACGGTAAGAGAACATGAAACGACTCATTGTAGGAATTAGCGGCGCCAGCGGAGCGATTTATGGCGTGCGCTTATTACAAATTTTGCGCGATGTCGATAGCGTGGAAACGCATCTGGTGATGAGCCAGGCGGCCCGGCAAACGCTGGCGCTGGAGACCCATTTTTCGCTGCGCGAGGTGCAGGCGCTGGCCGATGTGACGCACGATGCGCGCGACATTGCCGCCAGCATTTCCTCGGGCTCTTACCCGACGGCGGGAATGGTTATCTTGCCCTGTTCGATTAAAACGCTGTCGGGGATTGTCCACAGTTATACTGACGGACTGCTTACCCGCGCGGCGGATGTGATATTAAAAGAGCGGCGACCTCTGGTGCTGTGTGTGCGCGAAACGCCGCTGCATATCGGGCATTTGCGTTTAATGACCCAGGCCGCTGAGATAGGCGCGGTGATTATGCCGCCGGTTCCGGCTTTTTATCATCTTCCTCAGACGTTAGATGATGTTATAAATCAAACGGTTAACCGAGTGCTGGATCAGTTTGATATCCCCCTTCCGCACGATCTTTTTGTTCGCTGGCAGGGCGCATAGCGTTGTCTGTTTAGCGTGCATTATTGTCCCTGTTGCCCTGTTTCAGGGCAATTTTGTAACCGCGATCATATCCTCAACATTTAATTCGTTAAAAGCCGCCGAAACGCTGCGGTTCAACCGTCATACCTGCTATCTTCAACATCAGGACAATATTGCAACGTTTTATTAACAAATTTAACGTCGAATCGTTTTGCTGACGTGAAAATGGCATAAGACCTGCATGAAAAAGTCTGCAAACACACAACACCACGTAAAACATAAGAAAATGACGCCACTTGAGGGGTATGTATGAAGAAGACCGTTCTCGCTTTGTCTTTGCTGATAGGTCTGGGCGCGACGGCGGCCAGTTACGCCGCGCTCCCGCAAACGGTTCGTATTGGAACAGATACCACCTACGCGCCTTTCTCATCAAAAGATGCCAAAGGCGAGTTTATTGGCTTTGATATCGATCTCGGTAATGAAATGTGTAAGCGTATGCAGGTGAAATGTACCTGGGTCGCCAGCGACTTTGATGCGCTTATTCCCTCACTAAAAGCGAAAAAAATTGATGCCATTATTTCATCGCTCTCTATCACCGATAAACGCCAGCAAGAAATCGCGTTTTCCGACAAACTTTACGCGGCGGATTCACGCCTGATTGCGGCAAAAGGGTCTCCCATTCAGCCGACGCTGGAATCGCTGAAAGGCAAGCATGTCGGCGTGCTGCAAGGGTCCACGCAAGAGGCTTACGCCAATGATAACTGGCGCACTAAAGGTGTGGATGTGGTGGCTTATGCCAACCAGGATCTTATCTATTCCGATTTAACCGCCGGTCGCCTGGATGCTGCATTGCAGGATGAAGTCGCCGCCAGCGAAGGTTTCCTGAAGCAGCCAGCGGGCAAGGAGTATGCGTTTGCCGGTCCTTCCGTGAAGGATAAAAAATATTTTGGCGACGGGACGGGGATTGGGCTGCGTAAAGACGATACCGAGCTAAAAGCCGCGTTTGATAAAGCGCTGACCGAACTGCGCCAGGACGGAACTTACGACAAAATGGCCAAAAAGTACTTCGATTTTAATGTCTACGGCGATTGAGGGAAGGGGATAACGTGCCGCGCTGGGGAACTATCACGGTGCAAAATAGATGTTTTGCACCTTTTGGGTGCATAAGCCGTTGCGGAACAGGCGCATAAATGCATACTTAATCGATTTTTATGCAAAATAAACCGGCTGACAAGGTAGAATGCTTTGCCTTGTCGGCCTGATTAATGGCACGATAGTCGCATCGGATCTGTAAAGATCTCCTGGAAAGACAGTCTGTTGAGGATAGTTATGAAAAAACTGGCGTTATCCCTTTCTCTGGTGCTGGCATTTTCCAGCTCTACCTCAGCATTTGCCGCTATTCCACAAAAGATTCGTATCGGTACCGATCCTACATACGCACCGTTTGAATCCAAAAATGCACAAGGTGAATTGGTCGGCTTTGATATCGATCTGGCCAAAGAGCTGTGCAAACGTATCAACACACAGTGTACGTTCGTGGAAAACCCGCTGGATGCGCTGATTCCGTCTTTAAAAGCGAAGAAAATTGATGCCATCATGTCCTCGCTGTCCATCACTGAAAAGCGCCAGCAGGAAATCGCGTTTACCGACAAGCTTTACGCCGCTGATTCCCGTCTGGTGGTGGCGAAGAACTCTGATATTCAGCCGACCGTCGCGTCGCTGAAAGGCAAGCGCGTCGGCGTGCTACAGGGGACGACGCAGGAGACCTTCGGCAATGAGCACTGGGCGCCGAAAGGGATTGAGATCGTCTCTTACCAGGGGCAGGACAACATTTATTCCGACCTGACGGCTGGCCGTATTGATGCGGCGTTCCAGGACGAGGTCGCGGCCAGCGAAGGTTTCCTTAAACAGCCCGTCGGAAAAGACTATAAATTCGGCGGCCCGGCGGTGAAAGATGAGAAGTTATTCGGCGTAGGAACCGGTATGGGGCTGCGCAAAGAGGATAACGAGCTGCGCGAAGCGCTGAACAAAGCCTTTGCTGAAATGCGTGCTGACGGTACTTACGAAAAGCTGGCGAAAAAGTACTTTGATTTTGATGTTTATGGCGGTTAATCACCGTCGGTGCAGATAAAGCCCAAAGAATGTTGACTGTCTGCATTGCCTGAGGGCGCTGTGCGTGTCAGGCCTACGGGGAGCATCGTAGGCCGGGCAAGGCACAGCCGCCATCCGGCGTGATGTGAGGCAAAAATGCAAAAGAGGCTTCTTACTTCACCACACACAACAGGACAGGCTGCATGTTGTACGGGTTTTCAGGCGTAATTTTACAGGGCGCGATCGTCACGCTGGAACTGGCGCTCAGTTCCGTGGTGCTGGCCGTGCTTATCGGTCTTGTCGGCGCGGGGGCGAAGCTTTCGCAAAACCGGGTAACGGGGCTTATTTTTGAAGGATACACCACCCTGATTCGCGGGGTGCCGGATCTGGTCTTAATGCTGCTGATATTTTACGGATTGCAAATCGCGCTTAACGTGGTGACCGATTCGCTGGGTATCGACCAGATAGATATTGATCCGATGGTGGCCGGTATTATCACCCTTGGTTTCATCTACGGCGCCTATTTTACCGAAACCTTTCGCGGCGCGTTTATGGCGGTGCCGAAAGGCCATATCGAGGCGGCGACGGCTTTTGGTTTTACCCACGGGCAAACCTTCCGGCGGATTATGTTCCCGGCGATGATGCGTTACGCCCTGCCGGGGATCGGCAATAACTGGCAGGTGATACTCAAAGCGACGGCGCTGGTGTCGCTGCTGGGCCTGGAAGATGTCGTCAAAGCCACGCAGCTTGCCGGTAAAAGCACCTGGGAGCCTTTCTATTTTGCCGTGGTCTGTGGACTTATCTACCTGGTATTTACCACCGTTTCCAATGGTGTGCTGCTCTTACTTGAGCGTCGCTATTCCGTGGGCGTGAAGAGGGCCGATTTGTGATTGAGATCATTCAGGAGTACTGGAAATCCCTGCTGTGGACGGATGGCTATCGTTTTACCGGCGTGGCGATTACGCTGTGGTTGTTAATTTCATCGGTGGTGATGGGCGGTCTTCTGGCGGTGATTCTGGCGGTAGGCCGCGTTTCCAGTAATAAATTCATCCGTTTTCCCATCTGGCTGTTTACGTATATTTTTCGCGGCACGCCGCTGTACGTACAGCTACTGGTGTTCTATTCGGGGATGTATACGCTGGAGATAGTCAAAGGCACCGATCTTCTTAACGCGTTTTTCCGCAGCGGACTGAACTGTACCGTACTGGCGCTGACGCTGAATACCTGCGCGTACACCACGGAAATTTTCGCGGGGGCGATTCGTTCGGTACCGCACGGTGAAATTGAAGCGGCACGGGCCTATGGCTTCTCGTCATTTAAAATGTATCGCTGCATTATTTTGCCGTCGGCATTACGCATCGCCTTGCCTGCCTACAGCAACGAAGTGATTTTAATGCTGTACTCTACGGCGCTGGCGTTTACCGCGACGGTGCCGGATTTGTTGAAAATCGCCCGCGATATTAACTCAGCGACTTACCAGCCGTTTACCGCGTTTGGCATTGCCGCCGTGTTGTATTTACTCATTTCGTATGTCCTGATAAGCCTGTTCCGTCGGGCGGAAAGACGCTGGTTGCAGCACGTGTCCTCTAAATAATTCGAGTAACATGATGTCAGAAAATAAATTACACGTTATCGATTTGCACAAACGCTACGGCGGTCATGAAGTGCTGAAAGGGGTATCGCTGCAGGCCCGCGCCGGAGATGTGATTAGCATCATCGGCTCGTCCGGCTCCGGTAAAAGCACTTTTTTGCGCTGTATTAACTTCCTCGAAAAACCGAGCGAAGACGCGATTATCGTGAACGGTCAGAACATTAATCTGGTGCGCGACAAAGACGGGCAGCTCAAAGTGGCGGATAAAAATCAGCTACGCTTGTTGCGTACCCGCCTGACGATGGTGTTTCAGCACTTTAACCTCTGGAGCCACATGACGGTGCTGGAAAATGTGATGGAAGCGCCGATTCAGGTACTGGGATTAAGCAAGCACGACGCGCGCGAGCGGGCGTTGAAATATCTGGCGAAGGTGGGGATTGATGAGCGCGCTCAGGGCAAATATCCCGTTCATCTCTCCGGTGGCCAACAGCAGCGCGTTTCTATTGCGCGCGCGCTGGCGATGGAACCTGACGTTTTACTGTTCGATGAACCCACTTCGGCGCTCGATCCTGAACTGGTCGGCGAAGTGTTGCGCATCATGCAACAACTGGCGGAAGAAGGCAAAACGATGGTGGTGGTCACGCATGAAATGGGCTTCGCTCGCCATGTCTCTTCGCACGTTATTTTTCTGCATCAGGGGAAAATTGAAGAAGAGGGCGATCCGGAGCAGGTGTTCGGCAATCCGCAAAGCCCGCGTTTACAGCAATTCCTGAAAGGCTCGCTGAAATAAAAGAAGCCCGGCGGCGCATCGCTCACCGGGCAGGATACGGCGCTTTGGGAACTAGCGAATCACATCCGCCAGCGCCTCTTCTAAATCATACCAGCGAAATGCGAATCCGGCGGCTTCAAGCCGTTTTGGCAGCGCCCGCTGTCCGCCCAACACCAGCACTGACGACTCTCCCATCAATAAGCGAATTGCCGTCGCCGGAATGCGAATAATCGCCGGGCGGCGCAGCGCGCGACCCAGCGCATGAGCAAAATGCTCATTATGGACGGGATACGGCGAGACCATATTGAAGGGACCGCGAAGATCGTTATCCAGCAGCCACAGGATGCCGTTGACCATATCGTCGATGTGAATCCAGGCCAGATATTGCCGACCATTACCCACCGGACCGCCGAGTCCGAGGCGAAACGGCGGAACCATTTTCCCCAAAATCCCGCCTTGCGGCGCCAGGACAACGCCGGTACGCAGCAGGCAGACGCGGGTCTGGTCGCTCTGCGCACGACAGGCAATCTGTTCCCAGCGGGCGCAAAGTTTATGCGTAAATTCGTTGTGCGGCGGTTCGTCTTCAGTGACGACAACGTCACCCAGATCGCCGTAATAGCCCGTGGCGGAGCCGGATATCAACACCGAGGGCGGCGTTGCGCTGGCATGAATTAAATCCACCAACTTTTGCGTGATAGCCCAGCGGCTTTGGCACAACCGTTCTTTTTGTTGCGACGTCCAGCGCTTGTCGGCAATCGGTTCGCCCGCCAGATTGATGATGGCATCAATCTCATTGAGGTGCTCACGTTCCGCCAGCCCTTTCCATAATGTCACTCTGGAATCGAGAATCTGACGCGCGTTATCGGGATTGCGCGTAACGACCGTCACCTGATGCCCCAGTGTTAACAGCCGGGGAATGAGATGACGCCCTATCAGGCCCGTACCGCCGGTAATCAGAATCTGCATATGACCTCCAGAGTAGGGAGGATTTCCTCTTCCCTAATGTCAGGTTTTTAATACGAATAAGGGTGCCGGACGCAGGTTTTTTCCGTGTATACACCTCTACATCATACATGATGTATGCTACCGCGTTACGCTTTCGTACTGTTACAGTGCAGTTGCGCTTGTAACAGTGCGCGCGCTGTCGCAGGACGCGTGCGAATGCGTTCAAACCAGTTATACACCGCCGGGTAGGTATCAAGATCGATTCGCTGACGCTGATGTGCGTTAACCCACGGCCAACTGGCGATATCCGCAATACTGTAGTGGTCGCCGCCCAGCCACGGGGAGGTTTCCAGGCGTTTATTCAGGACGTTGTATAAGCGTTGCGTTTCAACCTGATAGCGTTCAATTGCATAGGGGATGGCCTGCGGCGCAAAGTGGTTAAAGTGATGATTCTGGCCCAGCATCGGCCCTAACCCGCCGACCTGCCAGAACAGCCATTGCAGCGTGGTATGGCGTTCACGCAGCTCCCCGCTAAGCAGTTTGCCGCTTTTTTCCGCCAGGTAGAGAAGAATTTCACCGGATTCAAAAAGACTAAGCGGTTGACCGCCGTCTGCCGGGGCGTGATCGACGATGGCAGGAATTTTATTATTGGGAGAGATAGCCAAAAAATCAGGGCGAAACTGATTGCCCTTGCTGATATCTACTTTTAGCAAACGATACGCCAGCTCCGCCTCTTCCAGAAACAGCGTTATTTTATGCCCGTTGGGCGTAGGGGCGTAGTAAAGGTCAATCATTTTGGCTCCTGCATGTGCGTAAAGAGTCTGGGCTGAATTAAGTATAGAAAGCCTCCTGATGTGTGTGAGTTTTCATCAGGTGACAGCAGGCGAAAGACGCTATATTTTGGGAAGAAACTTAATACGCCCTCAAGAGGACATTATGAGTAAGCCTGTTATTGTGCTGTGGTCGGATGCGAACTTTTTCTCTCCCTACGTCTTGTCCGCCTGGGTGGCATTACAAGAAAAAGGGCTTTCCTTTACTCTGAAAACCCGCGATCTGGACCAGGGAGAACATCTGCAACCTGGCTGGCGGGGATATGCGCTGACGCAGCGCGTACCGGTGCTTGAGGCCGACAATTTTGAGCTGAGCGAGTCGTCCGCTATTGCGGAATACCTGGAGGAGCGTTTCGCGCCGCCGCAGTGGGAGCGTATCTACCCGCACGATTTACAAAAACGCGCCCGCGCGCGACAGATTCAGGCGTGGCTACGCAGCGATTTACTGCCGCTTCGCGAAGAACGGCCTACCGACGTGGTGTTTGCCGGGGCGAAAAAAGCGCCGTTAAGCGAGGCTGGAAAAGCCAGCGCGGCAAAACTGTTTGCGACGGCTGAAGCGCTATTGGGGCAGGGGACGCAAAATTTATTTGGTGAATGGTGCATTGCCGATACCGATCTGGCATTGATGATCAATCGTCTGGCGCTGCATGGCGATGACGTGCCGGCATCGCTGGCGGCATATGCGACATTCCAGTGGCAGCGTGCTTCCGTACAGCGTTTTATTGCGCTTTCCTCGAAGCGTTCAGGCTGAAAATCTATTCATATTCCAGTATCATAACGCCGTTTTTCACAACGAGGAGTGAGCGATGAAACTGATGTTCGCATCGGACATTCATGGTTCTTTACCCGCCACGGAACGCGTGCTTGAGCGGTTCGCGCAAAGCGGCGCGCGTTGGCTGGTGATATTAGGCGATGTCCTTAACCACGGGCCGCGAAATGCGCTGCCTGAAGGCTATGCGCCCGCCCAGGTAGCCGAACGCCTGAACGCGGTGGCGACGCAAATCATTGCCGTGCGCGGCAACTGCGATAGCGAAGTGGATCAGATGCTGCTGCATTTCCCGATCACTGCGCCGTGGCAGCAAATATTGACGCAAGAGAGGCGGCTATTTTTAACGCATGGGCACCTCTTCGGGCCGACGAATCTGCCCGCTCTGCATACTGGCGATGTGTTGGTCTATGGTCATACGCATCTGCCGGTGGCGCAACAGCAGGAAGGACTGTATCACTTTAATCCTGGGTCAGTGAGCATCCCGAAAGGCGGGTATGCGGCAAGCTACGGTATTCTGGATGATAATGTGTTGAGCGTAATCGCACTCAATGATCAAAGTATCATTGCGCAGGTTGCAATTAACTCGTAATTTACCTCACAAACGTAAATGCGCCGTAAGAGCGCCAGAAATAAGAAGGTTTCCTGATGGTGGAACAGCGTCGTTTGGCAAGTACGGAATGGGTGGATATTGTGAATGAAGACAATGAAGTCATTGCACAGTCCAGCCGGGAACAGATGCGTGCGCAACGCTTACGGCATCGTGCGACGTATATCGTCGTTCATGATGGTATGGGTAAAATTCTGGTACAGCGTCGTACCGAAACAAAAGATTTTTTGCCCGGTATGTTAGATGCTACCGCAGGCGGCGTGGTTCAGGCTGATGAGCAGCTACTGGAATCTGCCCGCCGCGAAGCGGAAGAAGAGTTGGGTATTGCAGGCGTGCCGTTTGCCGAACACGGTCTGTTTTACTTTGAAGACCAACATTGCCGGGTTTGGGGCGCGCTGTTTAGCTGCGTTTCCCACGGGCCTTTCGCGCTTCAGGAAGATGAAGTCAGCGAAGTGTGTTGGCTGACCCCGGAGGAGATCACCGCGCGCTGTGATGAATTTACGCCGGACTCGCTCAAAGCGCTGGCGCTGTGGATGACCCGCAACGCCAAAAACGAAGCCGCGCTCCAGGAGAAACCGGAAGAGACGGAATAAGCGTTTTAGCAGCTTTCCCGCATACATAAACTGGAGGCGATGGATTTTCGATCGCTCCAGTTTCCCTGATTTAACCTTTCCAACAGCGCCCGTCCGGCTTCACTGCCAATCTTACGGTGCGGTACGGCCATGGTGGTTAACGGCGGCTGGCAGACCCGGCTGACATCGCTATCGCCAAACCCGACCACCGCTAAATCGTCCGGAACTTTGATCCGCCGTCGTTGGCACTCGTATAACGCGCCGCAGGCCAGCTCATCCGATACGCATACCAGCGCGTCCAGCTCCGGCCACGCCAGTAAAAACTCCGGCAGTTGCGACGCGCCGGTAGAAAAATTGGGCGGCAAGGCGGCATTAATCACCCGGTTTGGCGACATATGGTGGCGAAGCATCGCTTTGTACCAGCCGTGCAGATGTTGCTGAAAAATCCACTGCTCCTGATTGGCGCATAGCAGCCCGATATTCTGATAACCGCGCTGAATCAGCATTTCCGTCAGCTCATACATTGCCGCAACGTTATCAATACCGATATTCATATCAATAGGATCGCTGCGAATCGCGCCCATCTCCATCACCGGGATAGAGGCATTTTTTAGCCACTGGCGCACGGTAGTGCTATGTTCGACGCTAAGCAGAATCGCTGCGGCAATGTTGGAGGCCAGCAGCGTTTCGAGCAGCTTCTCCTCTTGTTCCACGCGATGCTGCGATTCCGCCAGCATAATCTGGTAGCCTGCGGGCTGTAAAATTTGTTGCAGCCCGGCGAACATTTCAGAACACCCCGCTTCCGCAAGGTTCGGTACGACCATTGCGATGGTGTGCGAGGAGGCAGACGCCAGCGCGCTGGCGGCGAGATTAGGCATATAGCCCAGCTCATGCACTGCCGCTTCGATTTTTTCCCGGAGTTTATCAGAGACCTGTTCCGGCGTGCGTAAGGCTCGTGATACGGTCATCGTGCCTACACCGGCAAGTTGGGCTACATCGGCGATAGTCACTTTACCGGTACTGCGCCGTTTACGGGGTATCGACATACAAATTCCTGCGTCATTACAACATGTTGAGATGCTTTTTTATTGTCGTTCTTTGCTTCGCATGACTGGCAGTATACGCCTTAAATCCGCTTTTTTGCTGTGATTTCACACCATGATTTTAATTTGATAGCGCTATCACAATTCTGAGTAATAGTCGCTGGTAGCGCTATCTTTGTGATAACGATCGCAGCTAATATCGAATGGCTTGAATAAAGTTTGTTCATAATTTCATACACCGTGGGGGCGAATAACATGCTGGGAACCTGGTTATCTGACGCAACCATCACGCTACGGGAGAGCGTGGAAACGTGGTCGCAGGCGCTGGAAATTTGCGGCAAACCCCTGCTGGACGCAGGTGTTATCGCACCGGAATACATTACGGCGATTGTTCAGCAGCACCAAAAGCTTGGGCCGTATTATGTATTAGCGCCAGGGTTAGCGATGCCGCATGCGAGGCCGGAAGAGGGGGCGAAAGGGTTAGGTTTATCGTTACTGAAACTACAGCACGGCGTTTCATTTGGCGCAGACGAATTCGATCCGGTTGACATCATTATTATGCTGGCGGCGCCTGATAAGCACAGTCATATCGAAATGATATCGGCGCTGGCGGAATTATTTTCCAGTGATGTAGATATGGAAAAATTACATCAGGCAAAAAACCTGGAGGACATTAAAACGATTATTGACCGTTTTTGATTTTATTCCATTTTCTTGCGGTAAATAACATTACGCCCGTGCGTGATGCAGACCAACTCTACTTTTAAAAGGTGACAATAATGAAAATCATGGCAATTTGCGGTTCCGGCCTGGGTAGTAGTTTTATGGTAGAAATGAACATTAAAAAAGTATTAAAGAAACTCAATATTGACGCTGAAGTAGAACACTCCGATCTCTCATCGGCCACACCCGGGGCTGCCGATCTTTTTGTAATGGCCAAAGATATCGCGGCCAGCGCCAGCGTACCGGAAAGCCAACTGGTGGTGATCAATAACATCATCGACATCAACGAACTGGAAACGCAGCTGCGCGCATGGTTCGCTAAACAATAATTATTGCTGGCGAGGTGGATATGTTTATCCTTGAAACGCTGAATTTTGTTGTTGATATTTTAAAAGTACCCTCGGTGCTTGTAGGGTTAATTGCGCTTATTGGTCTGGTGGCGCAGAAAAAAGCGTTTTCCGATGTGGTAAAAGGCACGATTAAAACCATTTTAGGTTTTATTGTACTTGGCGGTGGCGCAACCGTACTAGTGGGTTCATTAAATCCGCTAGGGGGCATGTTTGAACACGCTTTTAATATTCAGGGTATTATTCCTAATAATGAAGCGATAGTCTCAATCGCGCTGGAGAAATATGGCGCGTCCACGGCGTTAATTATGGCATTTGGTATGGTGGCCAATATTGTCGTGGCGCGCTTTACGCGTCTTAAATATATCTTTTTGACCGGGCATCACACCTTTTACATGGCCTGTATGATTGGCGTAATCCTGACCGTGGCGGGGTTTGAGGGCGTAGGGCTGGTCTTCACCGGATCGCTAATCCTGGGGCTGGTGATGGCCTTCTTCCCGGCGTTGGCCCAACGTTATATGAGGCGGATTACCGGTACCGATGACATTGCGTTTGGTCACTTCGGTACCCTGGGATATGTGCTTTCCGGCTGGATAGGTAGCCTGTGTGGTAAAGGCTCCCGCTCCACGGAAGAGATGAACCTGCCGAAAAACCTCAGTTTTTTACGCGACAGTTCTATCTCGATTTCGCTGACCATGATGATTATCTATCTGATTATGGCAGTCAGCGCAGGGCGTGAGTATGTCGAAGCGACGTTTACGGCGGGCAAAACTATCCTGGTGTACGCCATCATCATGGCAATCACCTTCGCCGCCGGCGTATTCATCATTCTGCAAGGCGTCCGTCTGATTCTGGCGGAAATTGTTCCGGCCTTTACCGGCTTTTCAGAAAAACTGGTGCCAAACGCGCGTCCGGCGCTGGACTGCCCGGTGGTGTATCCCTATGCCCCTAACGCGGTACTGATTGGCTTCCTGTTCAGTTTTCTCGGTGGGCTGGTGGGGCTGTTCCTGCTTGGACAGATGAAGCTTGTGTTAATCCTGCCAGGCGTTGTGCCGCACTTCTTTACCGGCGCGACCGCAGGCGTCTTTGGCAATGCCACCGGCGGTCGCCGCGGGGCGATGATCGGCGCATTTGCTAATGGTCTATTAATCACTTTCCTGCCAGTGCTGTTACTGCCGGTTCTCGGCGCGATCGGCTTCGCCAATACCACGTTCTCGGATGCTGACTTTGGCGTAATCGGTATTTTGCTGGGCAACCTGGCGCGTTATCTGTCGCCGATGGCTATCACGGGGCTGGTGGTGGCGCTATTCGCGCTACTGGTGGCGTACAACGTGTTGGCCAAAAACAAAAAAGCGAATGCCGAAGTGCAGGAAAATAGCGGAGCGAAAGAATGAATGTAACCGAAATCACCCAACTGGCGCGCGATATTCGCGTCGCCACGCTCAAATCCTTAAACCATCTTGGCTTTGGTCACTATGGCGGCAGTATGTCGGTAGTGGAGACTCTGGCGGTTCTGTACGGCGCGGTGATGAAAATCGACCCTGCCGACCCGGACTGGCCGGAGCGCGATTACTTCGTACTGTCGAAAGGCCATGCGGGCCCCGCGTTGTACAGTACCCTGGCGATTAAAGGCTATTTCCCGCTCGAAGAGCTGAATACGCTTAACCAGAACGGCACCCGTCTTCCCAGCCATCCGGATCGGCTAAAAACGCGCGGCGTGGACGCCACGACCGGCTCACTGGGACAGGGCATCTCTATTGCGGGCGGAATGGCGTTGTCGCATAAACTGGCGCGGCGACCCAATCGGGTATTTTGCATTGTCGGCGATGGGGAGCTGAATGAAGGGCAGTGCTGGGAGGCGTTTCAGTTTATTGCCCACCACCGCCTGAATAATCTGACCGTTTTCATTGACTGGAACAAACAGCAGCTTGACGGCGAGCTGGAGGAGATTATCAATCCGTTCGATCTGGAAGGGAAATTCCGCGCGTTTGGTTTCGATGTCGTCACCGTCAAAGGCGATGATATCGCCGGACTACTGGCGGTGGTTCAGCCTGTGCCGCCCGCCGATGCCCGGCCACGGGTAGTGATCCTTGACAGCATTAAAGGGCAGGGGGTGCCATGCCTGGAGCAGTTAACGAATTCTCACCACTTACGCCTGACGGATGGCATGAAGCAGACGCTCAATGAGGCCATTCATCAACTGGAGGTCATGCATGATTAAGCTTGCGCCCGCAGGGCTTAAAGACGATATCGAAATGCGCAAAGTTTACGCCGGTTTTGTCGCCGGGCAGATTGAGGCCGGAAGCCCAATTATTGCGCTTGAGGCTGATTTAATGAGCTCAATGGCGATGGACAGCGTGGCGCGTGACTACCCGCAGCATGTCATTAACTGCGGTATTATGGAGGCGAATGTGATTGGCACTGCGGCGGGGCTGGCGCTGACCGGTCGCAAACCGTTTGTGCATACTTTTACCGCTTTTGCCAGCCGTCGCTGTTTTGATCAGCTCTTCATGGCGCTGGATTATCAGCGTAACAACGTCAAAGTGATCGCCTCCGATGCCGGAGTGACGGCGTGCCATAACGGCGGCACCCATATGTCTTTTGAAGATATGGGGATTGTTCGCGGGCTGGCGCACTCCGTAGTACTGGAGGTGACGGATGCGGTGATGTTCGCGGATATTTTACGCCAGCTAATGGATCTGGACGGTTTTTACTGGCTGCGTACCATCCGTAAGCAGGCGACGAGTATCTATGCGCCAGGCTCTACCTTTACCATTGGCAAGGGCAACGTACTGCGCGAGGGCGATGATATTACGCTTATCGCCAACGGCATTATGGTGGCGGAGGCGCTGGAGGCGGCGCGCCAACTGGAGCAGGAAGGCGTGAGCGCCGCGGTCATTGATATGTTCACCTTAAAGCCTATCGATCGCATGTTGGTGAAAAACTACGCGGAAAAAACGCGGCGTATCGTCACGTGTGAAAACCACAGCATCCATAATGGACTGGGGTCAGCGGTGGCGGAAGTGCTGGTGGAAAACTGCCCGGTGCCGATGCGTCGTGTTGGCGTCAAAGAGCGTTATGGGCAGGTAGGAACGCAGGATTTCTTACAACAAGAGTACGGACTCACTGCCGAAGCGATTGTAGAAGCCGCGAAATCACTGCTTTAATCATGGAGATATTGCCGGATGGCGCTGATGCTCATCCGGCATTTTGGATCAATGATATCCCATCATCTGCGCGCCAATGACGACCACGCTGGACATAATAAACAGTAGTCCCAGCAGCGACGCCCCCACTTTCAGCCAGTTGCGAAAATCGACCCGGCACACGCCCAGCGTGGCCATCAGCGAGGCCGATGTCGGATAGATAATATGGCTGAAGCCATCGCCAAACTGGAAGGCCAGAACAGTCACCTGACGGTTAACGCCGACCAGATCGCCGAGCGGCGCCAGTAATGGCATGGTTAACGCCGCCTGGCCCGAACCGGACGTGACAAAGAAATTAAATACCGCCTGGAAGAGCAGCATAAACCAGGCGGCGATAGCATTATTAAGCCCGCTGATGCCATGCGCGATACTGTTAAGCAACGTATTGAGCACGCTGGGTTCCCCGGCTTCGCCGTTGCCGACCAGCAGCAGAATGCCTTTGGCAAAACCCACCAGCAAGGCGGGCGCGATCATCATCCTCGCCCCTTCGGTGAATGAGGACGCCATCACGTTGACCGTCATACCGTTGAGGCGGAAGATAACGCCGATGAGGCCGATCACCACGCCCATGGTGAAAAACTGGCTGGCGATCTCCGGAATAAACCAGGCGTGGACAATCACGCCCCAGACGACCCAAATCATTACGCCGGTCAGGACCAGTAGTACCAGCCAGTCACCAAAGGTGAAAGGGCGCTGGACGACTTCATCCTGCTGTTCGCGGAAATAGCGATCGGATTCGTGGACGCGGGAAAGCAGCGGATTCTTTTTCACGCGTGAGGCGTAGACCAGCGTAAAAAACAACCCAATCAGCGTGGCGACAACCCAGACCACAATACGCAGCCCGGAACCGGAAAGTACCGGCACGCCGGCAATCCCCTGGGCGACGACTACGCAGAAAGGGTTCATCCACGAACTGGCAAAGCCAATTTGGGTGGCGATATAGGTCACCAGGACGGTGGTAATGCTGTCATAGCCCAGCCTGACCATCAGCGGGGCTATGATAATTGCAAAGGCGACCGCCTCTTCGCCCATGCCAAATACGGCGCCCCCTAACGAAAAGAGAACAAATAGCACCGGAATAAACAGGACTTCGTTGCCCCGCGTGTGGCGAATAAGCGCCAGAATGCCGTTATCCACGGTGCCGGTACGCATCACGATGCCGAATGCGCCGCCAATCACCAACATAAACATAATGATGCCGACGGCAGTGCCGAACTTCGATCCGGATGTTAACCCTTCAAACGGAAAATTCATCAGCCCTGGTCTTTCATCGCCAGTAGTGAAAAATTGTACGCGATGATACTGCGCTTCCCCGGCCTCATTGGTCACAATGCGAAAAGAGTGCGGGTCGACGACCTTGCGGGTTTTTGTCTGACCATCGACCTGATACTGCACTTCCTGGCTATCAAACATCCCAACGGGGACGACCCAGGTGGCGATACTGGTTAAAATGGCGACAAAAAAGATGATGACCAGCGTATCGGGCATTGTCCATTTTCTGGCTGTTTTTGATTCTGTAACGACAGACATGACAGACTATCCCTGTTGCAAAGCAAAGAGGCTAAGTATGAGAAGAAGGGAATAGTTATTCATTGATGCAGCGCAGTTAAGCAAAAAATTCCGCTTTGCAGGGTAAATAGCAGAATGCCGGATGGCGATGCTAACGCGTCTTATCCGGCCTACAACGGTATTTCACCTGTAGGCCGGACAAGGCGTTCACGCCGCCATCCGGCATTAGCTTTTACTGTTACTGCTGCTGTTGAGAAGCCTGGATTGCCGTCAGGGCGATGGTGTAGACGATATCGTCAACCAGCGCGCCACGGGACAGGTCGTTCACCGGCTTGCGCATACCCTGCAGCATCGGCCCGATGGAGATCAGGTCGGCAGAGCGCTGTACCGCTTTGTAGGTGGTGTTACCGGTGTTCAGATCCGGGAAAATGAACACGGTAGCGCGACCCGCAACCGGTGAGTTCGGCGCTTTGGATTTCGCTACGTCAGCCATGACCGCGGCGTCGTACTGCAACGGACCGTCGATCATCAGGTCAGGACGTTTTTCCTGCGCCAGACGCGTCGCTTCACGTACTTTCTCTACGTCGCTGCCCGCGCCAGAGGTGCCGGTGGAGTAGGAGAGCATTGCCACACGCGGTTCGATGCCGAAGGCAATGGCGGAATCCGCAGACTGAATCGCGATTTCTGCCAGCTGCTCTGCGGTCGGGTCTGGGTTGATTGCGCAGTCGCCGTAAACGTAAACCTGTTCCGGCAGTAGCATAAAGAACACAGAAGAGACCAGGGAGCTACCCGGCGCCGTTTTAATAAGCTGCAGCGGCGGACGGATGGTGTTGGCGGTGGTATGAACCGCGCCGGAAACCAGGCCGTCGACTTCGTCTTGCTCCAGCATCAGCGTGCCGAGCACCACGTTGTCTTCCAGCTGTTCGCGGGCAACCGGTTCGGTCATGCCTTTGCTCTTACGCAGCTCAACCAGGCGAGCGACATAGCTTTCACGCACCACTTCCGGATCGACGATTTCAATACCTGCGCCCAGCTCAACGCCCTGAGATGCCGCGACGCGGTTGATTTCATCCGGGTTGCCCAGCAGTACGCAAGTGGCGATGCCGCGTTCAGCGCAGATTGCCGCCGCTTTGACGGTACGCGGTTCGTCGCCTTCCGGCAGCACTACGCGTTTACCGGCTTTACGCGCCAGCTCGGTCAGTTGGTAGCGGAACGCCGGCGGAGAGAGACGACGGCTACGCTCGGAAGTGGCGGTCAGCGACTCGATCCACTCAGCGTTAACGTAGTTCGCGACGTATTCCTGAACTTTCTCGATGCGCTCATGGTCATCAACCGGGACTTCCAGATTGAAGCTTTGCAGGCTCAGCGAAGTCTGCCAGGTGTTGGTGTTCACCATAAAGACCGGCAGACCGGTGGCGAATGCGCGTTCGCACAGTTTAGAAATGCGTGCGTCCATTTCATAGCCGCCGGTCAGCAACAGGGCGCCGATTTCTACGCCGTTCATCGCGGCCAGGCAAGCTGCGACCAGTACGTCCGGACGGTCAGCGGAGGTCACTAACAACGATCCTGCGCGGAAATGTTCCAGCATATGCGGAATACTACGCGCGCAGAACGTAACGGATTTAACGCGGCGGGTTTTGATATCGCCTTCGTTAATGATGGTGGCGTTCAGGTGACGCGCCATATCGATAGCGCGGGTCGCAATCAGGTCGAAGCTCCACGGCACCGCGCCCAGAACCGGCAGCGGGCTGGATTCCTGCAGTTTAGCAGGATCGATTTTGATCACCTGCGCTTTGGAAGAGTCGTCAAAGATCTCCGACAGATCCGGGCGAGTACGGCCTTGTTCATCAACCGGCGCATTCAGTTTGTTGATGATAACGCCGGTGATGTTGGTGTTTTTCGCGCCGCCGAAGCTGCTGCGCGTCAGTTCGATACGCTCGTTCAGCTGTTCTGGCGTGTCGGTACCCTGAGACATGACAAAAACGATTTCCGCATTCAGCGTTTTCGCGATTTCATAGTTCAGAGACTGAGCGAACTGATGTTTACGGGTCGGAACCAGACCTTCAACCAGCACCACTTCCGCGTCTTTGGTATTCGCATGGTAGTTCGCGATGATCTCTTCCATCAGCACGTCTTTCTGGTTGCTGGAAAGCAGAGATTCAACGTGGCTCATCTTCAGCGGTTCAGCCGCCGGCAGGGTAGAGTTCGCGCGAACGATAGTGGTGGTCTGGTCAGGCGCATCGCCGCCAGCGCGAGGCTGGGCGATAGGCTTAAAGACGCTCAGACGAACGCCTTTGCGTTCCATAGCACGGATGACGCCGAGGCTGACGCTGGTCAGGCCGACGCTGGTTCCGGTAGGGATCAGCATAATAATACGGGACACGGTTTATCCTCTTTCGTTACCGTCTTTTGGGGACGGGTTACAAAACAGCACCGCCAGCGAGGCTGGCGGTGTGAAATCAGGCAGTCAGACGGCTCGCGTCCTGCGCGATAACCAGTTCTTCGTTGGTTGGGATCACCACCGCCGGACGGGTACCTTCTTTGTTGATGAAACCAGATTTGCCGAAGCGGGCCGCCAGGTTACGTTCGTGGTCGACTTCAAAGCCCAGCACGCCCAGTTTACCCAGAGACAGTTCGCGAACCATCGCGGCGTTTTCACCGATACCGCCGGTGAACACGACTGCATCCAGACGACCGTCCATCAGAGCGGTGTAAGAACCGATGTACTTCGCCAGGCGGTGGCAGTAAACATCCATCGCACGTTTTGCGTCTTCTTTGGTGGCGTAGTTGTCTTCAACATAACGGCAGTCGCTGGTCACTTCAGTCAGACCCAGCAGACCGGACTCTTTGGTCAGCATTTTGTTGATCTGATCCACGCTCATGCCCAGAGTGTCGTGCAGGTGGAAGATAATCGCAGGGTCGATATCGCCGGAACGGGTACCCATGACCAGGCCTTCCAGCGGGGTCAGACCCATAGAGGTATCCACGCATTTACCGTTACGGATAGCGGAAACAGAACCGCCGTTGCCCAGGTGGCAGGTGATAATGTTCAGTTCTTCTACCGGCTTGTTCAGCATTTTTGCCGCTTCCTGAGTTACATAGAAGTGGCTGGTGCCGTGTGCGCCATAGCGACGAACGCCGTGTTCTTTATACAGGCTGTACGGCAGGGCATACAGGTAAGATTCTTCCGGCATGGTCTGATGGAAGGCGGTGTCGAATACTGCAACGTTTTTATCTTTCAGCTGCGGGAAAGATTTCAGCGCTTCGGCGATACCAATCAGGTGAGCCGGGTTATGCAGCGGTGCGAAAGAGGCGGAATCTTTGATGCCCTGAATGACGGACTCATCAATGACTACGGAGCTGGTATACTTCTCGCCGCCGTGTACGATACGGTGACCAATTGCAGTTAACTGCGCAGACAGTTCTGGTTTTTGTGCCAGAATAGTGTTAACGATAAAGTTCAGCGCTTCACTGTGAGCGGCGCCTGCACCTAAAGCCGCTTCTTGTTTACTGCCGTCCATTTTCCATTTGATGCGTGCTTCTGGCAGATGGAAACATTCGGCTAAACCAGAAAGGTATTCATCACCATTAACTGCATCAATAATTGCAAATTTCAGTGAAGAACTACCGCAGTTCAGAACCAGTACTAACTTACTCGACATGGAAGTACCTATTTATGATACGTGGCTAAAAAAACGTCAGTGAGCCATAGAGCGTAGCGCATGATAGCCCTGACATTTATGATTAACATCATGCGCAGGAGTTTTTTTGGGCATGATGGAAGAAATACCTTTGAGTCTATGCCATTTTGCGTATTTTTCAGCCAATGGCATACTATGTGTAATATTGACGACTCAATGATTTTAAACTACCGGCCTTTGACAGGCCGACACAGGATACCTGATAGTGGGTATCGAAGACAAAATGTTTTGAACGTTGTCCCTCGCAGTTGTTGTTTTGCACAAATTTTTTAAATTTTATATGTGAAGTTGAGGTAGGCCATGTCGACACCGGATAATCGCTCCGTAAATTTTTTTAGCTTATTTCGCCGGGGGCAGCACTACGCGAAGACGTGGCCGATGGAAAAGCGGCTGGCGCCCGTTTTCGTCGAAAACCGCGTCATTCGTATGACGCGCTATGCCATACGATTTATGCCGCCTGTCGCCGTCTTTACATTATGCTGGCAGATAGCGCTGGGCGGTCAGTTAGGCCCGGCCGTGGCGACCGCTCTGTTCGCCCTGAGCTTGCCCATGCAGGGATTATGGTGGTTAGGAAAACGTTCCGTGACGCCGTTACCGCCTTCAATCCTTAACTGGTTTTACGAAGTTCGCGGTAAATTGCAGGAGGCTGGACAAGCGCTGGCGCCGGTAGAAGGAAAGCCGGATTACCAGGCATTAGCTGACACGCTTAAGCGCGCCTTCAAACAACTGGATAAAACTTTCCTGGATGATTTGTAATTGACCCCGGATTACGCATATAAAAGAAGGCATACCAATGCCTTCTTTTTTTCATCGCCATAGCGTGATACAGGAGTTCAAAATGGAAATGACCAACGCGCAACGTCTGATTTTGTCTAACCAGTACAAAATGATGACGATGCTCGATCCCACCAACGCCGAGCGTTACCGTCGCTTACAAACAATTATTGAACGCGGCTACGGCCTGCAGATGCGCGAGCTGGATCGCGAGTTTGGCGAGCTGACGGAAGAGACCTGTCGTACCATCATCGATATTATGGAGATGTACCATGCGCTGCACGTCTCCTGGGCCAACCTCAAAGATACGCAAGCTATCGACGAACGTCGCGTCACCTTCCTGGGGTTTGACGCCGCGACGGAAGCGCGTTACCTCGGCTATGTCCGTTTTATGGTGAATATAGAAGGACGCTACACTCACTTTGACGCCGGGACGCACGGCTTTAATGCCCAGACGCCGATGTGGGAAAAATACCAGCGGATGTTGAATGTCTGGCATGCCTGCCCGCGTCAGTACCACCTGAGCGCGAATGAAATCAATCAAATCATTAATGCCTGAGGAGGCTCGCGTGCAGTGTAAAGGTTTTCTGTTTGATCTGGATGGAACGTTGGTTGACTCATTACCTGCCGTTGAACGCGCGTGGTGTAGCTGGGCCGATCGTTTTAACCTTGCTCATGATGAGGTGCTGGGCTTTATTCATGGCAAACAGGCGATCACCTCGTTGCGGCATTTTATGGCGGGTAAATCGGAGGCGGAAATTGCCGCTGAGTTTACGCGCCTGGAGCAAATAGAAGCCACTGAAACCGCAGGGATCACCGCGTTGCCGGGGGCAGTCGATTTACTCAATCACCTGAATAAAGCGGGCATTCCGTGGGCTATCGTTACCTCCGGTTCAATGCCGGTCGCGCGTGCGCGCCATCAGGTCGCGGGCCTTCCAGCGCCAGAGGTGTTTGTCACCGCCGAACGAGTCAAACGCGGCAAACCGGAGCCGGATGCGTATTTGCTGGGCGCACAACTGCTTGGCCTGGCCCCTCAGGAGTGCGTCGTAGTAGAAGATGCCCCGGCTGGCGTGCTGTCCGGACTGGCTGCGGGCTGCCACGTCATTGCGGTCAATGCGCCGGCCGACACGCCGCGTCTGGCGGATGTTGATTTTGCGTTGGATAGCCTGACGCAATTATCGGTCGCTAAACAACCAAACGGCGATGTGGTGGTGTTAAGAAAGACCTGATCATGATATCGCCCCGCTTTGGCGGGGCATATTTATGGCAGAATCGCGTTATCTTCTCATCTGACAAGGATATGTTGTGAACGGTGAATTGATTTGGGTTCTCTCTTTACTGGCGATTGCCGTCGTGTTGTTTGCGACGGGCAAAGTACGTATGGATGCGGTGGCTTTATTCGTCATTGTTGCTTTTGTCCTTAGCGGTACCTTGACCCTTCCGGAAGCCTTCTCCGGCTTTAGCGATCCGAATGTCATTCTTATCGCCGCCTTATTTATTATTGGCGACGGCCTCGTGCGCACCGGCGTTGCGACGGTGGTCGGTACCTGGCTGGTTAAAATGGCGGGCAGCAGTGAAATCAAAATGCTGGTTTTACTGATGATCACCGTCGCCGGACTTGGCGCTTTCATGAGTTCAACCGGCGTGGTGGCGATCTTTATCCCCGTTGTTCTTAGCGTTTCTATGCATATGCAAACCTCGCCTTCGCGCCTGATGATGCCGCTGAGTTTTGCCGGGCTTATCAGCGGAATGATGACGCTGGTGGCGACGCCGCCGAACCTGGTGGTTAACAGTGAACTGCTGCGTGAAGGCCTGCATGGGTTCAACTTTTTTAGCGTGACGCCGCTGGGGATAGTGGTGTTGGCGCTCGGCATTGTTTATATGCTGGTGATGCGCTTCATGCTAAAAGGCGATGCGCCCGGACAACAGGCCGGTAAGCGGCGCACTTTCCGCGATCTTATCCGCGAGTACCGTCTGACGGGGCGCGCTCGCCGTCTGGCGATTCGCCCCGGTTCGCCAATGGTGGGACAGCGGCTGGACGACCTTAAACTGCGCGAACGTTACGGCGCCAATGTCATCGGCGTTGAACGCTGGCGGCGCTTTCGGCGGGTTATCGTCAATGTGAACGGCGTATCGGAGTTTCGCGCTCGCGACGTTCTGCTGATTGATATGTCGGCGGCGGAGGTTGACCTCAGAGAGTTCTGCGCCGAGCAACTGCTGGAACCGATGGTATTGCGTGGAGAATATTTTTCCGATCAGGCGTTGGATGTTGGCATGGCGGAAATTTCGCTTATTCCGGAGTCTGAACTGATAGGCAAGTCGGTGCGTGAAATCGCCTTCCGTACACGTTACGGGCTGAATGTGGTCGGCCTGAAACGCGACGGCGTCGCGCTGGAAGGATCGCTGGCCGATGAACCGTTATTGATGGGCGATATCATTCTGGTTGTGGGGAACTGGAAGTTAATCAGCCTGCTGGGGCAAAAAGGCCGCGACTTTGTGGTGCTGAATATGCCGGTTGAGGTCAGCGAAGCCTCTCCTGCGCACAGCCAGGCGCCGCACGCCATTTTCTGCCTGGTACTGATGGTGGCGCTGATGTTGACCGATGAAATTCCCAACCCGATCGCGGCGATTATCGCCTGCCTGCTGATGGGGAAATTTCGCTGTATTGATGCTGAAAGCGCGTATAAAGCGATCCACTGGCCGAGTATTATCTTGATTGTGGGTATGATGCCGTTTGCGCTGGCGTTGCAAAAAACCGGCGGCGTCTCTCTGGTCGTGCAAGGATTAATGGATATCGGCGGCGGCTATGGGCCGTATATGATGCTGGGATGCCTGTTCGTGCTGTGCGCCGTCATAGGACTGTTCATTTCTAACACGGCAACGGCGGTGCTGATGGCGCCGATTGCGCTGGCGGCGGCGAAATCGATGGGGGTGTCGCCCTATCCGTTTGCGATGGCGGTGGCGATGGCGGCATCCGCCGCCTTTATGACGCCGGTTTCATCGCCGGTCAATACTCTGGTTCTGGGGCCGGGAAACTATAGCTTTAGCGATTTTGTGAAGCTTGGCGTGCCGTTCACGCTTATTGTGATGGCGGTTTGTATTGTGATGATTCCGATGTTGTTTCCGTTTTAACCCCAGACAGGAAAAGGCCTGATGGCGCTACGCTTATCAGGCCTACGGATATCACGCTACGTCCAGGCCGGATAAGACGTTGACGTCGCCATCCGGCAAAACCGTTTAAAGCGGTGAATCCTGGCTTATCTCGTCAAGAGAGAGATGGAAACTTGGTACGAACACCGCCATAAAATAGTCCATCTCCTGGCTGCGACGTAATTCCAGCGTTTTTTCCAGCCGCGTTTTTGCCAGTCCAAACTCATTGTTTCCCGCTGAGAGCTCCTCCAGGCATTTCAGGTAGGCGCAAAGCGCATCGGCCTGTTTTACGATTGCCTGTTCTTCTTCGCTCCAGGCATTCTCATCAATAAGCGGTGCGAAAATATCGCGTAATTCATCCGGCGCCATATCAACCAGCTTTTGCTGGGCGATTTTTTCGATCGCTTTATATTCCTGGGCTATCTGGGAATTAAAATATTTTACCGGCGTCGGCAGATCGCCGGTCAGTACTTCCGAGGCATCATGATACATCGCCAGAAGCGCGATGCGTTCAGCATTGAGCTGACCGCCAAATTTACGGTTTTTTATCGCCGCCAACGCATGGGCGACCATCGCCACCTGCAGACTATGTTCGGAGACGTTTTCCGTACGCACGTTACGCATCAGCGGCCAGCGGTTAATCAACTTCATGCGGGAGAGATGGGCGAAAAAATGGCTCTGCTTCATAGATTACCTTTTGTTTTCACTGCGGCAGACTTCATTGTGCGGGGAGGCGGATGAAGATGCAATTCAGGCTACCGAAGTAGCCTGAATTTAAGATTATTGATGGTAACCTGAGAGGAAACGCCCAAAACGGTTGATGGCCATCTCCAGGTCATCTTCACGCGGTAGCGTCACAATGCGGAAGTGATCCGGCCACGGCCAGTTAAAGGCGGTACCTTGCACCAGCAGCACCTTTTCCTGTAGCAGGAAGTCCAGCACCATCTTCTGGTCGTCGTGAATATTAAAACGTTTAGCGTCGATCCTGGGGAACATGTACAACGCGCCGCGCGGTTTTACGCAGGAAACGCCGGGGATATCGTTAATCAACTCCCAGGCGCGGTTACGCTGTTCATACAGTCGACCGCCCGGCAGAATAAATTCGCTAATGCTTTGATAGCCGCCGAGCGCGGTCTGAATAGCATGTTGCGCCGGGACGTTGGCGCACAGGCGCATTGAGGCTAACATCTCCAGCCCTTCAATATAGCCTTTCGCATGTTTTTTCGGCCCGTTCAGCACCATCCAGCCCTGGCGGAAGCCGGCGACGCGATAGGTTTTAGACAAACCATTAAAGGTGATGGTCAGCAGATCAGGCGCCAGTGCGGCGATAGAGTGATGCTCGGCATCGTCATAGAGAATCTTGTCATAAATTTCATCGGCGAAGATGATGAGATTATGCTCGCGCGCAATGTTGACAATTTCCATCAACAATTCTTTAGAATAGACGGCGCCAGTAGGGTTGTTTGGATTAATAATGACAATACCACGCGTACGTGGGGTGATTTTGGCGCGGATATCGTCAAGGTCCGGGAACCAGTCGGAAGATTCATCGCAAAGATAATGTACCGCCTTGCCGCTGGAGAGCGATACCGCCGCTGTCCATAACGGATAATCGGGCGCGGGAACCAGCATTTCATCGCCACTGTTAAGCAACGCCTGCATCGCCTGAACGATCAGCTCGGAAACGCCGTTACCGATATAGATATCTTCCACGGTTACATCGCGCATTCCACGGGCCTGATAATGCTGCATAATCGCTTTACGGGCGGAATAAAGCCCTTTCGAGTCGCAATATCCTTGCGCCGTCGGCAAATTACGAATGACATCGACCAGAATTTCGTCCGGCGCTTCGAATCCGAAGGGGGCGGGGTTGCCGATATTCAGTTTAAGAACTTTATTACCTTCTTCCTCAAGGCGTTTTGCTTCTTTCAGAACGGGGCCACGAATGTCATAACAGACATTTTCGAGTTTGCTGGATTTTTCAATGGGGGACATGAATCTTGACCTTTTAGCTGTTATTGCCACTCCCTGCCGTGGAAGTCAGCACGAAACAATGTACTCCCACGACGGTGAGTTTTGAAGAGTGAACAGAAGAAGATTTTGTTTATTTTTAACGCGCTTTCGTGCTGTTTAAAACTTCATAAAATCATTTGGTTAGATGTATTTTCTATTTTTGTTTGTATGTATGGTGTTTTATTCTATATGATTGCGCGTAATGTGGTTTTTTATGTTGTCAGAAATTATCTGTTTTATGAGAGATAAGCATTCATCATTAGTGTCGCGCTGGCTATTTCGGAAATACTGAGTATTAAAGGTAAAATGAGAAGGTTAGACCTTTCCGGCGGCGGGGGGGGTGAAACTATTGTTAAGTATAATTAATGAATGGTAGAAATCTTAATTAATTATTATTTAATATTTAAAAAGCATTTACTAAAGTCGTAATAATATCTTTCTGGTCCGATTAGTATAACATATCCCAGGTTAAGATTATTCGTAATAATACTTATAAATATAGCGGTTTTAGGTTAAGATAATGATCCGAAACGGGGGCGTAGTCTGCGTTGTCTGCTAATTTTCATGACGCGATTTTATACATAACCTATTGTTCAATATATTGTTTTTGTATCTGTGCGTCTCGGTAAACTATTTGACGCTTGTTACAAGATTTACACGTCCATCATTAGCAGAAATCTGTAGACGCCTAAAGGTATGACACATTCTCTTTGATATATCCCGATCAGTTGCATTTGGTATTATATCAGTAAGTAAGAGAAGTGTTTTGGTCGTATTTTCAATTACATTCTAACATTTACCTGGGTAACCAGGCGGTACTGCGAAGGATGCACATTACAAATGGAATTGCTTGTTTCTGAATGCACAGCATTAACCAGGTCAGCCCGATATGACCCGCCAGTAAGTGAAAAATTATGATAAATGCAAATCGTCCGATAATTAACCTCGATCTCGATCTGCTGAGAACGTTCGTGGCCGTTGCCGATCTGAACACCTTCGCCGCGGCGGCGGCGGCGGTATGTCGTACTCAGTCTGCGGTCAGTCAGCAAATGCAGCGTCTTGAGCAACTCGTGGGAAAGGAATTGTTCGCCCGCCATGGCCGTAACAAACTTTTGACCGAACACGGTATCCAGCTTCTGGGGTACGCCAGAAAAATCCTGCGTTTTAATGATGAGGCGTGTTCATCATTAATGTTCAGTAATCTTCAGGGAGTGTTAACAATCGGCGCTTCTGATGAATCAGCTGATACTATCCTGCCTTTTTTGCTTAGCCGAATCAGCTCGGTTTATCCGAAACTCGCGCTTGATGTACGGGTAAAACGCAACGCCTATATGGTGGACATGGTTAAATCGCAGGAAGTAGATTTGGTGGTGACGACTAACCAACCTCATTCGCTGGACTGTCTGAATTTGCGGACCTCGCCCACCCATTGGTATTGTGCGGCTGAGTATGTTTTGCAAAGGGGAGAGCCCGTACCATTAGTCCTGCTGGACGATCCCAGCCCATTCCGCGATATGGTGCTGGAGACGCTAAATGCAGCGGGTATTCCCTGGCGGCTGGCCTATGTGGCGTCTACATTACCGGCGGTACGCGCGGCCGTTAAAGCCAGTCTTGGCGTAACGGCTCGACCTGTCGAAATGATGAGTCCCGACCTTCGCGTGCTGGGCGCCGCAGACGGATTACCGCCTTTGCCGGATACGGAATATCTGTTGTGCCGCGATCCCAATAGCCAGAACGAGCTGGCGATGGTGATTTTCCATGCGATGGAAAGCTATCAAAACCCATGGCATTACAACCAGTTTTCTGCAGAGGGCGGAGATGATCCGCTGATGGTGGAAGGGGGTTTTGAGTAGCTCGCAGGCAAAAGGCGCTAAGTCGTAAATGTAAAAAAGAGCCGCTGGCGATGAAAAAACGCTCAGTGGCTCTTTTTTTGTGCCCATCTGTACGCGCTTAACCGCACAAATTGTAAAAGTTGCGGTAAATCAGCCAGTAGCGATTCGCAGTTCAATGTGGGTAAAAAATAACCAGAACATCCATTTTATGAATTTGCATGTTAAAAAACTAGAGAAATTGTTGCTGTTTTAGGGGGTGAATTAACAAAAGCGTGTCACAGATCAAGAAAATACTCCCATTTAGGGGGAGGCATCTTCACAAATTCCTGTCAAAATAGGTGTGTGTTATTTCTTTTGCTTCACAACGGACACGATTCAACAACATAAAATCCCCCCTGGCCGAAGAGTCATTTTCTCCAGGATGGCACTTAATGTTAATGGTGATGAATTGATGTAAATTAATGTGAAGGAACTTTTGTTAAAGTTGACAAAAGGTTATAGAAAGGAGTAAAAAACCACATCAATTAGCTGTTTTTATCATTTTCTACAGTAATTGTAGGGTTTTTTTTATTCCTCCCCATGAATCGATGTGGCGCCCATCTGCCGTAAAGAGCAGAGAAACTGGCGCTACTTTTGATGAGTAAGCAATGAGTATGTCAACATCCACTGAAGTCATCGCTCATCACTGGGCATTCGCTATCTTTCTTATCGTTGCCATTGGCCTGTGCTGCCTGATGCTGGTAGGCGGTTGGTTTTTGGGCGGTCGCGCACGCGCGAGGCACAAGAACGTTCCGTTTGAATCAGGTATCGACTCGGTCGGCACCGCCCGCTTACGCCTGTCTGCCAAGTTTTACCTGGTAGCCATGTTCTTCGTTATCTTCGACGTTGAAGCGCTGTATCTGTTCGCATGGTCAACTTCTATCCGCGAAAGCGGCTGGGTTGGCTTTGTGGAAGCTGCAATTTTTATTTTTGTGTTACTGGCTGGTCTGGTTTATCTGGCGCGTATTGGCGCGTTGGACTGGACGCCCGCGCGTTCACGCCGCGAGCGTATGAACCCGGAAACGAACAGTATCGCTAATCGTCAACGCTAACCGCGAGGCATTAAGATGGATTATACGCTCACCCGCATAGATCCTAACGGTGAGAATGACCGTTACCCCCTGCAAAAACAGGAGATCGTAACCGACCCCCTGGAGCAGGAAGTTAACAAAAACGTGTTCATGGGCAAACTGCATGACATGGTTAACTGGGGCCGTAAAAACTCAATTTGGCCCTACAACTTCGGCCTTTCTTGCTGCTATGTAGAGATGGTGACCTCTTTTACCGCAGTGCATGACGTTGCCCGTTTCGGCGCGGAAGTGCTGCGTGCGTCGCCACGTCAGGCTGACCTGATGGTGGTGGCCGGTACCTGCTTTACCAAAATGGCCCCGGTTATTCAGCGTCTGTATGACCAAATGCTGGAGCCAAAATGGGTCATTTCTATGGGCGCCTGCGCCAACTCCGGCGGCATGTATGATATTTATTCGGTAGTGCAGGGCGTTGATAAGTTCATCCCGGTGGATGTGTATATCCCTGGCTGTCCGCCGCGTCCGGAAGCGTATATGCAGGCGTTGATGCTGCTGCAAGAATCGATTGGCAAAGAGCGCCGTCCGCTCTCATGGGTGGTGGGCGATCAGGGCGTGTATCGCGCCAATATGCAGCCAGAACGCGAACGTAAACGCGGCGAGCGTATTGCCGTCACGAACCTGCGTACCCCGGACGAGATTTAATTTGCGCCTGTCGGCAGCAGCACTTCACTTCGCTAACCACTATTTTAATAGCGCGAAGCACTGCCGACCACCACGGACCATTTGCAATGGTGAACAATATGACCGACTTAACCGCGCAAGACGCTGCATGGAGTACCCGCGATCATCTTGATGATCCGGTTATCGGCGAACTGCGCAACCGTTTTGGGCCGGATGCCTTTACCGTTCAGGCGACCCGCACCGGTATCCCCGTTGTTTGGGTCAAGCGTGAACAACTACTGGAGGTTGGCGATTTCTTAAAGAAACTGCCGAAACCTTACGTCATGCTGTTTGACTTACACGGCATGGATGAACGCCTGCGTACGCACCGTGACGGGTTACCCGCCGCGGATTTTTCCGTTTTCTACCACCTGATTTCCATTGAGCGTAATCGCGATATCATGCTCAAGGTGGCGTTGTCTGAAAACGACCTGCGCGTGCCGACCTTCACTAAACTTTTCCCTAACGCCAACTGGTACGAGCGTGAGACCTGGGAAATGTTTGGTATTGATATCGAAGGCCACCCGCACCTGACGCGCATCATGATGCCGCAAACCTGGGAAGGCCATCCGCTGCGTAAAGATTATCCGGCGCGCGCGACCGAATTCGATCCGTTTGAGCTGACCAAAGCCAAGCAGGATCTGGAGATGGAAGCGCTGACCTTTAAGCCGGAAGACTGGGGGATGAAGCGCGGGACTGACAACGAGGACTTTATGTTCCTCAACCTCGGCCCGAACCACCCGTCTGCGCACGGTGCGTTTCGCATTATCCTGCAACTTGACGGTGAAGAAATCGTCGACTGCGTGCCGGATATCGGTTATCACCACCGCGGCGCCGAAAAAATGGGCGAGCGCCAGTCCTGGCATAGCTACATTCCCTATACCGACCGTATCGAATATCTCGGTGGCTGCGTCAATGAAATGCCGTACGTGCTGGCGGTAGAAAAGTTGGCAGGGATCACCGTCTCGGATCGTGTGAACGTCATCCGCGTGATGCTCTCCGAACTGTTCCGCATTAACAGTCATCTGCTGTACATCTCGACCTTTATTCAGGACGTCGGCGCGATGACGCCGGTCTTCTTTGCCTTTACCGACCGGCAGAAAATTTATGACCTGGTGGAAGCCATTACCGGTTTCCGTATGCACCCGGCCTGGTTCCGTATCGGCGGCGTCGCGCACGACTTGCCGCGCGGTTGGGATCGCCTGCTGCGAGAGTTCCTTGAGTGGATGCCGAAGCGTCTGGATTCTTACGAGAAAGCCGCGCTGCGTAACACTATTCTGAAAGGGCGTTCGCAGGGCGTTGCCGCTTACGGCGCGAAAGAGGCGCTGGAGTGGGGCACCACCGGCGCAGGGCTGCGCGCGACCGGGATCGACTTCGACGTACGTAAATGGCGTCCATACTCTGGCTACGAAAACTTTGACTTTGAAGTGCCGGTGGGCGGCGGCGTTTCCGACTGCTATACCCGCGTGATGCTGAAAGTGGAAGAGCTGCGCCAGAGTCTGCGCATTCTTCAGCAGTGCCTCGATAACATGCCGGAAGGCCCGTTCAAAGCGGATCACCCGCTGACCACGCCGCCGCCGAAAGAGCGCACGCTGCAACATATCGAAACCCTGATCACCCACTTCCTGCAGGTCTCCTGGGGCCCGGTGATGCCGGCGCAGGAGTCCTTCCAGATGGTGGAAGCGACGAAGGGGATTAACAGTTACTACCTGACCAGCGACGGCAGCACTATGAGCTACCGTACCCGCGTGCGCACGCCGAGCTTTGCGCACCTGCAGCAGATTCCCTCGGCGATCCGCGGTAGCCTGGTCTCCGACCTGATTGTCTATCTGGGTAGTATCGATTTTGTTATGTCAGATGTGGACCGCTAATTATGCACGAGAATCAACAACCACAAACCGAGGCTTTTGAGCTGAGTGCGGCAGAGCGTGAAGCGATAGAGCACGAGAAGCACCACTACGAAGACCCGCGTGCGGCGTCCATTGAAGCGCTGAAAATCGTTCAAAAGCAGCGTGGCTGGGTGCCGGACGGCGCGATCTACGCTATTGCCGATGTGCTGGGTATTCCGGCGAGCGACGTCGAAGGCGTCGCCACATTCTACAGCCAGATTTTCCGTCAGCCGGTCGGTCGCCACGTGATTCGCTACTGCGACAGCGTGGTGTGCCATATCACCGGCTATCAGGGGATTCAGGCCGCGCTGGAAAAAAATCTCAACATCAAACCGGGGCAGACGACCTTTGATGGTCGCTTTACGCTGCTGCCGACCTGCTGCCTGGGGAATTGCGATAAAGGGCCGAACATGATGATTGATGAGGATACTCACAGCCATCTGACCCCGGAAGCCATTCCTGAACTACTGGAGCGGTATAAATGAAAAACGTTATCCGTACTCCCGAAACCCATCCGCTGACCTGGCGTCTGCGCGATGACAAACAGTCGGTCTGGCTGGATGAATATCGTAGCAAAAACGGCTACGAAGGCGCGCGTAAGGCGCTGACCGGCCTGTCTCCGGATGAAATCGTCAGCCAGGTAAAAGACGCCGGTCTGAAAGGGCGCGGCGGCGCGGGCTTTTCCACCGGTCTGAAGTGGAGCCTGATGCCGAAAGATGAATCCATGAACATCCGTTACCTGCTGTGTAACGCCGATGAAATGGAACCGGGCACCTATAAAGACCGTCTGCTGATGGAACAGCTGCCGCACCTGCTGGTGGAAGGCATGCTGATCTCCGCGTTCGCGCTGAAAGCGTATCGTGGTTACATCTTCCTGCGCGGCGAATATATCGAAGCGGCTGTACATCTGCGCCGTGCGATTGCTGAAGCCACCGAGGCCGGGCTGCTTGGCAAAAATATCATGGGCACCGGGTTCGACTTTGAACTGTTTGTCCACACCGGGGCAGGGCGTTACATCTGTGGTGAAGAAACGGCGCTGATTAACTCCCTCGAAGGCCGCCGCGCGAACCCACGCTCCAAGCCGCCCTTCCCGGCGACCTCCGGCGTATGGGGCAAGCCGACCTGTGTGAATAACGTCGAAACGTTGTGTAACGTCCCGGCAATCCTCGCCAACGGCGTGGAGTGGTACCAGAACATCTCGAAAAGCAAAGATGCGGGTACCAAGCTGATGGGCTTCTCGGGCCGCGTGAAGAATCCGGGCCTCTGGGAATTACCGTTCGGCACCACCGCGCGTGAGATCCTCGAAGACTACGCGGGCGGTATGCGCGATGGCCTGAAATTCAAAGCCTGGCAACCGGGCGGGGCGGGAACCGACTTCCTGACCGAGGCGCATCTTGATCTGCCGATGGAATTCGAAAGCATCGGTAAAGCAGGCAGCCGTCTGGGCACCGCGCTGGCGATGGCGGTAGACCACGAAATCGGCATGGTATCGCTGGTGCGTAACCTGGAAGAGTTCTTTGCCCGCGAATCCTGCGGCTGGTGTACGCCATGCCGCGACGGGTTGCCGTGGAGCGTGAAAATTCTGCGCGCGCTGGAGCGTGGCGAAGGCCAGCCGGGGGATATCGAGACACTTGAGCAACTGTGTCGTTTCCTCGGACCGGGTAAAACCTTCTGCGCGCATGCGCCGGGCGCGGTTGAGCCACTGCAAAGCGCAATTAAGTATTTCCGCGAAGAATTCGAAGCTGGCATCAAGCAGCCGTTCAGCAATACCCATTTAATCAATGGTATTCAGCCGAACCTGCTCAAAGAGCGCTGGTGAGTTAACGATTTTTAATTTGGAAGCATGCTAATGGCTACGATTCATGTAGACGGCAAAGAATACGAGGTCAACGGCGCGGACAACCTGCTACAGGCATGTCTGTCCCTCGGCCTTGATATTCCGTATTTTTGCTGGCACCCGGCGCTGGGAAGCGTCGGTGCTTGCCGCCAGTGTGCGGTGAAGCAATACCAAAACGCGGAAGATACGCGTGGTCGCCTGGTGATGTCCTGTATGACGCCAGCCACCGACGGTACCTTTATCTCTATTGACGACGAAGAAGCGAAACAGTTCCGTGAAAGCGTGGTGGAGTGGCTGATGACTAACCACCCGCACGACTGTCCGGTCTGTGAAGAGGGCGGTAACTGCCATCTTCAGGATATGACCGTAATGACGGGCCACAGTTTCCGTCGCTACCGTTTCACCAAACGTACCCACCGCAACCAGGATCTGGGGCCGTTCATCTCTCACGAAATGAACCGCTGCATCGCCTGTTACCGTTGTGTACGTTACTACAAAGATTATGCCGACGGCACCGATCTGGGCGTCTATGGCGCGCATGACAACGTCTACTTCGGGCGTCCGGAAGACGGTACGCTGGAAAGCGAATTCTCCGGTAACCTGGTCGAGATTTGCCCGACCGGCGTCTTCACCGATAAAACGCACTCCGAGCGTTATAACCGTAAATGGGACATGCAGTTTGCGCCAAGCATCTGCCAGCAGTGTTCCATCGGCTGTAACATCAGCCCGGGCGAGCGCTATGGCGAATTGCGCCGTATCGAAAACCGTTACAACGGCACCGTTAACCACTACTTCCTCTGCGACCGCGGTCGTTTCGGCTATGGCTATGTGAACCTGAAAGACCGTCCGCGTCAGCCGGTTCAGCGTCGTGGCGACGACTTCATCACCCTCAACGCCGAGCAGGCGATGCAGGGCGCGGCGGATATTCTGCGCCAGTCGAAGAAAGTGATCGGTATCGGTTCGCCACGCGCCAGCATTGAGAGCAACTTTGCGCTGCGTGAGCTGGTTGGTGCGGAAAACTTCTACACCGGTATCGCGCGCGGCGAGCAGGAACGTCTGCAACTGGCGCTGAAAGTGCTGCGTGAAGGCGGAATTTACACCCCGGCGCTGCGGGAGATCGAATCTTATGACGCGGTACTGGTCTTGGGCGAAGACGTTACCCAGACCGGCGCGCGCGTTGCGCTGGCGGTACGTCAGGCGGTGAAGGGTAAAGCATGTGAAATGGCAGCGGCGCAGAAAGTGGCCGACTGGCAGATTGCGGCCATCCTTAACATCGGCCAGCGTGCCAAACATCCGCTGTTCGTGACCAACGTGGACGACACCCGTCTGGATGATATCGCCGCCTGGACCTATCGCGCGCCGGTGGAAGATCAGGCGCGCCTGGGCTTTGCGATTGCTCATGCGCTGGACAATACAGCGCCTGCGGTTGACGGTATCGACAGCGACTTACAAAACAAAATTGATGTCATTGTGCAGGCGTTGGCCGGCGCGAAAAAACCGCTGATTATCTCCGGCACTAACGCCGGTAGCAGTGAGGTGATTCAGGCGGCCGCCAACGTGGCGAAAGCGCTGAAAGGCCGTGGCGCCGACGTCGGTATTACTATGATTGCCCGCTCCGTGAACAGCATGGGGCTGGGTATGATGGGCGGCGGTTCGCTTGACGATGCGTTGGGCGAGCTGGAAACCGGCAACGCGGACGCGGTGGTGGTGCTGGAAAACGATCTCCACCGTCATGCAAGCGCTACGCGCGTGAACGCCGCGCTCGCCAAAGCGCCGCTGGTGATGGTGGTTGACCATCAGCGCACGGCGATTATGGAAAACGCGCATCTGGTGCTTTCCGCGGCAAGCTTCGCCGAAAGCGATGGTACGGTCATCAACAACGAAGGCCGCGCGCAGCGCTTCTTCCAGGTTTATGATCCGGCCTACTACGATAACAAGACGATTATGCTGGAAAGCTGGCGCTGGCTGCATTCGCTGCACAGCACCGTCGAAAACCGCGAAGTGGACTGGACTCAGCTTGACCACGTGATCGACGCGGTCATTGCCGCCATGCCGCAATTTGCCGGCATTAAAGACGCCGCGCCGGATGCGACCTTCCGCATTCGTGGGCAGAAGCTGGCGCGTGAACCGCATCGTTACAGCGGTCGTACGGCGATGCGCGCCAATATCAGCGTGCATGAACCACGTCAGCCGCAGGATAAAGACACCATGTTCGCCTTCTCAATGGAAGGGAATAACCAACCGACTGCCCCGCGATCTGAAATTCCGTTCGCCTGGGCGCCGGGCTGGAACTCCCCGCAGGCGTGGAACAAATTCCAGGATGAAGTGGGCAGCAAACTGCGTCACGGCGATCCGGGCGTGCGTTTGATTGAAGCGACTGAGGGCGGTCTGGATTATTTCACTACCGTGCCGGCAAGCTTCCAGGCACAGGACGGTCAGTGGCGTATTGTGCCGTATTACCACCTGTTTGGCAGCGACGAATTGTCTCAGCGTTCTCCGGTCTTCCAGATCCGTATGCCGCAGCCGTATATCAAACTTAACCCGGCGGATGCCGCGAAGTTGGGCGTCAATGCCGGGACGCGCGTTTCCTTTAGCTACGATGGCAATACGGTGACGCTGCCGGTTGAAATCTCTGAAGGGTTAGCGGCAGGACAGGTAGGGCTGCCGATGGGTATGCCTGGCATCGCGCCGGTTCTGGCTGGCGCGCGTCTTGAGGATCTGCGGGAGGCGCAACAATGAGTTGGATTACACCGGATCTGATTGAGATCCTGCTGAGCATTCTCAAAGCGGTGGTGATTCTGCTGGTGGTCGTCACCTGCGGGGCCTTCATGAGCTTTGGCGAACGTCGTCTGCTGGGTCTGTTCCAGAACCGTTATGGACCAAACCGCGTTGGCTGGGGCGGCTCGCTCCAGCTGGTCGCGGATATGATCAAGATGTTCTTTAAAGAAGACTGGATCCCGAAATTCTCGGATCGCGTCATCTTTACCCTGGCGCCGATGATCGCGTTTACTTCGCTGCTGCTCTCCTTCGCCATTGTGCCGGTTAGCCCTAATTGGGTGGTGGCCGATTTAAACATCGGGATTTTGTTCTTCCTGATGATGGCCGGTCTGGCGGTTTACGCGGTGCTGTTCGCCGGTTGGTCGAGCAACAACAAATACTCGCTGCTCGGCGCGATGCGCGCGTCTGCCCAAACGGTGAGCTATGAAGTGTTTCTTGGTCTTTCCCTGATGGGCGTGGTGGCGCAGGCCGGTTCATTTAATATGACCGATATCGTCAATAACCAGGCGCATCTGTGGAACGTGATTCCGCAATTCTTTGGGTTTGTTACTTTCGCCATCGCGGGCGTAGCGGTCTGTCACCGTCACCCGTTTGACCAGCCGGAAGCCGAGCAGGAACTGGCGGACGGTTACCACATCGAATATTCCGGTATGAAATTCGGTCTGTTCTTCGTGGGGGAGTACATCGGTATCGTCACCGTTTCCGCGCTGATGGTAACGCTGTTCTTCGGTGGCTGGCATGGCCCGTTCTTACCGCCATTCGTCTGGTTCGCGCTGAAAACCGCGTTCTTCATGATGATGTTCATTTTGATTCGTGCGTCGTTACCGCGTCCGCGTTATGACCAGGTAATGTCCTTCGGCTGGAAAGTTTGCCTGCCGCTGACGCTCATCAACTTGCTGGTAACGGCGGCTGTCATTCTGTGGCAGGCGCAATAAGGGACACAAAGACCATGACCTTAAAAGAATTATTAGTAGGTTTCGGCACTCAGGTACGCAGTATCTGGATGATCGGCCTGCATGCGTTCGCCAAACGCGAAACGCGGATGTATCCGGAAGAGCCGGTCTATTTACCGCCCCGTTACCGTGGCCGTATCGTGCTCACGCGCGACCCGGACGGTGAAGAGCGCTGCGTTGCCTGTAACCTGTGTGCGGTAGCCTGTCCGGTAGGCTGTATCTCTCTGCAAAAAGCGGAGACCAAAGATGGCCGCTGGTATCCGGAATTTTTCCGCATTAACTTCTCACGCTGCATCTTCTGCGGCCTGTGCGAAGAAGCGTGCCCGACCACGGCGATTCAGTTGACCCCGGACTTCGAACTGGGCGAATACAAACGTCAGGATCTGGTGTACGAAAAAGAGGATCTGCTGATTTCCGGTCCGGGCAAATACCCGGAATATAACTTCTACCGGATGGCGGGTATGGCAATCGACGGCAAAGATAAAGGCGAAGCAGAGAACGAAGCCAAGCCTATCGACGTCAAGAGCCTGTTACCGTAAGGAGAGGGCAATGGAATTCGCTTTTTATATCTGTGGCCTGATAGCCATCCTCGCGACCCTGCGAGTGATCACCCATACCAATCCGGTACACGCGCTGTTGTATCTGGTGATATCGCTACTGGCGATTTCCGGGGTGTTCTTTTCGCTGGGCGCTTATTTTGCCGGTGCGCTGGAAATTATCGTCTACGCAGGCGCCATCATGGTGCTGTTTGTGTTCGTGGTGATGATGCTCAACCTCGGCGGCAGCGAAATCGAACAGGAACGCCAGTGGCTGAAACCGCAGGTGTGGATTGGTCCGGCGGTTTTGTCGGCCATTATGCTGGCGGTTATTGTGTACGCCATTCTGGGCGTTAACGACCAGGGCATCGACGGCACGCCGATTAGCGCGAAAGCGGTGGGCATCACGCTGTTCGGGCCTTATGTTCTGGCGGTCGAACTGGCGTCTATGCTGCTGCTGGCAGGCCTGGTAGTGGCGTTCCACGTCGGTCGTGAAGAGCGTGCGGGTGAAGTGCTAAGCAACCGCGCCGATGACCGCGCAAAAAGAAAAACGGAGGAGCGCGCATGATCCCCTTAACACATGGACTGATCCTCGCTGCGATTTTATTCGTCCTGGGTTTAACCGGTCTGGTTATCCGCCGCAATCTGCTGTTTATGCTGATCGGGCTGGAAATCATGATTAACGCCTCCGCGCTGGCCTTTGTGGTCGCCGGGAGCTACTGGGGCCAGACCGATGGTCAGGTGATGTACATTCTCGCCATCAGCCTTGCGGCTGCGGAAGCGAGTATTGGACTTGCGCTGTTGCTGCAACTCCATCGCCGTCGCCAGAACCTGAACATCGATTCAGTAAGTGAGATGCGTGGATGAACATGCTTGCCTTAACCATTATTCTGCCATTGATTGGCTTTGTACTGCTGGCGTTCTCTCGCGGACGCTGGTCGGAAAATCTCTCCGCGACCATTGGCGTGGGCTCCGTTGGTCTGGCGGCGTTGGTGACAGCGTTTGTCGGGATGGATTTCTTCGCCAACGGCAAACAGGCGTTCAGCCAGCCGCTGTGGACGTGGATGTCGGTCGGTAACTTCAACATCGGTTTTAACCTGGTGCTGGACGGCCTGTCGCTGACCATGCTCTCTGTGGTCACCGGCGTCGGCTTCCTGATCCACATGTTCGCGTCCTGGTACATGCGTGGGGAAGAGGGCTACTCTCGCTTCTTCGCTTATACCAACCTGTTTATCGCCAGCATGGTTGTTCTGGTGCTGTCCGATAACCTGCTGTTGATGTACCTCGGCTGGGAAGGCGTGGGCCTGTGCTCTTATCTGTTGATCGGCTTCTATTACAGCGATCCGAAGAATGGCGCAGCGGCAATGAAAGCCTTCGTGGTGACCCGTGTCGGTGACGTGTTCCTCGCCTTCGCGCTGTTCATTCTCTACAACGAACTGGGCACGCTGAACTTCCGCGAAATGGTCGAGCTGGCGCCAGCGCACTTTGCTGACGGCAACAACATGCTGATGTGGGCGACGCTGATGCTGCTGGGCGGCGCGGTCGGTAAATCTGCGCAGCTACCGTTGCAGACCTGGCTTGCCGACGCGATGGCCGGTCCGACGCCGGTCTCCGCGCTGATCCACGCCGCCACCATGGTTACCGCCGGTGTCTACCTGATCGCACGCACGCATGGCCTGTTCCTGATGACCCCGGAAATTCTGCATCTGGTGGGTATTATCGGGGCGATTACGCTGGTCATGGCGGGTTTCGCCGCGCTGGTGCAGACCGACATCAAACGCGTGCTGGCCTATTCCACCATGAGCCAGATTGGCTACATGTTCCTGGCGCTTGGCGTACAGGCGTGGGATGCGGCGATTTTCCATCTGATGACCCATGCGTTCTTCAAAGCGCTGCTGTTCCTGGCGTCCGGTTCCGTCATTCTGGCCTGCCATCACGAACAGAACATCTTTAAGATGGGCGGTCTGCGTAAGTCCATTCCGCTGGTGTATGCCTGCTTCCTGGTGGGCGGCGCGGCGCTGTCGGCGCTGCCGCTGGTCACTGCGGGCTTCTTCAGTAAGGATGAGATCCTGGCTGGCGCGATGGCGAACGGCCATATCAATCTGATGGTGGCAGGTCTGGTCGGCGCGTTCATGACCTCCCTGTACACCTTCCGGATGATTTTCATCGTATTCCACGGTAAAGAACAAATTCATGCTCATGCAGGGAAGGGGATTACCCACCATCTGCCGCTGATTGTCCTGATGATTCTGTCTACCTTTGTTGGCGCGCTGATTGTGCCGCCGCTGCAGGGGGTGCTGCCGCAGACAACTGAACTGGCGTATGGTCGCGTCATGACGCTGGAAATTACCTCTGGCGTAGTGGCGATTGCCGGCATCCTGATTGCCGCATGGCTGTGGCTGGGTAAACGCACGCTGGTGACGTCGATCGCCAACAGCGCGCCGGGCCGTCTGCTGGGGACCTGGTGGTATAACGCCTGGGGCTTTGACTGGCTGTACGACAAAGTATTCGTCAAGCCATTCCTCGGTATCGCCTGGCTGCTGAAGCGCGACCCGCTTAATGCGTTGATGAACATTCCGGCTATCCTTTCCCGTTTTGCAGGCAAAGGCCTAGTACTGAGCGAGAACGGTTATTTGCGCTGGTATGTGGCATCCATGAGCATTGGCGCTGTCGTTGTGCTGGCACTGTTGATGGTACTGCGTTGAGTTTGTTGGCTGGATGAACGACTGCCGGATGGCGCAGTGCTTATCCGGCCTACAAACCCAAAAATAATTTTTAGAATTCGTTGAAAATCTGTTCCTGAAGTACAGGCGTCATCGGCGAAGTCAGACCGGATACCGCCAGCGCACAGCAACCGGAGCGTACTGAAGTACGTGAGGATGATTCGCGAAGCTCACCCCTACGGGGCCGTCCTTACGGACGTTCAAAACGCGCTGCGTTTTGTGTGAGCACTGGTAGGATTTGGGCTGACGAGTGAGATAGCCTGAGCAGGAGTAAATATAAGGGACATACTTAGCTATGTTATTACCCTGGTTGATATTAATCCCCTTTATCGGCGGCTTTCTGTGCTGGCAGACCGAACGCTTTGGCGTGAAGGTGCCGCGCTGGATAGCGCTGATTACCATGGGGCTGACGCTGGCGCTCGGTCTGCAATTGTGGTTGCAGGGCGGCTACTCACTGACGCAATCCGCCGGTATTCCACAGTGGCAATCTGAATTTGTCCTGCCGTGGATCCCGCGTTTTGGCATCTCTATCCATCTGGCGCTCGACGGACTGTCGCTGCTAATGGTGGTGCTGACCGGCCTGCTCGGCGTTCTGGCGGTGCTTTGCTCCTGGCGAGAAATCGAAAAATATCAGGGCTTCTTCCACCTGAACCTGATGTGGATCTTAGGCGGCGTTATCGGCGTGTTCCTGGCCATCGACATGTTCCTGTTCTTCTTCTTCTGGGAAATGATGCTGGTGCCGATGTACTTCCTGATAGCGCTGTGGGGCCACAAAGCTTCTGACGGGAAAACGCGTATCACGGCGGCGACCAAGTTCTTCATCTACACCCAGGCGAGTGGTCTGGTGATGCTGATTGCCATCCTGGCGCTGGTCTTTGTGCACTACAACGCGACCGGCGTGTGGACCTTCAACTATGAAGAGCTGCTGAATACGCCGATGTCCCACGGTGTGGAATATCTGCTGATGCTGGGCTTCTTCATCGCCTTCGCGGTGAAAATGCCGGTGGTTCCGCTGCATGGCTGGCTGCCGGATGCGCACTCCCAGGCGCCGACCGCCGGTTCCGTCGACCTGGCCGGTATCTTGCTGAAAACCGCCGCTTACGGTCTGCTGCGTTTCTCCCTGCCATTGTTCCCGAACGCGTCGGCGGAGTTTGCGCCTATCGCTATGTGGCTTGGCGTTATCGGCATTTTCTACGGCGTGTGGATGGCCTTTACCCAATACGACATCAAGCGCCTGATTGCCTATACCTCCGTTTCCCACATGGGCTTCGTGCTGATCGCTATCTACACCGGCAGTCAGCTGGCGTACCAGGGCGCGGTGATTCAGATGATTGCGCACGGTTTGTCCGCGGCGGGTCTGTTCATTCTGTGTGGCCAGTTGTACGAACGTCTGCATACGCGTGACATGCGTATGATGGGCGGCCTGTGGGGCAAAATGAAATGGTTGCCTGCGCTGTCCATGTTCTTTGCGGTGGCGACGCTCGGGATGCCGGGCACCGGTAACTTTGTCGGCGAATTTATGATTCTGTTCGGCAGCTACCAGGTGGTGCCGGTGATTACCGTGATCTCGACCTTTGGGCTGGTATTCGCCTCTGTATACTCGCTGGCGATGCTGCATCGCGCTTACTTTGGTAAGGCGAAGAGCCAGATTGCCAGTGTAGAACTGCCAGGGATGTCGCTGCGCGAGCTGTTTATCATTCTGTTGCTGGTGGTGCTTCTGGTACTGCTTGGCTTCTATCCGCAGCCGATTCTGGATACCTCGCATTCTGCGATGAGCAACATCCAGCAGTGGTTTGTTAATTCCGTTACTACTACAAGGCCGTAAATCGCCATGACAATAACTCCACAACACCTGATTGCGCTGCTACCGCTGCTGATCGTCGGCTTGACGGTGGTGGTTGTGATGCTCTCCATTGCGTGGCGACGCAATCACTTCCTCAATGCCACGCTGTCGGTCATTGGGCTTAACGCTGCTCTGGTTTCGCTTTGGTTTGTCGGCCAGGCCGGGGCAATGGACGTCACGCCGCTGATGCGCGTTGACGGCTTTGCGATGCTCTACACCGGGCTGGTGCTGCTGGCGAGCCTCGCCACCTGTACCTTTGCCTACCCGTGGCTGGAAGGCTATAACGATAACCAGGAAGAGTTCTACCTGCTGGTGTTAATCGCCAGCCTGGGCGGAATTCTGCTGGCGAACGCTAACCATCTGGCGGCGCTGTTCCTTGGTATTGAACTAATCTCACTGCCGCTGTTCGGCCTGATTGGTTATGCTTTCCGCCAGAAACGCTCGCTGGAAGCCAGTATCAAATACACCATCCTTTCCGCCGCCGCCTCGTCTTTCCTGCTGTTCGGGATGACGCTGGTCTATGCGCAGTCCGGCAACCTGTCTTTCGAAGCGCTCGGTAAGAGCCTCGGCGATGGTATGCTGCACGAGCCGTTGCTGCTGGCGGGCTTTGGCCTGATGATTGTCGGTCTGGGCTTTAAACTCTCTCTGGTGCCGTTCCACCTGTGGACGCCAGACGTATACCAGGGCGCGCCTGCGCCGGTTTCCACCTTCCTGGCGACGGCGAGCAAAATCGCTATCTTCGGCGTGGTAATGCGTCTGTTCCTCTATGCGCCGGTAGGCGACAGCGAAGCGGTACGCGTGGTGCTGGGCATTATCGCCTTTGCCTCTATCATCTTCGGTAACCTGATGGCGCTGAGCCAGACCAACATCAAACGTCTGCTCGGTTACTCTTCTATTTCTCACCTCGGCTATCTGCTGGTGGCGCTGATTGTCCTGCAGAGCGGCGAGATGTCGATGGAAGCGGTAGGCGTTTACCTGGCCGGTTATCTGTTCAGCAGCCTCGGCGCGTTTGGCGTGGTCAGCCTGATGTCCAGCCCGTTCCGCGGCCCGGATGCGGATTCTCTGTACTCTTACCGTGGTCTATTCTGGCACCGCCCGGTTCTTGCCGCGGTGATGACGGTGATGATGCTGTCGCTGGCAGGTATCCCGATGACGCTGGGCTTTATCGGCAAATTCTACGTGCTGGCGGTCGGCGTTCAGGCCAGCCTGTGGTGGCTGGTCGCCGCCGTGGTGGTGGGTTCCGCGATTGGTTTGTACTACTACCTGCGCGTTGCGGTGAGTCTCTACCTGCACGCGCCGCAGCAACCGGGACGCGACGCGCCGACAAACTGGCAGTACAGCGCAGGCGGTATCGTGGTGCTGATCTCCGCGTTGCTGGTGTTGGTACTGGGCGTCTGGCCGCAGCCGCTGATTAGCCTTGTGCAACTGGCGATGCCGCTGATGTAATGCCGCGTTGATGATGTCAATAACCGCCGATTTATCGGCGGTTGAGGCTGATGAGCAATACCTGAGCCTCTAAATGTTGGATTGCATCCAACTTATGAAAACCTGTGACGCATAGAGACCATAGACTCGTTGGGTGAGGCGTAGCCGAAACCCAACACTTTTTCAACGAACACAGAACCAGATGCCGGATAAGGCGTAGTCGCCATCCGGCATCAACGTTGTATTAGTGGCGTAGGTTGGGTGGAGCGAAGCTAACCCAAATTCATACCCAACACGTCCCGACGAACGAAGAGCCGGATGTTGGGCGGTTCCGTAAGCGCCAGCGGTTTCATATGGGTAATTCACAATAATTGTCGAAGTGTTAAACATATGGCCCATTACTCCGCTATAAAAATTATAACGTGACTGTCATTTCTCAGGCATCGCTGATAAAAACTCAGCAGTTTGTCCATTTCTTGCATCAGGCAGTGGAACAATTCTCTCAACTGTTTTCGTGACCCGTTTCCCGGATAAATGTCTATCTCATCGACTTCAATGGGAAAAATTTGATCTGAAGCGTATTTCTGTCAGCGTTTTTCAAGGCGTCCGATCGCGCTCACTTCATTATTTCATGTGACGGCGGCATACAATATCTTTCCATCAATAACGTGAGTGTCTGCACGGCTTAATGGATTGCTGTTTGGTGGGTTGTAAAAGGAAGTATCGGCGAGGGCACAGTGCAGATAGTCCCCCATCTTATATATTCACTTTTGGTAAATCGGTCACCTGTAAATAGTGTTCTTCACGCAGAATCTGTGGGTCGAACGCCAGCAACTGATTAAGCCGTTCATCTTAAACGTAAATATTATTTACCTCAAAAATATAATTATCTTTTTTATTATTGGTGGCTATTAACGCAGGTAAAATTATTTTCTACTTTCGTCATGCTGATAATAAAAGTAAAGCGGAATATAATGCAGGACATCTGCAGAGAATTACCCGAATATAATTGAAAAGGAATTTGTATGCTTAACGGAAAAACATTAATGCTGTTGTTGGGTGGGGTTATTCTCTCGGGCTGTGGGCCGGAGCCCTCCGACCCGCAGGGAAATAATCCGGCTGAGTTAAAACAGAAGCGGACTATCCAGAAAGAAAATAGCGCTCAGGCCGGGGATGACACTGTCCAGAAAAGACAAGCCGAGGCCGCCCAACAGGCTGCGAAAAAAGCAGCCGAATATGCTGAAGCCAAAGCCCTGGCAGATGCCAAAGCGGCATCTCTGGCAACAGCCGAAGCACCGCAATATGTAATGCAGACACGTGCCGCGGCACCAAAAGCGTTCGCTGCACAAGGCGGTAATGTAATGGGGACCGCGCGTTACGAACACTACGATGAAAATCCGATTAAACAGGTAAGTCAGGCGCCGCTCGCCACGTTTAGTCTGAATGTAGACACTGGCAGCTACGCTAACGTGCGGCGCTTTCTGAATCAGGGACAACTGCCGCCGCCGGAAGCCGTGCGGGTAGAAGAGATGCTCAACTACTTTCCCGCCCCTCAGCCCGTTGCGGATAAGCAGGATAACACTAAACCCATTGCGGCCTGTATACCGATGCCATTTGCGGTTAAATACGAACTGGCTCCCTCGCCGTGGAACGCGCAGCGTACGCTATTAAAAGTTGATGTTCAGGCCCGGGACATGCAGACCAGAGATCTACCACCTGCCAACCTGGTTTTTCTCATTGATACTTCCGGCTCTATGCAGCCAGCGGAACGCCTGCCGTTGATCCGGTCGGCGCTAAAACTGTTGGTGAACGATCTGCGTGCGCAGGATAACATCACGATTGTGACCTACGCGGGCGGCACTCACGTCGCGCTGGCGTCTACAGCGGGAAATAACACAACCGCGATTAAAGCGGCAATTGATAATCTGGATGCTTACGGGAGTACCGGTGGTGAAGCGGGATTACGACTAGCCTACGAGCAGGCCGAAAAAGGGTTTATCAAAGGCGGCGTTAACCGCATTTTGTTGACCACCGACGGTGATTTTAACCTCGGTATTACCGATCCCAAAGACATCGAAGCGCTGGTAAAAAAAGAGCGCGAGAAAGGTATTACCTTATCTACGCTGGGCGTCGGCGATGACAATTTCAACGAAGCCATGATGGTGAGAATTGCTGATGTGGGTAACGGCAATTACAGCTACATCGACTCCCTCTCTGAGGCGCAAAAAGTCCTCAAGGATGAGATGCATCAAACGCTGGTCACCGTTGCCAAAGATGTAAAATCGCAAATCGAATTTAATCCGCAGTGGGTGACTGAGTACCGGCAGATTGGTTATGAAAAACGCCAACTGCGCGACGAGGATTTCAATAACGATAAGGTTGATGCCGGTGATATCGGCGCGGGTAAACACGTCACGCTATTCTTTGAACTGACGCTTAACGGGCAGAAAGCCTCGGTGGATAAACTGCGCTACGCCCAGAACAAAGCCGCCTCAAAGACAACAAAATCAAGCGAGCTGGCGTGGATCAAATTGCGCTGGAAAGCGCCGCAGGGCAGCGAAAGTACATTAGCCGAGTTCCCGGTCGTTATGGGAAAGATGCCGATCTTTGCTGACGCCTCTGAAGATTTTCGTTTCCGCGCGGCGGTAGCGGCTTTCGGGCAAAAACTGCGTGGCTCAGAAACGCTGGCAGATACGACCTGGCCGCAAATTATTAAATGGGGTGAACAGGCGCGCGGGGAAGATAGACAAGGCTATCGCGCGGAGTTTATTAAACTGGTAAAACTGGCGGAAGGCTTGTCTCACTAAGCGTCAGGGGATGCCTGTACTGTAGGCATCCCCTGTTACGTCAGGCGCTTTTGCGGCTGATCAGTGGTCCCTGGCTGTTTGTTGCTGCGCGCTCCAGCATTTCCTGAATGACCGAAGAGAGTTCGTTAATCTCAAACTTAGCCACGTAGCCGTCGGCCTTCACCTTACGTATATGATCTTCATTGGCGCTGCCGGAAAGCGAGGAGTGGATAACGACCGGGATCTTTTTCAGCCGTTCATCGGTTTTAATTTTACGCGTTAACGTAAAGCCATCCATCTCCGGCATCTCAAGATCTGTCAGGACCAGCGCGATTTTCTCGCTAATTGGCTTACCTTCGGCCTCCGCTTCCTGCGCCAGTTGCTGGATTCTCTCCCATGCATCCTTGCCGGTCACATGCATCTGGTGCGGAATTCCCATCGCGTTCAGCCCTTTTTCCAGCATCGCGCGGGCGACTTTGGAGTCTTCCGCCACAATGGCTACCGCGCCTGGGGTAATATAAAATTTATTGGTCTTCAGATTGGTGGCGCGCAGATCGTGGCTGGAGGGGACAATATCATAAAGGATCTGCTCAACGTCGAGCACCAGCGCTAGGTTGTTGGTTTCTTTGTTGTCATCCAGGCAGGCAATACTGGTGATGTAGCGACCGTTGACGGCTTTCTCGGCGGTATGCACCTGTTGCCAGTCAAGACGCATAATATTTTCCACCGACTCGACGGCAAATGCCTGTACGCTGCGCGCATATTCGGTGATCAGCAAAATATTCAGCCCGGTTTCCGGCTTGCAGCCCGCTACCGCTGGCAAATCAATCACCGGAATGACCTGATCCCGAATATTGACCATGCCCAATAGCGGCGCTTTCATGCCTGCCGGGCGCGTAAAGGCGGGCATTGGTACGATTTCGCGCAGCTTAAATACATTGATGCCGAACAGCTCTGACTTCTGTTCATGCAGCGATGTACCAAGACGGAATAACAGCAGTTCAAAACGGTTGGACAGGGTTAAATTGGCCCTGTCATCAATATCTTTCTGAAAATTGTCCATCCTAACCTCATTATGAAAGCCTGCCTTTTTTAGTGTTATCGGCAATGAGGACAAAAAATGGAGCGCTAAACCGGGAAAACAGAAAAATCGTAAGCCAGCTCCGTCGCCGGGAAAATAGCGCGGCATTCCGCCAGTAAGCGCTGACAGCCTTTATCGTCATAGCGTGAGCTAATATGGGTCATGATTAGCCGACCAACGGCAGCTTCCCGCGCCAGCGTCGCGGTTTGACGGGTGGAGCTGTGTCCGCGAGCGTTGGCTTTCTCCTCCATTGACGCATCCAGCGTGGTTTCATGAACCATCACATCCACACCCTGCGCCAGCGCGAGGGCGGCCTCGCAGGGCGCGGTATCGCCGAAAATCGCCACTGATTTCCCGGCCACGGCGGGAGCAAGGTAGTCGGCGCCATTGATCTGCCTTCCATCGGCAAGCGTGACGGTTTTTCCTGCCTTCAACGCTTGAAACAGCGGGCCGGGCGTAACGCCTGCGGCTTTTAACGCCCTGGCATTCAGCGCGCCAGGCTTGTCATGTTCAACAACGCGATATCCGTAGCACTCCAGTGGATGCTCCAGCCTGAACGCGGTCACTTTACGCAGACCGTCGTCAAGAATATCACCTGCGCTAATTTCTTCAATTTGCAACGGAAAATCGGTCCATGAACCGCTAAGACGCAGTGTGGTTGCAATAAACTCACGCACGCCTTGAGGTCCGTATACGGTTAGCGGATGGGGGTTCCCCGCCATCGACCGGCTGCATAGCAGACCCGGCAGGCCAAACAAATGATCGCCGTGAAGATGGCTGATAAAAATGCGCTCAAGCTTACCGGGATGAAACGCGGTATTAAGCATTTGATGCTGTGTCCCTTCGCCGCAATCAAAAAGCCATACTCCCGGCTGCGTTGGATGTTGCAGATGTAATAAAATTGCCGTTACATTGCGTGAGCGCGTGGGAACGCCTGCGGACGTACCTAAAAAAATTAATTCCATCTTGTCCATACACGTTTGGTTATCGTTTAACCCAAGATTACCACAACACAGGAGCGCATCATGATTGACTGGCAGGATCTCCACCATAGCGAACTTACCGTTCCTCAACTTTACGCGTTACTCAAATTGCGCTGCGCGGTCTTTGTGGTAGAACAGCGCTGTCCTTACCTGGATGTGGATGGCGATGATTTAGTCGGCGACAATCGGCATATTCTGGGCTGGCATCAGGATGAACTGGTGGCGTATGCGAGGATTCTGAAAAGCGATAACGAATCAGACCCGGTTGTCATTGGCCGGGTGATCGTCAGCGATGCCTGGCGAGGGGCGAAACTGGGCCAGCAATTAATGGCGAAAACGCTGGAATCTTGTGGGCGGCACTGGCCGGATAAGCCGCTATATCTGGGGGCGCAGGCGCATCTGCAACCTTTTTATGCGCGGTTTGGTTTTATTCCCGTCACCGATGTTTATGACGAAGACGGCATTCCGCACCGGGGAATGGCGCGGGAGGTTCATCAGGCATAAACCGAAACCGTTGACTATAGTTAGGAGCAGGTGTTAACACAACGGAGAATGAGAATGTCATATCAATTTGGTGAATCACGTGTTGATGATGATCTGACTTTGCTCAGCGAAACGCTGGAAGAGGTTTTACGTTCCTCAGGCGATCCCGCCGATCAAAAATACATTGAGCTGAAAGCCCGCGCGGAACAAGCGCTGGAAGAGGTGAAAAACCGCGTAAGCCATGCGTCGGATAGCTATTATTACCGGGCAAAGCAGGCCGTTTATAAAGCGGATGACTACGTTCATGAAAAACCCTGGCAGGGTATTGGCGTAGGCGCGGCGGTAGGACTGGTACTTGGACTGCTGCTGGCGCGGCGCTAAATCCCCCCACTGAACAGAATTGCAACCCTCCCTAAATGAGGTACTGCTTTTTTAGGGCAGTACCCCGTATAATGTGGGGTTTTTAACAGGGAGGGTCCGCGTGCATTCTATTACTACTGCGCTGGAAAATCTGACGCGTCAGCTATCGCAAGAGATACCGGCGACGCCAGGGCTTTGCGTTTTCGATGCGCCTTTCCCTTTAAACGATGCCTTCGATGCATTGAGCTGGCTGGCCAGCCAGTCATCCTTTCCGCAATTCTACTGGCAACAGCGCAATGGCGACGAAGAAGCTGCCGTTCTCGGGGCCATCACCGTATTTTCATCGCTCGATCTGGCGCAACGGTTTTTACGTCAGCACGCGCAGCCTGACCTGCGTATTTGGGGGCTGAATGCGTTCGAGCCGAAAGAGGGCTACTTATTGCTGCCGCGGCTGGAGTGGCGACGTAGCGGTGGTACGGCGACCTTACGCTTACATCTGCACAGTGACGTTTCGCTACGCGATGATGCGCGCCAGGCGAAAGCGTTTCTCGCTTCTCTGGTCGGCATTAAGCCTGTTCCGGCGCTACGCCTTTCGCTCACGAGCGAACAACACTGGCCGGACAAAGACGGTTGGGTGAAGCTGATTCAGCAGGCCACCCACACCATTGCGCAAGAGGCGTTTGATAAAGTTGTGCTGGCGCGGGCCACCGACTTACAATTCTCCCGTCCGGTCAATGCCGCCGCGATGATGGCGTCCAGTCGTCGTTTAAATCTCAACTGCTACCACTTTTTTATGGCCTTTTCCGCCGATACCGCCTTTCTGGGATCATCGCCGGAGCGGCTCTGGCGGCGGCGTGAAACGGCGCTGCGTACCGAAGCGCTGGCCGGGACGGTGGCGAACCATCCGGATAACCATAAAGCCTGGCAGCTTGGAGAATGGTTAATGAAAGACGATAAAAACCAGCGAGAAAATATGCTGGTTGTCGAAGACATCTGCCAGCGACTGCAAAACTGCACCCACTCGCTGGATGTGCTGCCGCCGCAGGTGCTCAGACTGCGCAAGGTACAGCATTTGCGCCGCTGTATCTGGACGGCGCTTAATCAGGCGGACGACACGCTCTGCCTGCACCAGTTACAGCCTACCGCAGCGGTCGCCGGGATCCCTCGTGAACCCGCGCGTTGTTTTATAGAACAACATGAGCCGTTCGAACGTGAATGGTATGCCGGGTCGGCAGGCTATCTCTCCACGCGGCAAAGTGAGTTTTGCGTGACGTTACGTTCAGCCAAAGTGACGGCCAATGTGGTGCGATTGTATGCCGGCGCGGGAATCGTCCGCGGCTCCGATCCGGAACAGGAATGGCAGGAAATAGATAATAAAGCGGCCGGGTTACGTACCTTATTGCAGATGGATGCGTAATGAGTCACATATTCCCGACCCATATCAATAATCCATTTTTGCAGCTCTTTATACTTAGTCCCAATGATTGATACCGGACAAACTCATGTCAGTAAGTGCATTTAACCGGCGCTGGGCGGCGGTCATCCTGGAAGCCTTAACCCGTCATGGCGTCAGGCATGTTTGTATCGCCCCTGGTTCCCGTTCCACGCCGCTCACGTTGGCGGCGGCAGAGAATCCTGCTTTTATTCACCATACGCACTTTGATGAGCGTGGGCTTGGTCATCTGGCGTTAGGGCTGGCGAAAGTCAGCCAACAGCCGGTTGCCGTTATTGTCACTTCAGGTACCGCCGTGGCGAACCTCTATCCGGCGTTGATTGAGGCGGGGCTGACGGGCGAGAAGCTCATTTTACTTACCGCCGATCGCCCGCCGGAGCTGATTGACTGCGGCGCCAACCAGGCGATCCGTCAGGCAGGGATGTTTGCCTCGCACCCCTCCCAAACTTTGTCGTTGCCGCGTCCCACGCAGGATATTCCGGCGCGCTGGCTGGTGTCGACCATCGACAATGCGCTCGCCATGCTTCATGCGGGCGCGCTGCACATTAACTGTCCTTTTGCCGAACCGCTGTATGGCGATATGAATGACACCGGTCTGGTCTGGCAGCAGCGTCTCGGCGACTGGTGGCAGGATGAAAAACCCTGGCTGCGCGAAGCGCGTCGACTGGAAAGCGACAAACAGCGCGACTGGTTCTTCTGGCGACAAAAACGCGGCGTTGTCGTCGCCGGGCGTATGAGCGCGGAAGAAGGCAAAAAAGTGGCGCAGTGGGCGCAAACTCTGGGATGGCCATTAATTGGCGACGTATTGTCGCAAACCGGGCAGCCGCTGCCGTGCGCCGACCTGTGGCTCGGCAACGCCAAAGCGGTGACCGAACTGCAGCAGGCGCAAATTGTCGTCCAGCTTGGCAGTAGCCTTACCGGAAAACGCTTACTGCAATGGCAGGCAACCTGCGAGCCGGAAGAGTACTGGGTAATCGACAATATTGAAGGTCGTCTGGACCCTGCGCACCATCGTGGACGCAGACTGGTAGCGAAAATCGCCGACTGGCTGGAACTGCATCCGGCGGAAAAACGTAAACCGTGGTGTGTAGAGATCCCGCGTCTGGCGGAACTGGCGTGGCAACGGGTGGTCGCCCAGCGAGACACCTTTGGCGAAGCGCAGCTGGCGCACCGTATCCGCGACTATCTGCCGGAGCAGGGGCAATTGTTCGTGGGCAATAGTCTGGTGGTGCGTCTGATCGACGCGCTGTCACAGTTGCCGGCCGGCTATCCGGTATACAGCAATCGCGGGGCGAGCGGCATTGACGGCCTGCTTTCCACGGCGGCGGGCGTGCAGCGCGCCAGCGCTAAATCGACGCTGGCTATCGTCGGCGATTTATCCGCGCTGTACGATCTTAACGCGCTGGCGTTACTACGTCAGGTATCCGCGCCGTTTGTGTTGATTGTGGTCAACAATAACGGCGGGCAAATCTTCTCCCTGCTGCCGACGCCGCAAAGCAAACGTGAGCGCTTTTATTTGATGCCGCAAAACGTCCATTTTGACCATGCGGCCGCCATGTTTAACCTGCGCTATCATCGCCCGGAAAACTGGGAAGAACTGGAGTCTGCGCTGGCTGGCGCGTGGCGAACCCCGGCGGCAACGGTGATTGAGCTGGTGGTAAACGATACGGATGGCGCGCAGACGCTGCAGCAACTTTTGGCTCAGGTAAGCCATCTATGATGTTGCACGCGCAGCACATGCCCGGACAGCCTGGGGCGCCCTCGCTGGTTTTCCTGCACGGTTTTTCTGGCGATTGCCGCGAATGGCAGCCAGTTGGCGAACAGTTTCACGGCTGTTCGCGGCTTTATATTGACTTACCGGGACATGGCGGATCTGCGGCTATTCCGGTCGGCAGATTTGCCGATGTCATCAGATTACTGCGCGCTACGTTAATTAGTTACAACATACTAAAGTTTTGGTTGGTGGGATACTCCCTTGGCGGCCGGGTGGCGATGATGGCAGCCTGCCAGGGAATACCAGGCCTGTGCGGCCTGGTGGTCGAAGGCGGTCATCCGGGGCTGCAAAATGAACAGGCGCGCGCTGAAAGACGATTGTCCGACGGGCGCTGGGCAGAGCGTTTTCGTCGTGAACCCCTGACTGAGGTTTTTCACGACTGGTATCAGCAGCCGGTGTTCGCCTCGCTGACGGCGCAGCAAAGGCAGGCGCTGACGGCGCTGCGTAGCCAGAATAACGGCGAAACGCTGGCTGCGATGCTGGAGGCGACATCGCTTGCCGCCCAGCCGGATTTACGCGAGGCGCTCAACGCGCTGGCATTTCCGTTTTATTATTTATGTGGCGAACGCGACAGCAAATTCCGCGCCCTGGCGCAGGAAGTGGCGGCGACATGCCATGTTATTCGTAACGCCGGACACAACGCGCATCGGGAAAACCCCGCTGGCGTGGTAGACAGTCTGGCTCAGATTCTGCGTCTCTGACTAAAGGACACACTATGATCTATCCTGATGAAACAATGCTTTACGCACCGGTAGAATGGCACGACTGCTCGGAGGGTTACACCGACATTCGTTATGAAAAATCCACCGACGGTATTGCAAAAATCACCATTAATCGTCCGCAGGTGCGCAATGCATTTCGTCCGTTGACCGTCAAAGAGATGATTCAGGCGCTGGCGGATGCCCGTTACGACGACAACGTGGGCGTGATTATTCTGACCGGCGAAGGCGATAAAGCGTTTTGCGCGGGCGGCGACCAGAAGGTGCGCGGCGATTACGGCGGTTATCAGGATGACTCCGGCGTGCATCACCTGAACGTGCTGGATTTCCAGCGCCAGATTCGCACCTGTCCAAAACCGGTTGTCGCGATGGTCGCGGGATATTCCATCGGCGGTGGCCATGTGCTGCACATGATGTGTGACCTGACCATCGCGGCGGAAAACGCCATCTTCGGCCAGACTGGTCCGAAAGTTGGCTCCTTTGACGGCGGCTGGGGCGCTTCGTATATGGCGCGTATCGTTGGTCAGAAGAAAGCGCGTGAAATCTGGTTCCTGTGCCGCCAGTACGATGCGCAACAGGCGCTGGACATGGGGCTGGTTAACACCGTCGTTCCGCTGGCGGATCTGGAAAAAGAGACCGTGCGCTGGTGCCGCGAAATGTTGCAAAACAGTCCGATGGCGCTGCGTTGCCTGAAAGCGGCGCTGAATGCCGATTGTGACGGTCAGGCCGGGCTGCAGGAGCTGGCGGGCAACGCTACCATGCTGTTCTACATGACCGAAGAAGGGCAGGAAGGCCGTAACGCCTTTAACCAGAAGCGTCAGCCTGACTTCAGCAAATTCAAACGGAACCCATAATGCGTAGCGCGCAGGTATACCGCTGGCAGATCCCCATGGACGCGGGGGTGGTTCTGCGCGACAGGCGGTTAAAAACTCGCGACGGGCTGTATGTTTGTCTGCGTGACGGCGAGCGTGAGGGATGGGGAGAGATCTCTCCGCTGCCGGGCTTCAGTCAGGAAACGTGGGAAGAGGCGCAGACGGCGCTACTAACATGGGTGAACGACTGGCTTCAGGGGAGCGAGGGATTACCCGAGATGCCTTCGGTCGCGTTTGGCGCAAGCTGCGCGCTGGCGGAACTGACAGGCGTATTGCCGGAGGCGGCGGACTATCGCGCTGCGCCGTTATGCACTGGCGATCCTGACGATTTGGTGCTGCGGCTTGCCGATATGCCCGGCGAGAAAATCGCTAAGGTCAAAGTGGGTCTTTATGAAGCGGTACGCGACGGCATGGTGGTTAATTTGCTGCTGGAGGCGATCCCGGATCTGCATCTGCGTCTGGATGCGAATCGCGCCTGGACGCCGCTAAAAGCCCAACAGTTCGCAAAGTATGTTAATCCGGATTACCGCGCTCGTATCGCCTTTCTCGAAGAACCGTGTAAGACGCGGGATGATTCCCGCGCCTTTGCCCGTGAAACCGGCATCGCGATTGCCTGGGACGAAAGTCTGCGCGAAGCGGATTTCACCTTTGAAGCCGAAGAGGGCGTCAGGGCTGTGGTTATCAAACCTACGCTGACCGGATCGCTTGATAAAGTGCGTGAGCAAGTCGCTGCCGCCCATGCGTTGGGACTGACGGCGGTCATCAGCTCTTCGATCGAGTCCAGCCTCGGCCTGACGCAACTGGCGCGGATTGCCGCCTGGTTGACGCCGGGAACGCTGCCTGGACTGGATACCTTGCATCTGATGCAGGCGCAACAGATTCGCCCCTGGCCCGGTAGCGCGTTGCCTTGTCTGAAGCGTGAGGAGCTGGAACGACTGTTATGACATTCACGGATTGGCCGTGGCGCCACTGGCGTCAGGTTCGCAGTCAGGCGCCCGCTCTGCGCCTGAACGATGAAGTGCTAAGCTGGCGCGCCCTCTGTGAGTGTATTGATGTGCTGGCGGGCGGGTTTGCCGCGCAGGGCGTACGCGAGGGCGATGGTGTCCTGCTGCGCGCCGGGAATCAGCCGCGCACTCTGTTGGCATGGCTTGCGCTGATGCAGTGCGGCGCGCGGGTTCTGCCCGTCAACCCGCAGTTGCCCCAGACATTGCTGGAGGCGCTGGTGCCGAAGTTAACGCTGCGTTTTGCGCTGACACTGGAAGGCGAAAATGCGTTTTCTGGATTAACCGCGTTGCAGATACAAAAGAGTACAGCGGCGTATGCTGTGGCCTGGCAACCGCAGCGTCTGGTTTCCATGACGCTGACATCGGGTTCCACAGGATTGCCAAAAGCGGCTGTACATACGTGCCAGGCGCATCTTGCCAGCGCGCAGGGGGTGCTTTCGCTAATGCCGTTTGGCCCTCAGGATGACTGGCTGCTATCGCTGCCGCTGTTTCATGTATCCGGGCAGGGTATTATGTGGCGTTGGCTCTTTGCCGGGGCGCGCATGACGGTACGCGATAAGCAACCGCTGGAGCAGATGCTGGCAGGGTGTACTCATGCTTCGCTGGTGCCGACGCAGCTGTGGCGGCTGCTGGCGAATCGGGCGGCGGTGATGCTGAAAGCCGTTTTGCTCGGCGGCGCGGTGATTCCGGTTGAACTCACCGACCAGGCCAGCAAACAAGGGATTCGCTGCTGGTGCGGGTATGGGCTCACGGAGTTCGCGTCTACGGTATGCGCCAAAGAGGCCGATGGTTCGGATGATGTTGGCGCGCCGCTTCCTGGCAGAGAGATCAGAATCGTCGATAATGAAGTCTGGCTGCGCGCCGCCAGTATGGCGGAAGGTTACTGGCGTGATGGCAAACTGATCCCGCTGGTTAATGACGAAGGCTGGTTTGCCACGCGCGATCGCGGCGAGCTGAACCACGGCAGGCTAACCATCGCCGGGCGGCTGGACAACCTGTTCTTTAGCGGCGGCGAAGGCATTCAGCCGGAGGAAGTCGAACGCGTTATTAATGCGCATCCGCTGGTGCAACAAGCCTTCGTCGTGCCGGTAGAAGATAAAGAGTTTGGTCATCGTCCCGTTGCGGTTGTGGAGTATGCATCGCAGGCCGGAGACGCGAACCTCGCTGAATGGGTCCGTGATAAGCTGGCGCGTTTTCAACAGCCGGTTCGCTGGTTGACGCTGCCGTCAGAACTGAAAAACGGAGGGATTAAAATATCTCGCCGTGCGCTCCAGCAGTGGGTGTGTAAGATCTGTAAAAATTAATGTTAGGTTAATATACAACCATTCCATCGCTATTGCCGTTTTGTTTATCCGTTGATGTGTAACGTGTTATGAACAATCAGCGTGAAACGGGGGCGCTATGGAATGGTTGGTTAAGAAATCGCATTATGTCAAAAAGAGGGCGTGCCATGTTCTGGTGCTGTGCGATAGCGGCGGTTCGCTAAAAATGATCGCCGAGGCGAATTCCATGATATTACTGAGTCCCGGCGATATCCTGTCGCCTTTACAGGATGCGCAGTATTGTATTAATCGGGAAAAACACCAGACCTTAAAAATCGTTGATGCACGCTGTTATTCCTGCGACGAATGGTAGCGATTGACGCGCAAGCCATCATGATCTGGCGGGCAGAAAAATCAGCATTACCCCCGCCATAATGCACAATACGCCGAGCATCGCTTTTAGGCTGAAAGCGCCTTGCAAACCGGGTAACAACATTGAGGCTACCCAGACAAGCACATAACTGAGACTCAGCAGCGCATAGGCTTTGCTGAGCGCGAGCGTGTGTAATGTTTTCTGCCAGCAGAAGACGGAAACCAGATACCCCGCCAAACCGGCGAATAGTGCCAGGGTCGCGGCATTAAATGCGCCCAGCCCGGAAATAAACGCCAGTGGATGCGCTATCGATGGCAGTCGCATCATGGCGAATCCTAAACTCAACTGGGCGAGGGAGGCAATCGCAACGCTTATCAGTCCCCACATTACGCCCATTATGCCGCACTCCCCAGAATGATAATGCCGCTGATAATTAATGCGACGCCCAACCAGTGGCGGGGCGGAACCTGTTCATGCCAGATTTTCCAGGCCGCCAGCGTGACCCAGACAAAATTCAGACTCAACATCGGGTAAGCAATTCCCACCGGCAGGGTTTGTAGCACCAGCAGCCACAGCACCATCGCTGCACCCATGCATATCAGCGCCAGGCCCAGCCACAGCATGAGGTGACGGCGGCGTCTGCCCGTCGTCAATGGCCGTGTCGCTTGCTTCTGGCAGAGCTGACCGCCAACGCTGAGCAGACTGGCAAGCACCAGAACGATGCCGATCATTTAGGCCGATACTGAATTAACACCAGACGCCCCTGATAATCAACATTGTCCGCAGGGGGAAGGGAAAGAGCGCTGATGTCTTCGTCTTTGTCTATTGAAAGTACTAGCGTAATAATGCCCTCCTGACGATGCTGGTTGAGCCAGGCGTTAAAATCGTCGGCTTTAACGAATTTATTCTGTACATCAGGATAGCTAAGACCATACCTGAGTTCGCCCGCGTGTCCGTAGAGCATAATATCGTCTCGTTTCAGACTCCAGGCCAGCCCGGCGGCGACGCCCACGCTGTCGGCAAGAATATAGCGGCTTGATGCCAAAGGCGCCTGGGTCATTTCGACAAAAAACTGGGGCTGTTTGGATTCCATCACCCTGTCGGGGACGGAAAAGCCGAACAGCAGCGCCAGTCCCAGCGGACAAAACGCGGGTAATAGGTATTTTTGGCTATGACAGAGGCTATACCAGCCCACAAACGCCCAAACAGTAAAGACGCCCCAGACGCAAAACACTTTATAGGTTTCGATATGCGTCCACACCAGCGATTTCAGCGGGCCCCATGAGGAGACGACAAACGCTGTGACGATCCCGACTAACCCGAACACCAGGTTGATCCCGCCGTTGACACGCAGCGCGGCGATGCCTTCTTTTACGTTATGCAGGACGAAGCGCGCCATGAGTATCGCTATCGGTGCGAAACAGGAAAGAACATAGGTGGGCAGTTTCCCTTTCGCAATGCTGAAAAAGAGAAGCGGCATGATCGTCCATCCGAGCAAATAGAATGCGCCGTTTCGCTCGCGCCAGCCCAGTTTAAGCGCGCCAGGCAGTAACCCCAGCCACGGTAAACTTCCCGCGAGCAGTACCGGCAGATAGTACCAGAAAGGGGCCTTATGCTGGGCATCGCTCATGGCGAATCGCTGGATATGCTCCACCCAGAAAAAGTAATGCCAGAAATCGGCTTCGCGCTGCGCAATGGCGATCGCCCAGGGAAGGACAACCACAAAGCAGCTCAAGACCGCCAGCCAGCCGTAAAGCAAAAAGTCCTTCCAGCGTTTCTGGACAATGACCCACGGCAGCACGCTCACCACCGGTACGGCCAGGGCGAGGAAGCCTTTAGTTAATACACCCAGACCGCAGGTTGCGCCCAGTAGCAAAAACATCCCAATCTTGCCCGTTCGGGTCGTGGCCTGCATCCCCTGCCAGAAACAACACATCCCGGCCGTAAGCCAAAGCGCGATCATCGGGTCGAGTACCGCATACGTCCCGATACTGTAAACGGCAAAGAGGGAGAGAAAGATAACGGAGGCGAGCAACGCGGTACGTTTATCCCGCCATAAGCGGAACGTCAGCCACGCCACCAGCGCTGCGGCCAGCAATGTCGTTAAAATAGCGCCAGCCCGCACGCCAAAATTGGTAGCGCCAAAAAGCCACTGACCCAGACTGTTTATCCAGTAACCGGCTATCGGTTTTTCAAAATAACGTAATCCCAGAAAATGCGGCACGATCCAGTCGCCAGACGCCAGCATCTCCCGACTTATTTCGGCATAGCGCGTTTCATCCGGCTGCCAGAGCAGGCGGCTGTTGACAGGAATAACATAGTAGAGCGCGATAAACGCGGCGAAAGCCAGATAATAGCGTATCGATTTCATCATGAGGCGCTCGCTGCCTGTTGACACCCCAGCCAACCTTCACGGCCAGGGATGTGTCCACGTACAATTTGCCCCAACGGCAGAGACTCAGGCGATGCCGGCAGCAGTTCGCCCAGAGGACAAAAGGTGATCCCCGCATCGCGTGCACGAACGAGCAAATCTTCAAACAGCGGCTGATGGACAATACCTTCTACTTCCGCATGGATGGTATATACCGGCGTGCCTTTGTCCTGCAACATACGGGAGATAATCCAGGTATTGAACGACTGCGCCTGAACGGCGGGGCCGATAACCTCATCCCACGTGGGTAAGGTGACCGGGATTTGCGGCGTCCCTGTCTGGCCCGGCATCAGTAGCGGACGGAATAAGGTGGTTCCACGGCAATCGCTGTTATACCTCAGGTTGAACGACTCCTTCGCACGAACAACGCGCCCATCCGCTCGCCAGCCGGCCGCGGCTGAGCAGGTGACGGGTTTTCCGATAATGGCCTCAAGCGCCGTTATGCCGCGCGCAATATCTTCTTCAAGCTGGCGGATACTCCAGTGGCCGCTGTGAGTCTGCCACGCATGGTGATCCCAGGCATGTAGTCCCGTCTCATGGTATGTTGCCGTTTCACGAATAATCCCGGCATTGGCGTTGCCGATATTTTTTCCCGGCCAGGCGGTACCGGCCAGCAGGATATCCCAGCCGTAGAGCGAGGCGGCGTTTGAACGTAGCATTTTCCATAAAAATCGCGGTCTTATCAGACGCCAAAGATGACGTCCCATATTGTCCGGCCCGACGCTGAAGAAAAAGCTGGCCTGAACGCCGTGGCGATGCAATGTCGCCAGCAGCCGGGGAACACCTTCACGCGTTCCTCGCAAGGTATCAACATCAATGCGTAAACCGACTTTCGTCATGATGCGCGTTCCGCGACATCTACGCTGCGCAGAAAGAAGTCCAGCGTTTCTTCAACCGTATCACGCATCGCAATAGACGGCTCCCAGCCCAGACAGCGCCTGGCATTGTCGATACTGGGTTTCCGGTGTGCGACATCCTGATAACCCTTGCCGTAATAACTACGGCTTGCGACGACCTGGAAACCGGCAAACGGTGGGAAATGGCAGCGCAGTGGATGCTTGTCAAAACTATCGAGCAACAGCGTCGCCAGTTCCTGAATACTGGCTTCGTTGTCAGGGGTGCCGATATTAATGATTTTGCCATCGCACCGATCGCCCTCATTCACAATAATGCGGAATAATGCTTCGATCCCGTCACGAATATCGGTAAAACAGCGCTTCTGCTGACCGCCGTCGATAAGCTTGATCGGCGTCCCTTCTACCAGGTTCAGAATCAACTGCGTTATTGCGCGTGAACTGCCGATACGCGCTGCGCTCAGGCTATCCAGCCGCGGCCCCATCCAGTTAAAGGGACGGAAAAGCGTGAAGCGCAATCCCTCTTTTTCGCCATAAGCCCAAATCACCCGGTCGAGAAGCTGTTTGGAAACGGAGTAAATCCAGCGCGGCTTATTCACCGGCCCGACGATCAGATTCGATTTGTCCTCGTCAAAAGAGGCGTCCGTACACATGCCGTACACTTCAGAGGTAGACGGGAAAACCACGCGTTTACGGTATTTCACGCAATAACGGATAATCCGCAGGTTTTCTTCAAAATCAAGTTCAAAGACGCGCAGCGGGTTGCGGGTGTATTCAATCGGGGTTGCAATTGCTACCAGCGGCAGTACGACATCGCATTTTTGACATGATATTCGATCCATTCTGAGTGGATGCTGATATCTCCCTCCACGAAATGAAAGTGAGGGTGGAGCAGGAACCGGCTAATGGCGTTGCTGCCGATATCCATACCGTAGACCTCGTAATTCTCTTCATTCAGTAACCGTTCGGTCAAATGATTGCCGATAAAACCGTTGACGCCGAGGATGAGAACGCGAATGCGACGTTTACCGCTGGTCGCTGGTGGACGGTTCAAACGCGCGCCCGCCACCAGACCAAGCGTCTGTGCAAGCTGCGAGCCCTGTACAGTAATACCGTCTCCGGCCTGGCCGGTAATAATCTCCAGCGCGCCATCGGCGCAGGCGACCCGCAGCGGAGAGACCGAAATTACCGAGCCGGGAAGCACGCCTTGCGCATCCGGACAAATTCGGGAAGACCAGATAGTGAATTTTTGCGAGCCGTTATAGCTGAACGCGCCGGGCCAGGGGGCGGCTACCGCCCGCACCAGGTTATGCACCGTGGAAACCGGTTTGTGCCAGTCGATAAGGCCATCTTCCGGCCTGCGGCGACCATAATATGTAGCGTCAGACTCACGCTGAGGAACAGAAGGTATATCGCCGCATTTCATGGTGGGCAGGATGCTATTAAGCAACTGGCGCGCGGCCTGACATAGCTTATGATGCAGGGTAAGCGCAACATCGTCCTGCGCAATAGCAACGCGTTGACTGGCGACAATCTCTCCGGCGTCGGCACGTTTGACCATACGATGCAGCGTTACGCCCGTTTCGCTTTCGCCGTTAACCAGAACCCAGTTTAGCGGCGCACGGCCACGATAGGCAGGCAATAGAGAACCGTGCAGATTGAACGCGCCAGCCGGGGCGAGGTGCAGAATTTCTTCGCTTAACAGGTTGCGGTAATAGAACGAAAAAATAATATCCGGCGCAAGCTCAGCGATGCGGTCGACCCAGATAGGATGATTTACGTTATCCGGCGCATAAACCGGAATCCCTAATCCTGCCGCCAGCCGGGAGACGGAGCCAAAAAAGGTGTTTTCCGCAGGATTGTCGGCATGAGTAAAAATCGCGGCAATCTCATACCCGGCATCCAGTACGGCCTGCACGCCCTGACATCCCATATCGTGATAGGCAAAAATAACGGCTTTCATTGGTGACTTTCCTCAGTAAACGGCGTGCTTTCCGGGTAGATAACTTGTTGAACAAAATAGCGGGGGCGGGCGCGGACATCGTTATAAATGCGACCAATGTATTCGCCCAGTAGCCCCATACCGATGAATTGCGCGCCGATGAAGGTAAACAGAACGGCAAAGAGCATAAATACGCCTTCCGCCGCCCACTGCGGTCCCAGCGCCAGGCGAAGTACAATAAGCAATACCGACAGACTAAACCCGCCGATGGCGATAACGCTGCCCAGCAGGCTCAACAGGCGCAGCGGCGTCGTCGTCAGACAGGTCACCAGGTCATACATCAGGTTAATGAGACGCATAAAACTGTATTTAGAGTCGCCAAATTCACGTTCAGCGTGATGCACCGGGATTTCGGTAGCCCGACGAGCGAAAATGTTGGCCAGAATAGGGATAAAGGTGCTGCGTTCATGGCAGCGCAACATAGTATCGATAATAGGGCGGCGATAGGCGCGTAACATGCAGCCGTAATCGCCCATCGCTTTGCCCGTTGTGCGCTGGATCAGTAGATTAATGATTTTTGACGCCGATTTGCGAAACAGGCTGTCCTGTCGGTTCTGGCGCACGGTGCCTACCACATCGAACCCTTCATCGGCTTTCGCCACCAGACGTGGGATCTCTTCCGGCGGGTTTTGCAGATCGGCATCCAGCGTAATGATAAGATCGCCGCTTACATGGCTAAACCCCGCCATAATTGCTGCATGTTGACCGTAGTTACGGTTGAGTAAAATAGAGATGATATGGCTATCGGCCTCCTGGGACGCCTTAACCATCAGCTCCGCCGAGCTATCGCTGCTACCATCATCTATCAATAAAATCTCCCACGCTTTGCCCAGGCTCTCGCAGGCGGTGGTGGTGCGTCTTATTAATTCCGGCAGGCTTTCCTGTTCGTTATAGACAGGAATAACCACCGAGACTTTTTTTATGGGGGCGGCGTCAAACATGCTTATTGTCCTGCTATCTGATGAAGGGCGGTAATGACCCGATCAAAGTCACTCTCGGTCATGTCCGGGAAGAGCGGCAGTGAGCAGATCCGTTCGCTGTTCCACTCGGTGTCAGGCAGCGTGAGCGTTGGGAAACGTTCGCGATAATATTTTTGCGTATGCGCGGCGCGGAAATGCAGCCCTGTGCCGATGCCTTTCGTTTTCAGCGATGCCATCAGAGCATCCCGGGTAATACCGCAGCGGGCTTCATCGACCCGGATAATGAATAAATGCCAGGCGTGAATATGCTCCCACGACGGAAGGCTCAGAGGCTGAAAAGGCAGGTCTGCCATTGCCTGGTGGTACTGCGCTGCGATGGCGGCGCGGCGAGCGTTAAGCGCATCCAGTTTCTGTAACTGAGCAAGCGCGATAGCGGCGTTGAGGTCGGGCAAATTATATTTGTAGCCCGGCGCCAGGACTTCCGCTTGTGGCGCGCGTCCTCCGCTCTGTCGATCCCAGGCATCAACGCCAAGCCCGTGAAACTTGAGACTGCGCAGTTTATCGGCGAATTGCGGGTTATCCGTGACGACGATACCGCCTTCAGCGCAGGTAATGTTCTTAATGGCGTGGAAGGAGAAAATCGCGGTGCCCCGGGCGCCAATGTGGAGACCTTTGTAGCTGGTTCCTGTCGCGTGCGCCGCGTCTTCAATCACCGGAATGCCATAACGCTCGCCAAGAGCGTAAATAGCGTCCAGATCGGCGGGCGCGCCAGCGTAGTGGACGGGGATAATTGCTTTGGTTTGTGGCGTAATCGCGGCTTCGATATGTTCAGGTGTGACCATCAGCGTATCGCGATCGACATCGACCATGACGGGGTTCGCGCCGAGTAAAACGATCATATTTAGCGTAGAAACCCACGTCATTGACGGTGTAATGACCTCGTCGCCTTCACCAATGCCCAGCGCCATCAACGCGATGTGCATACCGGCAGTGGCTGAACTGACGGCAACGGCATATTGATTGCCTGTTAGCCGACAAAATGCCGCTTCCAGTTCCTGATTTTTCGGGCCGGTTGTTATCCAACCTGAGTCCAGTACGGTCTTAACGGCAGCGAGCTCTTCCGCGCCCATCGCCGGACGGGAGAAAGGCAAAAAGTCCGACATCATTTTTCCTTCAGCCATTGAAAGCCGCTTTTCAAATATTTCGGCAATAGAAAAGGGCTTATTTTTTAACGCATTTAGCTGAACCCTACTGGATGAAGATTAAATTAATATTAAGAAATTAAGGTGAAGTAAAAAGATAATTTTTAACGGAATTATGCTTTGCTTTCGCCGAAAGTTTAAGGCATTTTATGCATGCCCAAAAGCTGTTTTTATGTTTCTGGTCTGGTCTTCCGTCGCGGAATTTCATTTTAATTGTATTGCTATTAAGTTAGCTGCACTGTCTGCCTGAGAGGTTAATGTGCTGGCATTTACCCTACGCTTTATTAAAAACAAACGCTATCTCGCGACTCTGGCGGGGGCGTTGGTTATTATCGCCGGGTTGACCTCACAACATGCCTGGAGTGGTAACGGTCTACCGCAGATTAACGGTAAAGCGCTGGCGGCGCTGGCGAAGCAGCATCCGGTAGTCGTGTTATTCCGCCATGTCGAGCGGTGCGATCGTTCCGATAATACCTGCCTGTCAGACAGCACGGGGATTACGGTCAACGGTGCGCAAGATGCCAGAGCGCTGGGTAAAGCCTTCAGTGCCGATATACAAAATTACAATCTCTATTCCAGTAATACGGTGCGCACCATCCAGTCGGCAACCTGGTTTTCCGCGGGCAGGTCGCTTACGGTGGATAAAAAAATGATGGATTGCGGCAGCGGTATTTATGCTTCAATCAATACGTTACTGAAAAAGTCGCAGAATAAAAATATAGTCATTTTTACCCATAATCATTGTTTGACGTATATTGCAAAAAATAAGCGCGGCGTAAAGTTTGATCCGGACTATCTTAATGCGCTCGTTATGCATGCGGAAAACGGAAAACTCTTTTTAGATGGTGAATTTGTTCCCGGCTAGCCGCATGTTAAAAGCGTAAAGACAGCCTGAAGCGGCTGTCGTCATTATAATAACCCTTTCAATGCTAATGTGTGGCGTGTCGCTACATTCAAATCATACAGCGCCAGTTCTTCTGGCTTGACCCAGGCGTAGTCCTGAAATTCGTCGTTAATACATATATCGCGATTAGCGGAAACACAGTCGAAGATGAGATAAATCATATAAATCTCTTCTTGTCTGCCATCAGCGTAGGTTTTAACGCGGATATCGTCGCGGAAGGTCCACGGCGTAATATCGCTCAGAATCAGTTGTTCGCCGAGTTCTTCCCGAATCTCCCGACGCAGCGCCTCTTCAATGCGTTCGCCCGGCTCGACCCCGCCGCCCGACAGCGCCCACTGACCGGGAAAGACGCCGCGGTTGTCGGCCATTTTGCACAGCAGATAACAGCCATCATTTTGAATTAATGGGCAAACTATAGTTCGTTGACGCATAAGTCGCTTCCTTAAACCACCAGGTCGTCAGCTTAACAAATCATTCTGCGAAATTCTTTGTGAAAAATGGAAGCGATAACGCAGACTGCGTTTTTTGTTAATCCAGTTGATGCAGGCGTCGCCATGTGATGGCGCAATGATGCGGCATGGCGAAAGTAGTATTTCGTTACAATATGTTTTTGGAATGGTTTTTTAGTGCATTGATTCCTCAGCGTCTGGCAGTACAATTCTGCCGTTTTGGGGAGTTTTTCTTTATGTGCTTGCTGGAAAGGGTAAAAATGAAAAAAAGCATATTATTAGGTTTTGCCGGAATGCTGTTCGTTTCTGCATCGGCGCAGGCCATCAGTATTAGCGGCCAGGCGGGCGAAGATTACACCAACATTGGCGTGGGTTTTGGTACGGAATCGACGGGACTGGCGCTAAGCGGCAACTGGATGCACAACGATGATGATGGCGATGCTGCGGGCGTGGGTCTGGGGCTGAACATTCCGGTGGGACCGCTGCTGGCGACGGTCGGCGGTAAAGGTATTTATACCAATCCGAAAGACAGCGATGAAGGCTATGCGGCGGCTGTCGGCGGTGGGCTACAATGGAAAATCGGCAACAGCTTCCGTCTGTTCGGCGAGTATTATTATTCACCAGATTCGCTGTCCAGCGGTATCGACAGTTATGAAGAAGCGAATGCAGGCGCGCGTTTCACCATTATGCGCCCGCTGAGCATTGAAGCCGGTTATCGTTACCTGAACCTGGCGGGTAAAGACGGCAACCGCGATAATGCGATTGCTGACGGCCCTTATGTTGGCGTAAACGCCAGCTTTTGATGCTAACGGCGCGGCAATCGTCGCGCCATATTCCTCTTTTTCCCGTCATTCTTCTTTCCACGTCCTATTCCTCTTTGCGTTATAGTGTTTTCATCATAAGAGCAGGAGAACACAATGCTAAATGTGGAAATGCTATCCACCGGGGATGAGGTGTTGCACGGACAAATCGTTGACACCAATGCCGCCTGGCTGGCTGATTTTTTCTTTCATCAGGGCGTTCCGTTATCACGGCGAAATACGGTAGGCGATAACCTGGACAGTCTGGTCGCTATCTTGCGTGAACGCAGTCAACATGCTGATGTTTTGATTGTTAATGGCGGGTTAGGGCCGACCAGCGATGATTTAAGCGCGCTCGCCGCGGCAACGGCAAAAGGCGAAGGATTAGTACTGCACCAGGCGTGGCTGACCGAAATGGAACGTTACTTTCAGCAGCGCGGTCGCGTGATGGCGCCGAGCAACCGTAAACAGGCGGAACTGCCTGCCAGCGCGGAGTTTATTAATAATCCGGTCGGCACGGCCTGTGGATTTGCGCTACAGCTCAACCGCTGCCTGATGTTTTTCACCCCCGGCGTACCGTCGGAATTTAAGGTTATGGTGGAGAAGGAAATCTTACCGCGGTTACGCGCGCGTTTTTCGCTGCCGGAGCCGCCGCTTTGCCTGCGGTTAACGACTTTTGGACGTTCAGAAAGCGACCTCGCGCAGCGTCTCGATTCACTGCCGTTGCCGCCCGGCGTGACGATGGGGTATCGCTCATCAATGCCGATCATTGAACTGAAATTGACCGGCCCGGCGACGCAACGGGAGGCGATGCTGGCGTTATGGCCAGAGGTCAAACGGGTTGCCGGGCAGAGTCTGATTTTTGAAGGTACGGAAAATCTGCCGGCGCAAATAGCCCGCCGCCTGCAGGAAAGGCAGTTGAGTCTGACGTTGAGCGAGCAATACACCAGCGGCTTACTGGCGCTACAGCTTTCCCGCGCCGGGGCGCCTGTTCTTGCCAGCGAAGTCGTTCCTTCTCAGGAAGAGACGCTGGCGCAAACGGCGCACTGGACGACAGAACGACGCAGCAATCATTATGCCGGTCTGGCGCTGGCCGTGTCGGGGCTGGAAAACGAACATCTTAATTTCGCGCTGGCGACGCCGGATGGCACGTATGCCTTACGCGTGCGTTTTAGCGCCAATCGGTATAGTCTGGCAATACGTCAGGAGGTCTGCGCGATGATGGCGCTAAATATGCTGCGCCGCTGGCTTAATGGCGAGGACATTATCAGCGAGCATGGCTGGATAGACGTGGTTGAATCATTGACATCATAATCCCTTTCTCTTATCTGCGATGGGAACGACATCGTGAGCCGGATAAGGCCGCTATGCCATTATCCGGCAATATTATCTGCTTTTTTGTCCAGCCAATTGTACTGAATACAAAGTAATACGTGCGTTAATTCACATTTATATGGTTAACCCTTCCACTCCGTTGGAAGGCGGATAAGCTTTGACGCGCTTCACAATTTTTTCCCTACTGACCTTTCACACTGATTCCAGTGTCTCAGACTGGAGTCCAATATGTTGGAATCAAGTAAAGTCCCGGCTCTTACTCGCGCAATCGACATCCTCAATTTGATCGCGCGTATTGGCCCATGCAGCGCGGCAATCATTATTGAAACGCTGCGTATTCCAAAAAGCACCGCGTACCTGCTGTTGAATGAATTAAAACGTCAGCGATTTATTAGCCTCGATCATCAGGATAACTACTGCCTGTGGACTAAGCTCGTTGAATTGTCGGGTCATGCGCTCAGCAAGATGGATCTGCGGGAGCTGGCGCGTCCTCGTCTAACACAACTGATGGATGAAACCGGGCTGCTGTGTCACTTGGGGATCATCGACCACGAAAATGCGTATTACATACTGAAAGTGGAATCCTCATCCACTATCAGCGTGCGCTCGCATGAGGGGAAAAGCCTCTCTCTTTATCGTTCCGGCATCGGCAAATGCCTGCTGGCATGGCAGCCGGCCGCCGTACGCAAAGCCATTATTGAACAACTGGTATGGGAGCGAGCCACGCTGACCACCATCACCGAGCCGCAACAATTGAATGATGAGCTGGAACGCATTCGCCAGCGAGGATGGAGCTTTGATAACGGGGAGGATTATCCGGATGTCCGCTGCGTTGCCGCACCGGTATTTAATGCCAGAAACGAACGGACCGCGGCAATTTCAGTGGTCGGCACGCGCCTGCAAATCAACGAAGAGAATCTAGATTATTTGGCCGGTAAAGCTATTGCCTGTGCCAAAGATATTTCACGCCTGTTGGGATGGAAAAGTCCCTTCGACTCACTCGCATCTTAAAATGGAGAATATTATGACTCTTCCTAAAATTAAACACGTTCGAGCCTGGTTTATTGGGGGCGCTACCGCAGAGAAAGGGGCTGGCGGCGGGGATTATCACGACCAGGGAGGAAATCACTGGATTGATGACCATATCGCCACTCCCATGAGCAAATATCGCGACTATGAGCAGTCTCGTCAGTCTTTTGGGATCAACGTGTTAGGGACGCTGATTGTCGAAGTAGAGGCGGAAAATGGGCAGACGGGGTTCGCCGTTTCGACAGCAGGGGAGATGGGCTGTTTTATCGTAGAAAAACATCTTAACCGGTTTATTGAAGGCAAATGCGTAAGCGATATCAAACTTATTCACGATCAGATGCTCGGCGCGACCATGTACTACTCCGGTTCCGGCGGTCTGGTGATGAACACGATTTCCTGTGTGGATCTGGCGCTGTGGGATCTGTTTGGCAAGGTGGTTGGGCTGCCGGTTTATAAATTGCTGGGCGGAGCGGTGCGCGATGAAATTCAGTTTTACGCCACCGGCGCACGCCCGGATCTGGCTAAAGAAATGGGCTTTATCGGCGGTAAAATGCCGACTCACTGGGGGCCGCACGATGGTGATGCGGGGATCCGTAAAGATGCCGCGATGGTGGCGGATATGCGTGAAAAGTGCGGGCCGGATTTCTGGCTGATGCTCGACTGCTGGATGAGTCAGGATGTGAACTATGCGACTAAACTGGCTCACGCCTGTGCGCCATTTAATCTCAAATGGATTGAAGAGTGTCTGCCGCCGCAGCAGTATGAAGGCTATCGCGAATTAAAACGCAACGCGCCTGCAGGGATGATGGTTACCAGCGGCGAACACCATGGTACGCTGCAATCCTTCCGCACTCTGGCAGAAACCGGCATTGATATTATGCAGCCGGATGTTGGTTGGTGCGGCGGATTAACCACGCTGGTTGAGATCGCCGCGCTTGCCAAATCGCGCGGGCAACTGGTGGTGCCGCACGGTTCGTCTGTCTATTCGCACCATGCAGTTATTACTTTCACTAATACCCCTTTCAGCGAGTTCCTGATGACCAGCCCGGACTGTTCCACCCTGCGTCCGCAATTTGACCCGATTCTCCTGGATGAGCCGGTGCCGGTGAATGGACGCATCCATAAATCAGTGCTGGATAAGCCGGGCTTCGGCGTCGAGCTTAACCGTGACTGTCACTTGAAACGCCCTTATAGCCACTAATAACTCGTGCGTTGCCTTTGTACGGCAACGCCCTTATCCTGTTGAGGATATTGCTATGAGCATCACTTTACTTGACGGCGTAGTGAAGAAAAACCGCGCACGTTTAATTCCTTTTATGTTGGCACTGTATGTTCTGGCGTTTCTGGATCGTTCAAATATTGGTTTTGCCAAAGAGACCTATCAGATAGATACCGGGCTAAGTAATGAAGCCTACGCGCTAGGGGCCGGTATTTTCTTTGTGGTTTACGCTTTCCTTGGCGTACCGGCTAACCTGCTGATGCGCAAATTTGGCGCAAGAACCTGGATCGGCACGACTACCCTGCTGTGGGGCTTTCTCTCTGCTGCGATGGCCTGGGCGGATAGTGAAGCAAAATTTCTGATAATCCGCACGCTATTGGGCGCGGCGGAGGCTGGATTTTTCCCCGGCATGATCTATCTAACTTCACAATGGTTCCCGCAGCGTAACCGTGCCAGCATTATGGGGCTATTTTATATGGGGGCGCCGCTGGCGTTAACGTTGGGTTCGCCGCTCTCCGGCGCTCTGCTGGAGATGCATGGTTTTATGGGGCACCCGGGATGGTTCTGGATGTTCGTTATCGAAGGCCTACTGGCGATTGGCGCAGGGATATTCACCTTTTTCTGGCTTGATGACACTCCGCAGCAGGCGCGTTTTCTTAGCCTGGAAGAAAAGAACGCGCTTATCAGGCAACTGGCGAGCGAAGAAGAAAAAAAGGTCACGTCAAGGCTTGCGGATGCGCTGCGTAATGGACGCGTCTGGCAACTGGCTATTATTTATCTGACGATTCAGGTGGCGGTATACGGACTCATCTTTTTCCTGCCGACCCAGGTTGCCGCGCTATTGGGCACTAAAGTGGGCTTTACCGCTTCGGTGGTAACAGCGGTTCCCTGGGTGGCGGCTTTGCTTGGCACATGGCTTATTCCTCGCTACTCCGACCGTACCGGCGATCGCCGTAACGTTGTGGCAGTGACGCTACTGGCTGCGGGCATTGGCATTGGCCTGTCAGGTCTGGTTTCTCCGGTGCTCGCTATTCTGGCGCTCTGTGTTGCAGCAGTAGGATTTATTGCCGTTCAGCCCGTATTCTGGACCATGCCAACGCAGCTACTTTCCGGTACGGCTCTGGCGGCAGGAATTGGTTTCGTTAATCTGTTTGGCGCTGTGGGCGGTTTTATTGCCCCAATTCTGCGCGTAAAAGCGGAAACGTTGTTTGCCAGCGATGCGGCGGGCCTGCTGACGCTGGCCGGAGTCGCCATCATTGGCTCATTAATTATCTTCACGCTGAGCGTTAATCGTCCGGTGGCGCAATCCGGCGCTGCGCATCATTAATCTTATCTACGTTGTAAGGATCGCTATGAACGCATTGTTATCAAATCCTTTTAAAGAAGGATTACGTAAAAGGGATACGCAAATTGGTTTGTGGCTCAGTTCAACCACCTCTTATATGGCGGAGATTGCGGCGACGTCGGGTTATGACTGGTTGTTAATAGATGGCGAGCACGCGCCTAATACGGTGCAGGACTTGTATCATCAGTTACAGGCCATCGCCCCATACGCCAGCCAGCCGGTGATTCGCCCGATCGAGGGAAGTAAAGCGCTCATTAAACAGGTACTGGACATCGGGGCGCAAACGCTACTGATCCCGATGGTTGACACCGCAGAACAGGCGCGCCAGGTCGTTTCCGCTACCCGATACCCGCCGTTGGGGCAACGAGGCGTTGGCGCGAGCGTGGCGCGTGCGGCGCGCTGGGGGAGAATCGACAACTATATGGCACAGGCCAATGAGTCGCTCTGCCTGTTGGTGCAGGTTGAAAGCAAAGTGGCGCTGGAAAACCTTGACGCGATTCTGGAGGTTGAAGGCATTGATGGCGTCTTTATCGGTCCGGCAGATCTCTCTGCTTCATTGGGTTACCCCGATAATGCCGGACACCCGGAAGTGCAGCGGATCATTGAAGCGTGTATTTATCGTATTCGCGCCGCCGGAAAAGCGGCGGGTTTTTTGGCGGTCGATCCGGCAATGGCGCAGAAATGTCTGGCGTGGGGCGCGAATTTTGTCGCGGTCGGGGTAGATACGATGCTCTACACCGAGGCGCTGGACAGCAGGTTGGCGATGTTTAAATCTGTTCAGTCAGTAAGCACGGCAAAACGTAGTTATTGAGAAAAATGCCGGATGGCACGTATGCCTTACGCATGCGTCTTAGCGCCTATCGGTATAGTCTGGCAATACGTCAGGAGGTTTGTGCGGTGATGGCGCTAAATATGCTGCGCCGTTGGCTTAATGGCGAGGACATTACCAGCGAGCATGGCTGGATAGACGTGGTTGAATCATTGACGGCATAGAACTTTTAGTGGGAAGGCTTGGCCTTCCCATCCTTATATACTTATAAATTCTTGGCAGAGCATCATTTCAGGATAAGAGCCTAATGGGATAGGCTCTAAGTACTCACCATTACTGGAGACTGTATTCATATATTTGCCGCCGGGTTTGGGTGTTAAATAGTGCTTGTTCTTCTACTGAAAGCGTTAAGAATTTTTCCGCAAATTCTCGTAGTGTGGTAACAGGATCGTTTTGTCCGGCATTCGATAAGAGTTGAATTGTATGGTAACAAAATAGACCACAGCCGTTGGGTACATTGTTCTGTAAATTCATTTCAATAAAATTAACCTCATCGCTTTCTGATATGCCTGCAATTTTTGCTGCTTCTATAATCTCTTGCTTAGTATTTTCATTTAAATTATAATAAGTATTAAATATAAGGCATTTTATTTTTTCTGCAAGTTTATAAAATAAACATATAAGCCAGTGATCTCCTGTATTTATCAGAAAGACTTCATTTTCAGATAATCCTGATTGAGCCATCTTTTCAAGTAGCTGAGTGCTTAATATATTTTCTTTGGTGGTAGGATGAATCAGCCCAATAGGATAGTTTACCGAGAGAAAAGGTGATTCTTGAACCAGACCTTGCGTTGCAGCTGCCAGCTCATCTGACGACAACATTCGCGCACTACACCAAAGATTTTCAACTCCTACCTGTTCTTGATCTGTCTGAGCGAACTGGTCGCCCATAATTTTATGTGCTATTCCTATTTTTTTAGAAAGGTCGGTTGTCGCGGAACCGGCCATATAAAGTAATCTGGAAGGGGCATGTAGCTTTTTCCACTCAGTGTTATTTTTTGTTATATCGTTATTGGCGATTTGATGTAATACAAGGCAAGCCTGATTGATTTTTTTGTCTATATCTGGTGATCCCGATCTTTTTCCGCTAAAGAGATCAAAAAGTAATTTCTCAACTTTATGTCCCAGGTCATCGTTGCGTAACGCAAGATTGCATAACAGATCAATACAATTCTGATTACCGTTCTCTACTTCGCCAATCAACAACGCAAGCACCTCATCGCTCACATCTTCTGAATATAAACTGTGAAATTGCGGTGTGCTCAATCGGTAAAGTGAATTTACACATATATTCATTTTGCTCTGTTTCCTGGTAGGTGAAAGTAACGAATATGATGTCATATATAATTATTTGTAAAAATATTATTGTTAGTGGGAGATATATTAAATCAGGCATAGACCTGATTTTATTATTATTCACATAACACTCAATTATTATTGGAGATATTCAGTTATCCCCCTCTTTAAAGGAGGCTGGTAACGCGGCGATACAAAAGATATTGCTCTATAAACAGTAACGTCGTTATCTGTCATGCCACCGTGGGTTAGCGGTCATGGTTAACCAAATAGGGCAGGTTATTGCAAAGAGACATCCGCGTTTATACCCAAAATAATCCGTAGCCAACACATAAGCAACTTGAAGTATGAAGGGTATATGTCTGATGGAAAATCGTCCCTGGTGAGTAGGGTAATAGCGCCGGAGGGGCTCCGGCGCTTTTTACTTAGCCGAGCGCCTGGGCCAGTAGCGTAATGGGGTGTTCGCAGCGTTTGCTTGTAGACATCTCAATTTGCCACTTACAGGTTTCACAATCGGTGACGACAATGTCGGCGCCGCTCTCTTCAATCTGGCGGAACAGCGGCGCGCCGATGGACTGTGATGTCGGATAGTTTTCCTTTTTAAATCCATACGTACCGGCAATGCCGCAGCACTGTGAATCAAGTACCGTCAATTCAAGCCCCGGAATTTGCCGCAACAGTTCAAGCGTGTAAAGCGTCCAGCCCATTTTTTCCATATGACACGGCGTATGGTAGACCACTTTCAGCGGCAAAGGATTAAGCGGCAGCGTTTTCCCGGCATCCAGTTTGCGCCATAGCCAGCGGGTGGCCAGCTCGATATGTTCGCGCAGCCCGGCGTTGTCCACGTCCAGCACTTCAGGATATTCATCGCGCAACGCAAACGTACAGGTGGATGACGTGGCGATGACCGGAATACCTTTGACGGCAATCGCCTCGCGTAGCGACTCCACATTGCTGATAGCCTGTTTGCGAGCTTTATCCGTAAAACCGTTAGCGATCAGCGGTACGCCGCAACACTTCTCTTTACTCAGTAACTGTACGCCAGTACCCATTGCGTTCAGCACCTTAATCAGATCTTTTCCGAGCTGCGGATGGTTGTAATTCACAAAACAGCCATGGAAAAAGGCGACCTGATCTTTGTATTTAGCCTGCTGCGCCGCCACGCTACGATACCAGCGGCGGAAGGTGCCGAAAGAGTATTTTGGTAAGGTGCGGCGATGATCGATTTTGAGCGCGTAATCAAGCAACTGGCGCACTGGCTTTAATGCGGTGGCGGTATTGACCACCGGCGCGAACGGCGTTGAAACGCTGCCCATCAGATCGGTATGGCTGAGAATAAAATTACGCAATGACGGGCGCGTCGTATCGTATTTCGCGCGGGCGCGCTGGATGATATCGCCAATCTTCACGTCCGACGGACAGGCGACCTCACACCGTTTGCAGTTAATGCAATATTTCAGCGCCTCATCATACAGTGCGCCGTCTTTCAGACGCAGGCGCTCGCCATCCGGTCCGGCCTGTTTAGGGCCAGGGTAGCCAGGATTAACGCGGCTGACCGGGCACGCGGTGGTGCACACCGTACATTTAATACAACTTTCAAAACGTGTGTCGCTCATTGCTGTTCTCCTGCACGCTCAGCGATATGGTGCGCGGCCTGGAGGGCGCTGACTGCGCAGACACCGCCGCCGCATCCCTCAGCTATAGGATCGAATCCCGCCAGCACAGAACCTATTGCATACAGATTTTCTACCGTGTTGCCCGCAAGGGAGGGGCGGAAGGCGTCATCCGTCACGACGCCAAACTGCTGCCAGGGCTGTGGGTCGAAGAAATGTTGTTGATACCATTCGGCGCGGGTGGCCGTTTGCTGTACGTCGAGCCCTAAAATAGGTTCGCGGATCCCTTCGCGCTCGGCAACCAGACCGCTACTAAAGAAGCTACCGCTGGCAAGTACGGCAAAACGCGGGCGCAGTGGGATATCAGCATGGTTGCGGGTCCATATTTCGCTCACGATACCGTGACGGCAGGTGACTTTCTTCACTTCATCGCCCGGCATCCAGATGCCGCCCTGACGGACAAACTGGCGCTGGAGCTGATTGTGCAGACGAATACCGAGCACCGATGGCGGCAGCGTCGGCAGCAGCGTGAGCGCGCAGGGCAGACGTTCGTTAAGCCAGCGCCACAGCGTATCGTTCGCTAGCCCGAAACAGGCGGGCATGATGATCATGTCGCAGTTTGTCGCTATTGGCGACAGCGCGTCGTACAGCAGTGGCCATTTTTCTTCGTTATCAAGCAGACGCGCAATATTGACCGCGCGAAATTCCGTCGGGTTATCACGCAGTACGTCCAGTTCCGGAAGGTCGATTTCTGCGGTTTCCACGTTGAGGTCGCGTTGGCGCAGCGACGCTGCCGCAAGGTGCGCCTGGAAATCCAGTAATCCGCTAACGCCGACGACGCAAATTCGCTGTGCGGATAACGGCCAGACCGGTACTTCCGGCGAGCTAAGCCAGGTTGAACGCAATGTGCCAAGCGGCGTGACACGCTGGTGCGCCTGCTGTACGTCGCCGTATAACTGCGCGCCGCTGGCGTTAAGTAGCGTTTGCGCCTGTTGCGCCAGCGTAAGGACTTTTTGCGCGCCCAAACGCGAATAAGGATGTTCAGGCGCCTGGCGGCACAGCGCATCAAGCCCGGCGGTAATGTCGGTCACCGGTTGGCCGTCGGGCAGGGCGCTGAGTAGATCCAGCGAGCCGGAGGAAAAATGCAGCGCGCTTTGTCCGCGGGTGACGATGGCGCAGCGTAATCCATGCTGCTGGAGTTGCAGTCCGCATAGCAAACCGGCGAGACCGCCGCCCATAATAACCGTATCAAATTTCATCCTGGTGCTCCTTCTCCAGACCGCATAATCCCTGATAAACCCAGCGCGTGAATTCGCTTTCGCGCAGCGCGTCTCCCCAGGCGACAGGTTGTACGCCTTTCCAGCGCTCATTCAGAAATTCAGAGAGTTGCGTAATAGATTGCGCCGCGGTCGTCACATTAAAACGCTGCAATAGCCCGGCTGCGCGGCAGGCGCATAGCTCGCCCTGGCAAGTGCCCATCCCTACGCGGGTGCGACGGCGCAGATCCAGCAGGCTATTCACGGTTAAGTTTTCGACGGCATACTGCACTTCCCCCGCCGTGACGGCCTCGCATTCACAGACCAGGCTACGGTGTTGGCGGCCTTCACTCAGCCACCCCGGCGTGCGATCGCCATGCCGATAAACCGCCGATCCGCGTAGCGGCGCGGGAAGCGAGATAATGCGTTTCAGCGTATGTTCTGTAGACTCTTTTGAGCCAGGCAACGGCGTATCCGCCGTGATGCAGGGGCGAGTATTGCCCAACTTGCGGCACACGGCATCGGTCGCCCATTCCGCCATCAGGCGGTAAGTCATTAGCTTCCCGCCGGTAATGGTAATGAAGCCTTCAAGCCCGTCGCGCTCGGCGTGGTCGAACAACACAATACCGCGGCTGACGTTACGACCACTGGGATCGTCATCGCTGGCCACCAGCGGGCGGACGCCGGAATACGCGCGCAGAATACGCGTCTTCGCCATGACAGGGGCCAGTTTTTCCCCTTCACGCAGCAGGATATCGACTTCATCTGCGGTGACGCGGTTGTTGTCTATCTCATTGTAATCAATATGGGTAGAGGTGGTGCCGATCAGTGAAATCGTATCGCCAGGTACCAGAATGTCGGCATCCGATGGTTTCCGGCAGCGGTTAATGACATGCTGGTTGATCCGATGGTCCATGATCAACAGCGAGCCTTTCGCCGGGAACATGCGAATACTCAGGTCGGCGTATTCGGCGATCCGTTGCCCCCAGATACCTGCCGCATTGACCACCACCGGCGCGTGAAGCGTCTGGGTTTCGCCAGTGAGATGGTTGCGCACATGGACGCCGCAGACCGTTGCGCCTTCACGAATGAGCCCGGTCACTTCATGCGCCGTTAACACGATTGCGCCATGTTCTCTGGCATCCAGCATATTGGCGGCGGTAAGGCGGAAAGGGTCCACGGTGCCATCCGGCACTTTTACCGCACCGATGAGCGCAGGGTTAACGGAAGATTCGATGATGCGAGCCTGCTGCGGATCGATGGCTTCAGCGCGAATGCCCGCCGCTTCACAGGCGCGAATAAAGGTGGCCTGAAACGCAAGATCATCTTCCGGCAACGTAATAAACAGACCATCCGTCGGTTCGACGCAATGGCGGGCGATCCGTTTTAAAATCTGGTTTTCACTAATGCACTCGCGCGCGGATTCCGCGTCGGTAACCGCATAACGAGCGCCGCTGTGCAGCAGTCCGTGGTTACGCCCGGTCGCGCCGGTCGCTATATCATGCCGTTCCACCAGAATGACACGTAAACCGCGCAGCGCGCAGTCGCGGGCGATCCCTGCGCCTGTTGCTCCACCGCCAATGATAATCACGTCACTTGCTTGCGAGTCGCGAGTTTTCATTGTTTTTCCTCACAGTTCGTTTTTTATCATTTAGCCATACAAATCATATGGAATGTTTGATTTCGCGCATAATCGCTCACTATTCGAAAATGAAACGTGATTTCGTGCGCCTTTCTGAACATTGGTCATAAAACTGTAACAATATGTGCTGTAATTCACATTAACGTGACGTATCTTTACTTAACATCGCGGCCACACTGGGAGCAGCGGGGTTGTTTGAACAAACTGCGGTGTTTACCTCTAAATAAAATACGGGCCACGGAGGCTACAATATGTTGAGTATTTTTAAACCAGCGCCGCATAAAGCGCGCTTGCCAGCGGCGGAGATTGATCCGACCTATCGCCGATTACGCTGGCAGATTTTCCTGGGGATATTCTTTGGCTATGCCGCGTATTATCTGGTGCGCAAGAACTTTGCCCTCGCGATGCCCTACCTGGTAGAACAGGGTTTTTCACGCGGCGATCTGGGCTTTGCGCTGTCCGGGATTTCCATCGCTTATGGTTTTTCGAAATTTATAATGGGTTCGGTGTCCGATCGCTCGAATCCGCGCGTTTTTCTGCCGGCAGGGTTGATTCTGGCCGCAGCAGTCATGTTGTTTATGGGCTTTGTGCCTTGGGCGACATCCAGCATCGCCGTGATGTTTGTGCTGTTGTTCCTTTGCGGCTGGTTCCAGGGGATGGGGTGGCCGCCGTGCGGACGTACGATGGTTCACTGGTGGTCGCAGAAAGAACGCGGCGGCATTGTGTCGGTCTGGAACTGTGCGCATAACGTCGGCGGCGGGATCCCGCCACTGCTGTTCCTGCTGGGGATGGCGTGGTTTAACGACTGGAAAGCGGCGCTCTATATGCCAGCCTTTGGCGCGATTGTGGTGGCGCTGTTCGCTTTCGCAATGATGCGCGATACGCCGCAATCCTGCGGTCTGCCGCCTATCGAAGAGTATAAAAACGACTATCCGGACGACTACAACGAAAAAGCGGAAGAAGAGCTGACTGCGAAGCAGATCTTCATGCAGTACGTACTGCCAAACAAACTGTTGTGGTACATCGCTATCGCCAACGTGTTCGTCTACCTGCTGCGCTACGGTATCCTCGACTGGTCGCCGACCTACCTGAAAGAAGTGAAGCATTTCGCACTGGATAAATCCTCCTGGGCCTACTTCCTGTATGAATACGCGGGTATTCCGGGCACGCTGCTGTGTGGCTGGATGTCGGATAAAGTTTTCCGCGGCAACCGTGGCGCGACGGGCGTATTCTTTATGACCCTGGTCACTATCGCGACCATCGTTTACTGGATGAACCCGGCAGGCAACCCGAACGTTGATATGGCTTGTATGATTATCATCGGCTTCCTGATCTACGGCCCGGTAATGTTGATCGGTCTGCACGCGCTGGAGCTGGCGCCGAAAAAAGCGGCGGGTACGGCGGCGGGCTTTACCGGTCTGTTTGGTTACCTGGGCGGTTCTGTCGCTGCAAGCGCCATTGTGGGTTATACCGTTGACTTCTTCGGTTGGGATGGCGGCTTTATGGTGATGATTGGCGGCAGCATTCTGGCGGTAATCCTGCTGGTGGTCGTGATGATTGGCGAAAAACGCCATCATGATGAGCTGCAGTTAAAACGCAACGGAGGCTAATAACATGCAAACCACACTGAAAAACCTTAGCGTGGCGTTAATGTTGGCAGGAATGACCATCGGAAGCGGCGCCGTGGCGGCTGAAAAAGTCGTTATCGCCCACCGTGGCGCCAGCGGTTATCTGCCGGAGCATACGCTACCGGCGAAAGCGATGGCGTATGCGCAAGGGGCAGATTATCTGGAACAGGATTTAGTGATGACAAAGGACGACCATCTGGTCGTCCTCCATGACCACTACCTTGACCGGGTGACTGACGTCGCTGACCGTTTTCCGGACCGGGCGCGTAAAGATGGGCGCTATTACGCTATCGATTTTACGCTGGATGAAATTAAATCCCTGAAGTTTACCGAAGGGTTTGATATTGAAAACGGCAAAAAAGTACAAACTTATCCGGGCCGTTTCCCGATGGGAAAATCTGATTTCCGCGTTCATACCTTTGAAGAGGAAATTGAATTCGTTCAGGGATTAAATCACTCTACCGGTAAAAATATCGGTATTTATCCGGAAATTAAAACACCGTGGTTCCATCATCAGGAAGGGAAAGATATTGCCGCGAAAACGCTGGAAGTGCTGAAGAAGTATGGTTACACCGGCAAGCAGGACAATGTCTATTTGCAGTGTTTTGATGTCGCTGAGCTGAAACGTATTAAGAATGAACTGGAACCCAAAATGGGGATGGATCTCAATCTGGTTCAACTTATTGCGTATACCGACTGGAATGAAACACAGCAGAAACAGCCGGACGGTCGTTGGGTAAATTACAACTACGACTGGATGTTTAAGCCGGGCGCTATGAAGCAGGTGGCGGAATATGCGGACGGTATTGGTCCGGATTACCATATGCTGGTCGCGGAAGGCTCAACGAAAGGGAATATCAAGCTGACTGGAATGGTGCAAGACGCGCATCAGAATAAGATGGTAGTGCATCCTTACACTGTGCGTGCCGATCAATTGCCGGACTATGCCACAGACGTCAATCAGTTGTACGACATCCTGTATAACAAGGCGGGCGTCGACGGGCTGTTCACTGACTTCCCGGATAAGGCGGTCATGTTCCTGCAAAAAAATGACTAAAGGTTTGACATAGTCGAAGTGACGCGCCGGATGAGGGCATAAACGCCTCATCCGACCTGGCGCAACGTTTGCCAGAGTAAGTCTGGTAAACACAATGCCATCAGGCGGGGTTGTTTTATAGCAACCCCTCATCGGTCAGTGTTTCCATACATTTTTGTAATAAAAATAGCGGACTTCCTTCTACCGGCGGTTTTTTTGCTAACAGGGAAATTTGTCGATAAAAGGTGGGTTCCAGCGCCACGGAGCATAATTTTCCTGTCGTGGCTTTTAAGGTTAATTCTGGCAATAAGGCGATACCTAATCCCTGGCGAATAAAATTCAGCGCAGTATCGGGATGGTTAAATTCATATTTAAATATCGGCTCAATACCCTTTTCTTTAAACAACGCCATAATGCTTAATTCATAACGACCTTTACTGACAATAAGTGGTTCGTCCATCAGTTCTTCGACCGTTACTGTACTATTGGCCGCCAGGGGATGATTTTCAGGCACCACTACGGTGAATTTATCCCGGTAAATGGGGACGCAATACATACCGTTGACCGGAAAAGGAACGAAACCGGCATCAATACTTCCGTCCTGCAGCGAATCAATAATAGCCGTACTGTTCTCTTCATAGGGGATAATTTTTACATTTGGATGATGGCTTTCAAAATAGCGAATGACGCCGGGTAAAATGCAGGCGCAGGCGCTGGGAAAACAGCCAATCCGTAGCGTACGGGCCGGGTTCTTTTTTTCTTGTTCGGCAATCTCTTTTACCGCGTTGACGTCGCGCTGGATCGCGCGTAAGTGCCTGACGATGCGGCTACCGGCGGCGGTAAGCTCAATCTCTTTACGACGCTCACGAATCAATATGTCAACGCCGAGCTCCTCCTCAAGCGCGGAGATGGCCTGGCTGACGGCGGATTGCGTCATGTATAGCCGTTTGCTGGCCTCGGTAAATCCGCCGTACTCCAATACGGCAAGCAGGGCGTGGATTTGGGTTAGTGTCATTAGTAAAACCTAATCAATATAATTAAAACGATTAATTTTTCTAATAGAGTGCGCTTGTTTATACTGTGATTCTATCGAATACATCACATTTTGACGCACCTGATAGGTGTTCAGTTGAGCTGAGCGTTGCCTGCGTGCGCCATCTGAGCGGGTCGTTAAGAATGAAAGAAAAATTATGGACGAAGGATTTTTGGGCAATCACCATAGTAAGTTTTATTATCTTTTTTGTTTTTTATGTACTGCTAACTTTATTACCCATTTATATCGTTGACCGCCTGCATGCTTCTGCAGATAAGGCCGGGCTGTTAGTGACATGTTTCCTGGCCGCGGCAATTGTTATTCGGCCATTTGCCGGACAATGGGTGGGAAAATATTCGAATAAAAAGATTCTGGTGCTCTCTTCTCTGGCTTTTTTGGTGATTACCGCGCTGTATCCGGTTTGCCATTCTATCGAGTCGCTGCTCTTTATCCGCGTACTTCATGGGATTACGTTTGGTGTTATTACCACGGTAAAAGGAACTATTTCAGCGCGGTTAATTCCGGCCTCCCGATGTGGAGAGGGCATCAGCTTTTTCTCTTTAGCGATGGGCCTAGCGATGGTCGTAGGACCGTGGATCGGTTTGAATATGGCCCGCTGGGACGCGTTCACTGCCGCATTCTGGCTTTGTTCCGCTGTAGCGGCGTTAGGGATTGTGTTTTCCCTGATTGTGACGGTCCCTCCGGTAATTCGTCATGCCGATGGTTCGAAACCGAATCTGGGTTTTGCCGCGATGTTTGACCGCGCCGCCCTGCCTTTTGCGCTGGTCACCTTTTTTATGACTTTCTCCTATGCCGGCGTATCGGCTTTCCTGGCGCTGTATGCGCGTGAGCTGGATTTAATGGCGGCGGCCAGTAATTTCCTGCTGTGCTACGCGATTTTCCTGATGATATGCCGTACTTTCACCGGGAATATTTGTGATAAAAAAGGGCCGAAATATGTTATTTTCCCATGCCTGTTGGCTTTTACCATCGGTCTGGTGGCGTTGGGTTACACCAATGGCAGCATCATAATGATTATTTCCGGCGGTCTCATCGGTATCGGCTACGGTTCGGTCACGCCGGTTTTCCAGACGCAAATTATCAGCTCGGTTGAACCGCATAAAATCGGCGTGGCGAATTCACTGTTCTTTAACGCGATGGATGCCGGAATGGCGATTGGCGCCTTTATCATGGGAATGATGGTTGAGTCGGTTGGCTATCGTATGATTTATGTCGCTGGCGCGGTGCTGGTGGTACTCGCTGGCGCACTGTATGCCGTGCAGATGAAAAAACGTGGCGTGATGCCTTTGGTTTCCACCAGCGAGTTGCACTGAGTTACATCTCGATTTCGATATCGCCTTTTGCCCTGCAGCAGCAGGGCAAAATCTCTCCCGGCTGGATAAACGCTAAAGGTTCCGTAATCCAGTCAACCTGACCGGCAACCAGTCGGGTACGGCAGGAGCCGCAATAACCTTCGCGGCACTGATACTCCACCTCAACGTTATGCGATTCCAGCGCGGCCAGCAGAGAAGGGTGTTCATCCTGGCACAGCAGCTGTGTGCCAGTGATACGCAGCGTGACGCGTCCCATCAGAGCTGGAAATTACTCAGATCGTCGGTATCGACTTCCGAATCGATTTGTCCGACCAGATAAGAGCTAACTTCCACCTCCTGTGGCGCGACCTGAACGTTATCGGACACCAGCCAGGTATTGATCCACGGGATTGGGTTGGAGCGGGTCTGGAACGGCAGATCCAGCCCTACCGCCTGCATACGAATATTAGTAATATATTCAACGTATTGACACAGGATGTCTTTATTCAGGCCGATCATCGAACCGTCGCGGAACAGATAGTCCGCCCACTCTTTTTCCTGCTGCGCCGCCTGCACGAACAGGTCATAACATTCCTGTTTACACTCTTCGGCGATTTCCGCCATCTCCGGGTCGTCCACGCCGCTACGCAACAGGTTCAGCATATGTTGCGTGCCGGTCAGATGCAGAGCTTCGTCACGGGCGATCAGACGGATAATTTTGGCGTTGCCTTCCATCAGTTCACGCTCGGCAAATGCGAAAGAGCAGGCGAAGCTGACGTAGAAGCGGATGGCTTCCAGCGCGTTCACGCTCATCAGGCACAGATACAGTTTTTTCTTCAGCTCACGCAGATTCACGACAACCGTTTTGCCATTAACGGTATGGGTGCCTTCACCGAGCAGATGCCAGTAGCTGGTCATCTCAATAAGTTCGTCGTAGTAGGCGGAGATCCCTTCGGCGCGCTTCTGAATTTGCTCATTGGTCACGATATCGTCAAACACGACCGCCGGATCGTTGACGATGTTACGAATAATGTGGGTGTAGGATCGTGAGTGAATCGTCTCAGAAAACGCCCAGGTCTCTACCCACGTCTCCAGCTCCGGGATGGAAATGAGCGGCAGCAGGGCGACGTTCGGGCTACGTCCCTGAATGGAATCCAGCAGCGTCTGGTATTTGAGGTTGCTGATGAAGATATGTTTTTCGTGCTCCGGCAACGCCTGATAATCGATACGATCGCGGGAGACGTCGACCTCTTCCGGACGCCAGAAGAAAGAGAGCTGTTTTTCGATCAGTTTTTCGAAGATGTCATATTTCTGCTGGTCATAGCGTGCAACGTTGACCGGCTGGCCAAAGAACATGGGTTCCTTGAGCTGATCGTTTTTCGTCTGTGAAAAAGTGGTGTATGCCATTGAAGTGAATCCTTTATGGGATGAGCGCCGGATGGCGGCGCAAGCGCCTTATCCGGCCTACAAACCGTACAATCGTAGGCCGGGTAAGCATAGCGCTACCCGGCACTATTCATCAGATCTTACAAGCGCCGCTTTCGCAGCCATCGTCCTGAATAGAAGGCGCCAAATCGTCCTGCGCATCTTCCGCGCCGTCGCGGGTATTTTGATAGTACAGAGTTTTCACGCCAAACTTATACGCGGTGAGCAAATCTTTCAGCAGTTGCTGCATCGGCACTTTTCCTGACGGGAAACGTGACGGATCGTAGTTGGTATTGGCGGAAATCGACTGATCGATAAACTTCTGCATGATACCCACCAGTTGCAGATAACCGTCGTTGTTCGGCATCTCCCACAACAGTTCGTAAGCGTCTTTCAGATGCTCATAATCCGGCACGACCTGACGCAAAATACCGTCTTTCGAGGCCTTGATGCTGACGTAGCCGCGCGGCGGCTCAATGCCGTTGGTGGCGTTGGAGATCTGGGACGACGTTTCCGACGGCATTAGCGCCGATAGCGTGGAGTTACGCAGACCGTGGGTTTTGATCGACTCACGCAGCTGTTCCCAGTCGTAGTGCAGCGGTTCGTTGACGATCGCATCCAGATCTTTTTTGTAGGTGTCGATCGGCAAAATGCCTTTTGCATAGGTGGTTTCGTTGAACCATGGGCAGGCGCCTTGCTCTTTCGCCAGTTCGTTGGACGCTTTAAGCAGATAGTACTGAATGGCTTCGAAGGTTTTATGCGTCAGATTATTGGCGCTGCCGTCGGAATAACGTTTACCGTTTTTCGCCAGCCAGTAGGCGAAGTTAATCACGCCAATGCCCAGCGTACGACGGCCCATTGCGCCGCGTTTGGCAGCCGGAATCGGGTAATCCTGATAATCGAGCAGAGCATCCAAAGCGCGTACTGCCAGAATAGCCAGTTCTTCCAGCTCGTCCAGAGTTTTAATGGCGCCCAGGTTGAATGCAGACAACGTACACAACGCAATTTCGCCGTTTTCATCGTTGACATCGTTCAGCGGTTTGGTCGGCAGGGCAATCTCCAGACATAGGTTAGACTGGCGTACCGGGGCGACAACCGGATCGAACGGACTGTGAGTATTGCAGTGGTCAACGTTCTGGATATAGATACGACCGGTAGAGGCGCGTTCCTGCATCATCAGCGAGAACAGTTCGACCGCTTTCACACGCTGTTTGCGGATGCTGTCGTCGTTTTCATATTTCACGTACAGGCGTTCGAATTCGTCCTGGTCGGCGAAGAACGCATCGTATAGCCCGGGTACATCGGACGGACTGAACAGCGTAATGTCGCCGCCCTTCAGCAGGCGGGTGTACATCAGTTTGTTGATCTGTACGCCGTAGTCCATGTGACGTACGCGGTTACCTTCCACGCCACGGTTGTTTTTCAGTACCAGCAGGCTTTCCACTTCCAGGTGCCACATCGGGTAGAACAGTGTCGCCGCGCCGCCGCGCACGCCGCCCTGCGAGCAGGATTTCACCGCCGTCTGGAAGTGCTTGTAGAACGGAATACAGCCGGTGTGGAACGCTTCGCCGCCACGAATCGGGCTACCCAGCGCACGAATGCGTCCCGCGTTGATGCCGATACCGGCGCGCTGAGAAACGTATTTCACAATCGCGCTGGAGGTGGCGTTGATGGAATCCAGACTGTCGCCACACTCGATCAGTACGCAGGAGCTGAACTGACGGGTCGGGGTACGCACGCCGGACATGATGGGCGTCGGCAGCGAGATTTTGAACGTAGAGACCGCATCGTAAAAACGTTTTACATAGTCAAGACGCGTTTCACGCGGGTAGTTCGAGAACAGGCAGGCTGCTACCAGAATGTAGAGGAACTGCGCGCTTTCATAGATTTCACCGGTCACGCGGTTTTGCACCAGATATTTCCCTTCCAGCTGCTTAACGGCAGCGTAGGAGAAGGTCATATCGCGATCGTGAACGATAAACGAATCCATCTGCTTGAACTCTTCTTCCGTGTAGTCTTCCAGCAGATGATTGTCGTATTTGCCAAGCTCAACCATTTTTACCACATGGTGGTAAAGTGCGGGCGGCTCAAACTGGCCGAAGGCTTTCTTACGCAGGTGGAAAATCGCCAGACGCGCAGCCAGGTATTGATAATCCGGCGCATCGCGAGAGATCAGGTCTGCGGCAGCCTTAATGATAGTTTCATGGATATCGGAGGTCTTAATCCCATCATAAAACTGAATATGCGAGCGTAGCTCGACCTGAGAAACCGATACGTTATTCAGTCCTTCTGCCGCCCAATCAAGCACGCGATGAATTTTGTCGAGATTGATGCGCTCAGTACGGCCGTCACGCTTTGTCACCAGCAGACTCTGATTCATGTGGTTTTCTACCTGTTTACCTGTCCGTGAAAGAAAAATATCCCCCCGCTTATCCACAACGCCACGTTGTGACTAACTCTGTGGATAAATACTATATATAGGGGGTAATCGATAAGTGAAACGCTATATGGTGAGTATTCTAGTAGGGATTCTTTTGAGTACAAGAGTTGATTTTGGCGTTAAATTGCGGTTGCAAAAGCGTAAGAATCGCTAAATGCGCGTCTGATAAGGCCTGGAGAGGATGTCAACAATTCATAAAAAAAAATCAAAATTTGATCGAATGCTGATTTCTTCATCGAAGAGAAAGGTTGCGCCCGATGATCTAACGCAACCCTTATAGGAAAATTCTTTGATGTCAGGCTTTTTTAGCGCGGGTATGCAACATGTAGTTAACGTCTACTCCGGGACCGAGTTTGAAAGTATTGGTTATCGGGTTGTAGTGCAGTCCGGTGATATGTTGCTCTTTCAGGACGGTTTCATCTACCCAGCTTAACAGTTCAGCAGGCTTAATGAATTTCTTCACGTCGTGCGTGCCTTTTGGCACCATGCGCAGAATATACTCAGCGCCGACGACCGCCATCAGCCAGGATTTCCCATTGCGGTTCAACGTTGAGAAGAACACCTCGCCGCCGGGTTTAACCAGTTGGGCGCAGGCGTGGACGACCGATTGCGGATCGGGAACGTGCTCCAGCATTTCCATACAGGTGACGACGTCGTATTGCTGGGCGTGTTTTGCCGCATGTTCCTCAACCGTCTCCTGCATGTACTCTACCTCGATGCCGCTTTCCAGCGCATGCAGTTTGGCGACCTGCAAAGGCTCAAAGCCCATATCCAGCCCGGTGACGGTTGCGCCTTCGCGCGCCATGCTCTCCGCCAGAATACCGCCGCCGCAGCCGACGTCGAGCACCTTTTTACCAAACAGGCCGCCTGAGCGCTCAGTAATGTAGCCAAGGCGTAGGGGGTTGATACGATGCAATGGCTTGAATTCGCCCTCCAGATCCCACCAGCGCGACGCGACGGCTTCGAATTTGGCGATTTCATTATGGTCAACGTTGTGAGCTACCGACGGTTTTTCAGTGTTCATGAGTACATGAGATTCCGCTATTGATCTATCGGGGCAGTATAGCAGGTGCAAAGTCGCTGCGTTATATCTACTGCCGTCTTTATTACGCTTTCAGCGCAAGAAGTTTTCTTGCGCGTTCTGTAAAACCGCTACCGATGTGGTGCGTGATAAAATTACAGACGCCCTCGACGTTGTTGTTTTTTAACATATCCAAAATAGTGGCATGTCCACGGTTAGAGCTGGTGATATATTCAGCGGTAAAATCCAGTCTGTAGCGAATTGCCAATAAACGTGCTGAGATCAACAGGTGTGCTTGTGAAATGTATTTATTATCGGCATATTTCACAAAAACATAATGAAAATCATGATCCAGTTTGAGGTAAGCTTGCGTATCGCGCTCTGCATTAATTTTTGCTGACTTCGATAAAATATTGCTTAATTCGACTATGACATTGTTAGCATTTTTCTCCATCGCTTCACGAATTGCGCCCTGTTCAAGGATAACCCTCATTTTGATGAGATCATTGATATCCTCGTCGGTGACAGAAAAAACAAATGTCCCACTGCGGGGAATGATGTTGACCAGGTTTTCATTATAGCTCAGCCAAATAAAAGCTTCACGAATTGGTGTTTTACTTACCATCAGAATATTTGATAGTTCATTTTCACTGATCGCTTGCCCAAGATCGAAATCGCCATGGATAATCATCTCCCTTATTTTCTCTTTAATCACCTGGGTGATGGATTTGGGTATTTCAATTGATATGTGACTAAAATCACGCTTTAATCTATTTTTCATTTTCTTCTCCTCCATGGTTAAACCCGGCTCCATTGTAATTAATTTATTCAAAATTAACGGATCTAATATATCAGATATAAGAAAATTTACATACTTTATTGTTGTTATTGTATATTTCATTAAGTTTGCTTGCTGATATATCAGATATGACACATTAGCTTTTGAATTGTATTGTTTTTTACGTAACATCAATTCCGGTCAATACCCTTATTCATTGAATCATAAAAGGTGATGCAAAATGAGTAGTCCACAAGAAAATTTATACGATACAATTCGTATTGTAAAAAGGAAAATCATTCCTTTGGCCTTTATTCTTTACTTTTTTAACTATATGGATCGTGTCAATATTGGGTTTGCTGCATTACGCATGAATGAATCTCTCGGTATTACGCCTGAGGATTTCGCTAATATTTCTTCTATATTCTTCATATCATATTTAATCTTTCAAATTCCGAGTAGCATTGGCTTGCAAAAGCTTGGCGCAAGAAAATGGATTAGTTCCATTATTATCGGCTGGGGAGCGGTAACAGGGCTGATTTTTTTGCTAAAGATACTCAACATATTTTGCTGGCTCGCATTTTTTTGGGGGTATTTGAAGCTGGCTTTTTCCCGGGCATGGTTTATTATCTTGCATGCTGGTTCCCGGCTCGTGAACGCGGAAAAGTCAATAGTTTCTTCATGTTATCTATTGCTGTTGCATCGGTATTGGCTGCACCGATGTCTGGTTGGATCATCGAGCATTTGAATACCCCGGATTATGAAGGCTGGCGCTGGCTTTTTGCTATTGAAGGTATCCCTACCGTATTCCTTGGCATCCTGACATTTTATTTACTGCCTGACAGTCCAGAAAAGGCTAAATGGCTTACGCCACAGCAGATATCGGCCTTAGTTAATAAATTACGTACTGACAATGAAACCGCAGCTGCATTAAATAAAAATACCAACTCATCCTTTCTTTCCGTAATCAAAAATCCAGTTTTGCTTCAGCTTTCTTTCGCCTACATGTTGATTCAGGCGGCTGCTCTGGCGGCAAACTACTGGTTGCCGGGGTTGGTGAAGGGATTTTCAGCTGATTTTACGGATACTGACGTTGGTTTAATCATGAGTATTCCGTTTATTTTCGCTATGTTCAGCATGCCCTGGTGGGGCTGGCATTCCGATAAAAAGAATGAACGAAAATGGCATGCTGCATTACCCATGTTTCTGGCAGGCTGTGGTTTTCTGATGATTGCTCTTGTCCCCTCAATGTCGCTGAGAATGCTGGGGCTAACGTTCTATGGTGTTGGGATCCTCAGCTATTACGGACCTTACTGGGCGCTGCCTTCTGCATTATTGTCGCCGTCAGGGTTGGCTATCAGCATTGCGTTTATTAACTCATGTTCAAGTCTTGGCGGATTCCTGATTAATAAATCACTGGGATTCGTTTCTACTCATTATGGTGCGACAGGAATATTTATTGTAGAGGCAATACTTTGCTTCGCTGCGGTAGCCGTTTTGGCGTTAATGAAAATTGATGTGAAAAAAGAAAAAAGCCAACAAACAAATGTTGTATCACGAACCTGATAAATGGAGAAATTATGAAAATTACGTCTATTGAAGTTTTTGACTGTGAATTAAAAAAAAGAGATCAAACGATGTCCTCCTATAATCCAGTACTTATCCGGGTGAATACCGACTCAGGATTAAGTGGTATTGGCGAAGTAGGACTGGACTATGGCGCAGGCGCTAAAGCTGGCGTAGGGATCATCAGAGATCTGGCGCCATTGATTGTGGGTGAAGATCCACTAAATATCGAAAAAATTTGGGAGTTCTTTTTCAGAAAGACTTTTTGGGGGATGGGGGGCGGGAACGTTTTTTATGCCGGAATGAGCGCTATTGATATTGCTCTTTGGGATATCAAAGGTAAATATTTAGGTGTACCTGTTTATCAGCTCCTTGGCGGGAAAACTAATGAAAAATTAAGAACCTATGCTAGTCAGTTACAATTTGGTTGGGGGGATAAACGCCAGATATTAGTGACACCTGAGGAATATGCTGAGGCGGCGCGTGCGGCTCTTGACGATGGATATGATGCGATTAAAGTGGATCCACTCGAAATCGATCGTAATGGCGATGACTGTGTTTTTCAGAATAGAAATCGTAACTATTCAGGATTGTTACTGGCCGATCAATTAAAAATGGGGGAAGCGCGAATTGCCGCTATGCGTGAAGCAATGGGGGATGATGCTGATATTATCGTAGAAATCCATTCTCTTCTCGGTACAAACTCAGCTATTCAATTTGCGAAGGCGATAGAAAAGTATCGTATCTTTCTTTATAAAGAACCGATCCATCCATTAAATTCTGATAATATGCAGAAAGTTTCCCGTTCAACAACGATTCCAATCGCCACTGGCGAGCGTTCCTACACAAGATGGGGATACAGGGAATTACTGGAGAAGCAGTCTATTGCCGTAGCGCAACCTGATTTGTGTCTCTGCGGCGGAATTACCGAAGGAAAGAAAATCTGTGACTATGCTAATATTTATGACACCACTGTACAGGTGCATGTTTGCGGCGGTCCTGTTTCCACGGTAGCCGCGCTGCATATGGAAACGGCAATTCCCAACTTTATTATTCATGAACATCATACCAATGCGATGAAAGCATCTATTCGGGAACTTTGTACCCACGATTATCAGCCGGAAAATGGCTATTATATCGCGCCGGAACAGCCCGGATTGGGTCAGGAATTAAACGATGAGGTAGTGAAAGAATACCTGGCCTATGTGATTAAATAGCATCTGGTGATACTGATTATGGTTTATGCCTCCCGGCATATCCCCTAAATAATTCGAGTTGCAGGATAAAATGGTTAACCGTCTTGAACAGCGCTTGCGCTAACCCCGACGGGGCGAGGCCCAGGGATGGGCCGAGTAACTTGCCGCCAACGCACATGAAACTTGAAGTATGACGGGTATACACGGGAGGTATTGATTTTCCAGCCTCTTCCTGGCCAGGCCCAGATCTCCTCTGTGTCGCCTCTGAAGCCGATCGCCGATAAACGCCGAGACCACGCTTATAAATGAAGAGAGCATGCGGCACCCGAATAAAGCATTGTCTGGCTGCATTCCGTTTACCAGTACGTGGGCGAATGTGTTATAATTTGCGACCTTTGAATCCGGGATACAGTAGAGGGATAGCGGTTAGATGAGCGACCTTGCGAGAGAAATTACACCGGTCAACATTGAGGAAGAGCTGAAGAGCTCCTATCTGGATTATGCGATGTCGGTCATTGTTGGCCGTGCGCTGCCGGATGTCCGAGATGGCCTGAAGCCGGTACACCGTCGCGTACTTTACGCCATGAACGTATTGGGCAATGACTGGAACAAAGCCTATAAAAAATCTGCCCGTGTCGTTGGTGACGTAATCGGTAAATACCATCCCCACGGCGATTACGCAGTGTATGACACCATCGTTCGTATGGCGCAGCCATTCTCGCTGCGTTACATGCTGGTGGATGGTCAGGGTAACTTCGGTTCTATTGACGGCGACTCCGCGGCGGCAATGCGTTATACGGAGATCCGTCTGGCGAAAATCGCCCACGAACTGATGGCCGATCTCGAAAAAGAGACGGTGGATTTCGTGGATAACTATGACGGTACGGAAAAAATTCCGGACGTCATGCCGACCAAAATTCCGAATCTGCTGGTGAACGGTTCTTCCGGTATCGCAGTAGGTATGGCGACGAATATCCCGCCGCACAACCTGACGGAAGTGATTAACGGCTGCCTGGCGTATATCGACAACGAAGACATCAGCATTGAAGGGCTGATGGAACATATTCCGGGGCCGGACTTCCCGACCGCCGCGATCATCAACGGTCGTCGTGGTATCGAAGAGGCCTACCGTACCGGTCGTGGCAAAGTGTACATTCGCGCCCGCGCGGAAGTTGAAGCTGACGCGAAAACGGGCCGTGAAACCATCATCGTCCATGAAATTCCCTATCAGGTGAACAAAGCGCGCCTGATCGAGAAAATCGCCGAGCTGGTGAAAGATAAACGCGTGGAAGGCATCAGCGCGCTGCGTGACGAATCCGATAAAGACGGGATGCGCATCGTGATTGAAGTGAAACGCGATGCGGTGGGTGAGGTGGTGCTTAATAATCTCTACTCCCAGACCCAGCTACAGGTTTCCTTCGGTATTAACATGGTGGCGCTGCATCATGGCCAGCCGAAGATCATGAACCTGAAAGATATTATTTCAGCGTTCGTGCGCCACCGCCGTGAAGTGGTGACGCGTCGGACTATTTTTGAACTGCGTAAAGCCCGTGACCGCGCGCATATCCTTGAAGCTCTGGCGATTGCGCTGGCCAACATCGATCCGATTATCGAACTGATTCGCCGTGCGCCAACGCCGGCGGAAGCGAAAGCGGCGCTGATTTCGCGTCCGTGGGATCTGGGCAACGTTGCTGCGATGCTGGAGCGCGCCGGTGACGACGCCGCGCGTCCGGAATGGCTGGAGCCAGAATTTGGCGTGCGTGACGGTCAGTACTACCTGACTGAACAGCAGGCGCAGGCGATTCTGGATCTGCGTTTGCAGAAACTGACCGGCCTGGAGCATGAAAAACTGCTCGACGAATACAAAGAGTTGCTGGAGCAGATTGCTGAACTGCTGCACATTCTGGGCAGCGCCGATCGCCTGATGGAAGTGATTCGCGAAGAGATGGAGTTAATTCGCGATCAGTTCGGCGATGAGCGTCGTACCGAAATCACCGCCAACAGCGCCGATATTAATATCGAAGATCTGATTAGCCAGGAAGATGTTGTCGTGACGCTGTCTCACCAGGGTTACGTCAAATATCAACCGCTGACAGATTACGAAGCGCAACGTCGTGGTGGGAAAGGTAAATCTGCCGCGCGTATTAAAGAAGAAGACTTTATCGACCGTCTGCTGGTGGCCAACACCCATGACACCATCCTCTGCTTCTCCAGCCGGGGCCGTCTGTACTGGATGAAGGTCTATCAGTTGCCGGAAGCCAGCCGTGGCGCGCGCGGTCGTCCGATCGTTAACCTGCTGCCGCTGGAAGCCAACGAACGTATCACCGCGATTCTGCCGGTTCGTGAATACGAAGAGGGCGTCAACGTATTTATGGCGACCGCCAGCGGTACCGTGAAGAAAACGGCGCTGACCGAATTCAGCCGTCCGCGTTCCGCCGGTATTATCGCGGTGAACCTCAACGACGGCGACGAGCTGATTGGCGTTGACCTGACTTCTGGTTCTGACGAAGTCATGCTGTTCTCGGCCGCGGGTAAAGTGGTGCGTTTCAAAGAAGACGCCGTCCGTGCGATGGGGCGTACCGCGACCGGTGTGCGCGGTATTAAGCTGGCGGGAGACGATAAAGTAGTTTCTCTGATCATCCCACGCGGCGAAGGCGCTATTCTGACCGTAACGCAAAACGGCTACGGGAAGCGTACCGCAGCGGACGAGTACCCGACCAAGTCTCGTGCGACGCAGGGCGTTATCTCTATCAAAGTGACCGAGCGCAACGGTTCCGTTGTCGGTGCGGTACAGGTAGACGATTGCGACCAGATCATGATGATCACGGATGCCGGTACTCTGGTGCGTACCCGAGTGTCTGAGATCAGCGTAGTGGGACGTAATACCCAGGGCGTTATCCTTATCCGCACGGCGGAAGACGAAAACGTGGTGGGTCTGCAACGCGTTGCTGAACCGGTAGATGACGAAGAACTCGACGCTATCGACGGCAGCGTGGCGGAAGGGGATGAGGATATCGCCCCGGAAGCGGAAAGCGATGACGACGTTGCGGATGACGCTGACGAGTAATGTTATTGCTGTGCGAGGGCCGGATATCCGGCCCTTTTTCTTTGCCGTTGCGGGCTACGTCATTTACCGCTACCTTAGTCACACTCTATTTACATCCTGAGGCGGAGCTTCGCCCCTTTGAAATACCTTGCTTCCTTTCGAACTACGCTGAAAGTCTCGCGCTACTTATTCAGAGCGTTAGCGTTACTCATTTGGCTCTTAATCGCCTTTGTTTCGGTGTTTTACATCGTCAATGCCCTGCACCAGCGGGAATCTGAAATTCGTCAGGAGTTCAACCTTAGCTCCGATCAGGCGCAGCGTTTTATCCAGCGCACGTCGGACGTGATGAAAGAGCTCAAATATATCGCCGAGAACCGTTTAACGGCGGAAAACGGCGTCATGTCGTCGCGTGCGCGTGATGACAAAATGGTGGTGCCGGACTTTGAACCGCTATTCGCCGACTCAGACTGTGCGGCGATGGGCTCCGCCTGGCGCGGTTCGCTGGAGTCGCTGGCCTGGTTTATGCGTTACTGGCGCGACAACTTTTCAGCGGCGTATGATCTTAACCGCGTTTTCCTGATTGGCAGCGATAACCTCTGTATGGCGAATTTCGGCCTGCGTGAAATGCCCGTGGAGCGCGATGATGCGTTAAAAGCGTTACATGAGCGGATTATGAAATACCGCAACGCGCCGCAGGAAGAAAGTGGGAATAACCTTTTCTGGATAAGCCAGGGCGCGCGTCAGGGCGTGGGCTACTTTTATGCGCTGACGCCGGTGTATCTGGCCAACCGTCTGCAGGCGCTGCTGGGCGTCGAGCAGTCCATCCGCATGGAAAATTTTTTCACGCCGGGCAGTTTGCCGATGGGCGTCACTATTATTGATGAGAACGGCCATTCGCTGATTTCGTTGACCGGTCCTGACGGCAATATTAAAGCGGAGCCGCGCTGGATGCAGGAGCGTTCCTGGTTTGGTTATACGCCAGGTTTTCGCGAACTGGTACTCAAAAAAAGCCTGCCGCCATCCTCGCTCAGTATTGTCTATTCTGTGCCTGTAGATTTAGTCCTGGAGCGTATTCGTATTCTTATCCTGAACGCTATCCTGCTGAACGTGCTGGTGGGCGCAGGGCTGTTTACGCTTGCGCGGATGTATGAGCGGCGAATTTTCATTCCGGCGGAGAGCGATGCCCAGCGTCTGGAAGAGCATGAACAGTTCAACCGTAAAATCGTCGCCTCCGCGCCGGTGGGGATCTGTATTCTGCGCACTATTGATGGTGTCAATATTCTGAGTAACGAACTGGCGCACACCTACCTGAACATGCTCACGCATGAAGACAGACAGCGCCTGACGCAAATCATTTGCGGCCAGCAGGTTAACTTCGTTGATGTATTGACCAGCAATAATACCAATTTGCAAATTAGCTTCGTCCATTCCCGCTATCGCAATGAAAACGTCGCGATTTGCGTGTTGGTAGATGTGAGTACGCGCGTCAAAATGGAAGAGTCGCTGCAAGAGATGGCGCAGGCGGCGGAGCAGGCAAGCCAGTCTAAATCCATGTTCCTTGCGACGGTCAGCCATGAATTGCGCACACCGCTGTACGGTATCATTGGCAATCTCGATCTGCTGCAAACCAAAGAGCTGCCAAAAGGCGTGGAACGTCTGGTCACGGCGATGAATAACTCCTCCAGTCTGTTGCTGAAAATTATCAGCGACATTCTCGACTTCTCGAAAATTGAGTCGGAACAGCTAAAGATTGAGCCGCGCGAATTTTCACCGCGAGAGGTGATGAACCATATCACCGCCAATTATCTGCCGTTGGTGGTGCGTAAGCAGCTCGGTCTGTATTGTTTTATTGAGCCTGACGTGCCGGTATCGCTGAACGGCGACCCGATGCGTTTACAGCAGGTTATTTCAAACCTGTTGAGCAACGCCATTAAGTTTACCGATATTGGCTGCATCGTGCTGCATGTGCGCTGTGATGGGGATTATCTCAGCATTCGCGTGCGGGATACCGGCGTCGGTATTCCGGCAAAAGAGGTGGTTCGCCTGTTCGATCCCTTCTTCCAGGTGGGAACCGGCGTACAGCGTAACTTTCAGGGGACCGGTCTGGGGCTGGCGATTTGCGAAAAATTGATCAGCATGATGGACGGCGATATTTCCGTCGATTCGGAGCCTGGCATGGGAAGCCAGTTTACGCTGCGCATCCCGCTTTATGGCGCGCAATACCCTGTGAAAAAGAGCGTGGAAGGACTCGCCGGAACCTGCTGTTGGCTGGCGGTGCGCAATACTTCTTTGTGCCAGTTTATTGAGACCAGTCTGGCGCGTAGCGGCGTTCATACGCAGCGTTATGAAGGGCAAGAACCCGCCGCGGACGATATTTTGATTGTCGATGACGCGCTGGAGCATACCTGGCAGGGAAGGGCGGCGGTCGTCTTTTGCCGCCGTCATATCGGGATTCCGTTGGAAAGAGCGCCGGGCGAGTGGGTGCATAGTGTGGCGTCGGTGCATGAGTTGCCCGCACTGTTGGCGCGTATTTATAGTATTGAGCTGGATAGTGAAGCGCTTTCCAGCGCATTGCCGACGACGGATAAAACTGCAGATTCAAATGACGACATGATGATTCTGGTCGTTGACGATCATCCGATCAATCGCCGCTTGCTGGCCGATCAACTGGGATCGCTGGGGTATCAGTGTAAGACAGCCAATGATGGCGTGGACGCTCTGAATGTGCTGAGTAAAAATGCTATCGATATTGTTCTGAGCGATGTGAACATGCCGAACATGGACGGCTATCGCCTGACGCAGCGTATCCGTCAGCTTGGGCTGACGCTGCCGGTCGTCGGCGTGACGGCGAACGCGCTGGCGGAAGAGAAACAACGTTGCCTGGAGTCCGGTATGGACAGCTGTTTGTCGAAGCCTGTGACGCTGGATGTGTTGAAACAGACGCTGGCGGTGTATGCCGAACGAGTACGTAAAACGCGGGCATAAAAAATGCCGGATGGCGGCGTCGCCTGTCCGGCCTGCAAAAGATGAGTCGACTGGTAGGCCTGATAAGCGTAGCGCCATCAGGCTGGGTAACGTAAAGCGATTTATTCTTTGTCTGTCGGACTCAGGGTGACGGAAGAGAGATAGTTGAGCAGCGCGATATCATTCTCTACGCCCAGTTTCATCATCGCCGATTTCTTCTGGCTGCTGATGGTCTTAATGCTGCGGTTGAGCTTCTTGGCGATTTCGGTGACCAGGAAGCCCTCGGCGAACAGGCGTAATACTTCGCTCTCTTTTGGCGACAGGCGCTTATCGCCGTAACCGCCTGCGCTGATTTTCTCCAGCAGACGAGAAACGCTTTCTGGGGTGAATTTTTTGCCTTTTTGCAGCGCGGCCAGCGCCTTAGGCAGATCGGTTGGCGCACCCTGCTTGAGTACGATCCCTTCAATATCAAGATCCAACACGGCGCTCAGGATCGCCGGATTGTTGTTCATGGTCAGAACGATAATAGACAGGCTCGGAAAATGACGCTTGATGTACTTGATCAAGGTGATCCCATCGCCGTATTTATCTCCCGGCATGGAGAGGTCAGTGATCAACACATGCGCATCTAATTTCGGCAGGTTGTTGATCAATGCTGTGGAATCTTCAAATTCGCCGACAACATTCACCCACTCGATTTGTTCAAGTGATTTGCGAATACCGAACAGTACAATCGGGTGGTCATCGGCAATAATTACGTTCATATTGTTCATGTATTGGGCTACCTTGCTACAGCAAGCTTTTGACGTAGGCGTCAATGTCGCTGATATATTTTTCTATACCTGGAGCATCTTTCTCACGAATCAGATGTTCCAGCGTTTCACATAACTGCTTGCCGGGTACCAGATTAAGCATGGCAAACACCCCTTTCAGGCGGTGGGCCGTTTGGGCCAGCGCAGCGAAATCGCTGGTTGCCGCCTCAGTATACAACCTCTTAACATCATCCGGTACTGTGTCTACAAATAGCGCATAATAGCCGCTGGCATGAAGCTCGGCATTTTCATCTCCGCCGAGCGGGGAGGCGGGAATTTCTTCCTGCGCCAGCTGCTCTTCGATAAGTTGTAGTACAGCTTCCTGCATAGCATTGCTCATATTAAAGTTGACGCGCAACTGACCCGGGCCAATTTTCCGCACGCCTGACTCATCATCGCTTAAAAGCAAGCCCGAGGCAGTAAGATTAGACGGATTATCCGTTAAAAAGAGATCATATTCTTGACTTATCTGCCTTTCATCCGGCGTGATGCAGGTGGCGCCCCAGTTTTCTAACTGACGCAGCACAATCGCGCGAACCTCGTTGGACGTCACATCGACCATCACGCTCACGTCGTCCAGCAGGCGCTCTTCGACCTGAGTATGCTGATCGTGAGGAAGCATTTTGACATGAACGGTATAGCGCGTGCCCAGCGTTTCTCGCGCTTTAATGTTGAGATGACCGCCCAGTTTGCGCGCCAGTTGATTGCACAGCCAGAAGGTGAGCGGATTCGCTTTGCCGTAACGATCGCCCTGCGTTTCATTCATATACGGGAAATGCAGATTATCAATCTCGTTTAACGTTACACCTTCGCCCGTATCCAGAATACGGAAAGTCAGACGCTCCGCGATAGATTCATCCTGCTCGACTTCAAGCGTAATTTTACCCATAGCAGTCGTCGTGACGGCATACTGAATCAACAGCAGCAAAATCCGGCGCAGGGCGTCGCGATCGCCCCAGCGTTCATCGTTGCCGCTAAGATGGTTATTAATCAGCAGTTGCAGCCCTTTACGCTTAATGGCGGGCAGCACTTCCGGCACGACTTCGTCAATAAGATCCTGCAGGGAGAACAGCGTTGCTTCGCTCTTCCATGCGTCATTTTCCAGCATATTCGCCAGTTGGATTTCATCGATCATACGTACCAATACATCCGCCTGATCCGCCAGTTTCAGGCTTTCCGGCGTGGTGACTGCCGCGGCGTTAACCGCCAGTTGGCGTACAGGCTCTTTAAGCGTGTTGCTGATATTTTGCATAAAGGCGGCGCGACCCTGCTGATTCTTCTCATACAAACGCTGCGCCTGTTTGAGCTTCTTATTCACCAGCACTTCCCGGTCCTGATCGCGAATAATAAAGATCTGCGTGCGGGGAGCGATCTGGCTGCGAAACAGACGGATCTCATACAGTTCGTTATTAATTGTCGCCTGAATCACGCCCTGATGCTGTTCCGCCATGCTGGTAATATTTTGCAGGTTAAGATGCGGCAACAGATGATCGGCGATTTTATTGCTGATCACGGTGCGGTTGCCTTCCTGATCGTAGACCAGCAGACCCAGCGGCAGCAGAGAAACGATCTCTTCATTAATGGCGCGTAAGACGCGAAGCTCATTATTCGCCGCGTTGCTGGATGTCGATTCCGTCGACCGTCCCGGCTGATGACGGAACGTGGCGTAGCCAAATAACGCCAACGCCAGCAGCCCGATGTTCAGCAGTAAAGGCAGCAAAATATTTTGCAACGTATCAAGCAAAAGCGTACCGAACGGTACCTGCCAGATCAGGCGCATTCCGGTAGAGTTAAGCGCTGAGGAGATCTCAATTTTTGAACCGTTAAAGCTAATCGTGACGCTATCAGGCGCTTCCTTTTCACTGCTTCGCCCCGTCGCCTGGGTTGCGTCAGGCTCTATCCGAAAACTGTCCAGCGGCATTCCCGGCGGGATTAAATCATTAATGGGCAGATCAAACGCCACCACGGTTGCCAGATGTCCTGGCTGATTGAAGGTCGTGCGCAGCGTAAAATAGTGACCGTTTTGCCAGGCCAGTTTTCGCAATGAGGAGAAACTTTCGCGCTCATCCAGCGCATTCGCCTGCTGCAACATCTCTGCCCGGCGGGAATCGACGATATTGCCAATAGTGGACTCTTTAAAGCCGGAAGAGAGATCTTTCAACGGTAGGGTAGAGATAAGAATCAGGCTGTTATCCTGTCCGTTGAGGTAATACATTGACCACGGCACGTTTTCCGCGCCCCACAGCGTATCCAGATAAGTTGACATACGCTGCGTCATTTCCAGCGTGGCGCTGTCATGGGAACCGAAAATCAGCGCTTCAGTTTTACGTCGCGGCTTTTCAAGATAATACACATCCTGCTTCAGACGCGTTTCCTGAAGTCCTTCACCTGTCGATGGCGTAGTGGTCGCGGCGATGTTGTCATAAATTTGCCAGGTAACATACCGCCAGGTGTCCACGCGTTTATGAATAGCGTGGGTGATATCGACAATTTGATAGCTTTTGTCTTTCAACCAGGCGTTGACGGCGCTCTGTACCATAACGCCCATCGTTACCAGCAGCACAATGATCAGCAATAAGAAGAAACGGGTAATGCTTCCCGGTAGAAGGGAGAATCGGGTAGAGACCGTTGTGTCAGACTGACTCATTTATGTTTACGACCTGTAAAAGCAACGCTGAAGGTGAAGGGCAGTATAAAGGGTAATGAATGAATTTCCAGACTCTTACGTCATGCCGGGCAACTTAACACGCGTTCCGTCGGCGGGACGGGAAAAGCGTACAACCTTCGCAGAACGGTACAAATATAAAGACTACTTATAAATGTTTAGCACTAAATATCAAGAAATTATTTGCTAATGTCTTACGAACGGTCGAGCTGGAGAGGGTAGTGAATAACCGTGATAGTTTTAGGCAGGTAGCATAAATCAGCCAGGTGTGCCTGAAAAAGGGTAAAAAAAACCGAATGCGAAGCATCCGGTTGAAATAGGGGTAAACAGACATTCAGAAGTGAATGACGGTAATAAATAAAGTTAATGATGATAGCGGTCACTATTTTAGTTGCGAATGAAGATTCTGTTTTATCATTCAGTGCTATGAATTTCATCAATTTAACCCATTGATTTTAAAAGTCTCGTGAATATATTTTGTCTATTTGTGCTTATTTTTACTTGATTTTTGCTTTAAAAAAGTTCCGTAAACTTCATATTTTGAAACATCTATGTAGATAACTGTAACATATTAAAAGTTTTAGTATCATATTCGTGTTGGATTATTCTGTATTTTTGCGGAGAATGGACTTGCCGACTGGTTAATGAGGGTTAACCAGTAAGCAGTGGCATAAAAAAGCAATAAAGGCATATAACAGAGGGTTAATAACATGAAAGTTAAAGTACTGTCCCTCCTGGTACCAGCTCTGCTGGTGGCGGGCGCAGCGAATGCGGCTGAAATTTATAATAAAGACGGCAACAAATTAGACCTGTTTGGTAAAGTTGATGGCCTGCACTACTTCTCTGACGACAAAGGCAGCGACGGCGACCAGACCTACATGCGTATCGGCTTCAAAGGCGAAACGCAGGTTAACGATCAGCTGACCGGTTATGGCCAGTGGGAATATCAGATTCAGGGCAACCAGACTGAAGGCAGCAACGACTCCTGGACGCGTGTGGCGTTTGCGGGTCTGAAATTCGCTGACGCAGGTTCCTTCGATTATGGTCGTAACTACGGCGTAACCTATGATGTGACCTCCTGGACCGATGTTCTGCCGGAGTTCGGCGGCGACACCTACGGCGCTGACAACTTTATGCAGCAGCGTGGTAACGGCTATGCCACTTACCGTAACACCGACTTCTTCGGCCTGGTGGATGGCCTGGACTTCGCGTTGCAGTATCAGGGCAAAAATGGCAGCGTGAGCGGTGAAAACACCAACGGTCGCAGCCTGCTGAACCAGAACGGTGACGGTTACGGCGGATCGCTGACTTATGCAATCGGCGAAGGCTTCTCTGTCGGTGGCGCTATCACCACGTCTAAACGTACTGCCGATCAGAACAACACTGCTGACGAACACCTGTATGGTAACGGCGATCGCGCTACGGTCTACACCGGCGGCCTGAAATACGATGCGAACAACATCTATCTGGCAGCGCAGTATTCTCAGACCTATAACGCAACCCGTTTTGGTACCTCTAACGGCAACAATAAGTCCACCTCTTACGGTTTTGCCAACAAAGCGCAGAACTTTGAAGTGGTTGCTCAGTACCAGTTCGACTTTGGTCTGCGTCCGTCTGTGGCTTACCTGCAGTCTAAAGGTAAGGACATCAGCAACGGCTACGGCGCCAGCTATGGCGACCAGGACATCGTAAAATACGTTGATGTCGGCGCGACTTACTACTTCAACAAAAACATGTCCACCTATGTTGATTACAAAATCAACCTGCTGGATAAAAACGACTTTACCCGCGATGCGGGCATCAACACCGACGACATCGTAGCGCTGGGTCTGGTTTACCAGTTCTAATCAGCAAAAGATGTTGCTAAAGGGCCTGCGGGCCCTTTTTTCATGCCTTATTCCGGCGTACAAATACGACGTTTTGATATACGCTTGCGTCCATTCGAATGAGGATAAACAGCGATGAAAATGACTTTTTGCCGGGCCGTGTGTCTGGCGGCGGCTTTTTTACTTATGGGCTGCGATGAGGCTCCCGAAACGGCAACTGCGTCACCTGCCGCTCAGGTGCTGGAAGGTAAAACGATGGGGACCCTCTGGCGGGTGAGCGTGGTTGGTATCGATGCGAAACGTGCCGCAGAGTTACAGACTAAAATCCAGACTCAGCTTGATGCTGATGATTGGTTGCTTTCTACCTATAAAAATGACTCCGCGCTGATGCGTTTTAACCATTCACGCAGTCTTGCGCCCTGGCCGGTCAGCGAAGCCATGGCGGATATCGTGACCTCGGCGCTGCGTATTGGCGCGAAGACGGATGGCGCGATGGATATCACCGTGGGCCCGCTGGTCAATCTGTGGGGGTTTGGGCCGGATCGGCAGCCGCTGCATATCCCAACGCCAGCACAAATCGATGCGGCAAAAGCGAAAACAGGCCTACAACATTTGCAGGTTATCGACAGGGCTGGACATCAGTTTTTGCAAAAAGATCTGCCGGATCTTTATGTTGATCTCTCCACGGTCGGGGAGGGCTATGCGGCGGATCATCTGGCGCGACTGATGGAGCAGGAGGGCATTGCGCGTTATCTGGTCTCGGTGGGCGGCGCATTAAGCAGCCGCGGGATGAATGCGCAGGGGCTGCCGTGGCGCGTCGCGATTCAGAAGCCGACCGACCGGGAAAACGCGGTGCAGGCGATTGTGGATATCAACGGGCATGGCATCAGCACCTCCGGCAGCTACCGCAACTATTATGAGCTGGATGGCAAGCGTATCTCGCACGTTATCGATCCGCAAACGGGGCGCCCCATTGAACACAATCTGGTATCGGTTACGGTCATCGCGCCAACGGCGCTGGAAGCGGACGGCTGGGACACCGGCCTGATGGTGCTTGGTACGCAAAAGGCGCAAGAGGTCGTGCGGCGAGAAGGGCTGGCGGTCTTTATGATCATGAAAGAAGGTGAAGGCTTTAAAACCTGGATGTCGCCACAGTTCAAAACGTTCCTGGTGAGCGATAAGAATTAAAACGCAAGATTACGGGTTTTTGTGGGCGGATTTACGGACACACTGCATGTAAGCAAGCACTATGCTTAATGAAGGAGTCTATGATGAAAAAAGCGTTACTTACCGATGATGAATGCTGGCTGCGGGTGCAGGCGCGCGATGCCAGCGCGGATGGGCGTTTCGTTTTTGCGGTGCGAACCACCGGCGTTTTTTGCCGCCCTTCTTGTCACTCGAAGCGGGCGTTACGTAAAAATGTTCGCTTTTTTGCCAACGCGCAGCAGGCGCTGGACGCCGGTTTTCGCCCCTGCAAGCGCTGTCAGCCGGATAATGCGTGCGCGCAGCAACGGCGGTTGGATAAGATTGCCTGCGCCTGCCGTTTACTTGAGCAGGAGACGCCGGTAACGCTGGCGTCTCTGGCGCAGGCGGTGGCGATGAGCCCGTTTCATCTGCACCGTTTGTTTAAAGCGAGCACCGGAATGACGCCGAAAGGGTGGCAGCAGGCGTGGCGCGCCCGGCGGCTGCGTGAGGCGTTGGCGAAAGGAGAGCAGATCACGGCGGCTATTTACCGCGCCGGCTTCCCGGATAGCAGTAGCTACTACCGTCATGCCGACCAGACGCTGGGCATGACGGCAAAACAGTTTCGCAAAGGCGGCGATAATGTCTCCGTTCGCTATGCGCTGACGGACTGGGTTTACGGACGGTGCCTGGTGGCGGAGAGCGAGCGGGGGATTTGCGCGATTCTCCCCGGTGATAGCGACGAGGCGCTACTGGCTGAATTACACACCCTTTTCCCGGCGGCCCGCCACGCACCTGCTGACGCGCCTTTTCAGCAACGGGTGCGGCAGGTTGTCGCGGCTATCAACACACGCGATGTGCTGCTCTCGTTGCCGCTGGATATCCAGGGAACCGCGTTTCAACAGCAGGTCTGGCAGGCGTTATGCGCGATTCCCTGCGGCGAAACCGTAAGCTATCAACAGCTTGCCGCGACTATCGGCAAACCCACGGCAGTACGCGCGGTCGCCAGCGCGTGCGGCGCGAATAAACTGGCGATGGTGATCCCGTGTCATCGGGTCGTGCGTCGCGATGGCGCGCTCTCCGGTTATCGTTGGGGCGTGCGTCGAAAAGCGCAGCTATTAAAGCGAGAAGCACAAAAAGAGGAGTAGCAATGCTGGATCTATTTGCTGATGAAGCGCCCTGGCAAGAGCCCCTGGCGCCTGGCGCGGTGGTGTTGCGCCGCTTTGCGTTTCGCGCGGCTCAGTCGCTATTAGACGATATCGGGTTTGTCGCCAGTCAGTCTCCGTTTCGTCAGATGGTGACGCCGGGCGGCTACACCATGTCGGTGGCGATGACCAACTGCGGCGCGTTAGGGTGGACTACCGATCGTCACGGTTATTGTTATGCCGTGCGCGATCCGTTGACCGATAAACCCTGGCCTGCGCTGCCGTTATCGTTTGCCAGCGTATGTCGTCAGGCGGCAATCGCGGCAGGGTATGCGAGCTTCCAACCGGACGCCTGCCTGATCAATCGCTACGCGCCCGGCGCAAAACTGTCGCTGCATCAGGATAAAGACGAGCCGGATCTGCGCGCGCCTATTGTCTCAGTTTCGTTGGGGGTGCCGGCGGTTTTTCAGTTTGGCGGCCTGCGTCGCAGCGACCCGATCCAGCGGATCTTACTGGAGCATGGCGATATCGTGGTCTGGGGCGGCGAGTCCCGGCTGTTTTATCATGGTATCCAGCCGCTTAAAGCGGGCTTTCATCCCATGACCGGTGAATTTCGTTACAATCTCACCTTCCGTCAGGCAGCTGAAAAAGAATAAAAATAAGAATTATTATTGCTGTGCAGGTGGAGTTAGTTAAACTGCGGGCTGTTATTATCGGTCCGGGTTGTATGCATGGAACTTCTTATTCTTGTCTGGCGGCAGTACCGCTGGCCATTTATTAGCGTGATGGCGCTGAGCCTCGTCAGCGCGGCGCTGGGGATTGGCCTGATCGCGTTTATCAATCAGCGCCTGATTGAAACGGTGGACACCACCGTCATGGTGCTGCCGGAATTTCTCGGCCTGCTCCTGTTGCTAATGGTCGTCACATTAGGTTCCCAACTGGCGCTTACCACTCTGGGACACCATTTCGTTTACCGCCTGCGTAGCGAATTTATCAAGCGCATTCTGGATACGCACGTTGAACGCATTGAGCAACTGGGCAGCGCCTCTTTACTGGCCGGTCTGACCAGCGATATTCGCAATATTACTATCGCCTTTGTGCGTCTGCCTGAGCTGGTGCAGGGCATTATCCTCACCGTCGGCTCGGCGGCGTATCTGGCGATGCTATCGACAAAAATGCTGCTGGTTACGGCTATCTGGATGGCGGTCACTATCTGGGGCGGATTCGTGCTGGTGGCGCGGGTTTACCAGCATATGGCGACCCTGCGCGAGACCGAAGATAAGCTGTACAACGACTATCAGACGGTGCTGGAAGGACGCAAAGAGCTGACGCTAAACCGCGAGCGTGCGGAGCAGATTTTTCAGCAATGCTATACCCCGGACGCCAAAGAGTACCGTCATCACATTATCCGTGCCGATACTTTTCATCTGAGCGCCGTCAACTGGTCGAATATCATGATGCTGGGGGCGATAGGCCTGGTCTTCTGGATGGCGAATAGTCTCGGCTGGGCGGATACCAACGTCGCGGCGACCTATTCACTGACGTTGCTGTTCCTGCGCACGCCGCTGCTGTCTGCGGTGGGGGCGTTGCCAACCCTACTGACCGCCCAGGTGGCGTTTAATAAACTGAATAAATTCGCGCTCGCCCCGTATAAGCCTGATTTTCCACAGCCGAAAGCCTTTCCCGACTGGAAGACGCTGGAGCTACGCAACGTGGTTTTCCACTATCAGGATAACGCGTTTTCCGTGGGGCCCATCAACCTGACGATTCACCGCGGCGAACTGCTGTTTTTAATTGGCGGCAACGGTAGCGGGAAATCGACGCTGGCCATGTTATTGACCGGTTTATACCAGCCGCAATCGGGAACGATTTTACTTGACGGTCAACCTATTGCCGCCGGGCAGCCGGAAGATTATCGCAAACTGTTTTCTGCGGTGTTCACCGATGTGTGGTTATTCGACCGCCTGCTGGGGCCGCAGGGGAAACCCGCCAATCCCGCGCTGGTCGAAAAGTGGCTTGAGCACCTGAAAATGACGCACAAGCTGGAGCTAAACGACGGGCGCATCTTGAATCTTAAACTGTCGAAAGGGCAAAAAAAGCGCATTGCACTGCTGCTGGCGCTGGCGGAAGAGCGCGATATTATTTTGCTGGATGAGTGGGCCGCCGATCAGGACCCGCATTTCCGCCGGGAGTTTTATCAGGTACTGTTGCCGTTAATGCAGGAAATGGGCAAAACCATTTTCGCCATCAGCCATGATGATCACTATTTTATTCACGCCGATCGTCTGCTTGAAATGCGTAACGGGCAGTTAACCGAACTCACCGGCGACGAACGTGACGCCGCTTCGCGTGATGCGGTTGCGCGTACTGCGTAATGGATTATGGCGCCGGATAAACCGCCTGATGGCAGCCCTACGTCCGCACGCGGGTAGGCCTGATAAGATGCCACGCGTCGCCACCAGGCATCGGGGTATTTTTTGCGGCGGGCGAGCGGGTTTCCAGACGTGTTTTAAAAAGAACCCCGGAGCGCTGCGTGAGTCGGCGTGTTCAGATGCCCGGTAAGTGTGACCGGGCAGCGTAACATCATCGCGCGACGGCGTTCTGTACGTTAGCGTCCGCTTTCCAGATGCGGTATTTCACGTCCACATTCGCCGGGGTATACACCACGATCGGCAGCTTGCTGTTGTAGCGCACCATCCCGTCTTCACCCAGCCAGGCGGTGACGAATTTTTGCTCTTTCTTACCGTCAGGGCAGGCCATCATGGTTGATACCGGAGAGGTGACGTTATCAAAGACATAATAGTCGTAGCCCCAGCCTTCCAGCGTTTTTGTTTCCAGCGTGCCGCCGAGGCGATGCTGGTTACAATCCACATTCAGCGTTTGACCAATCAACAGTTCCACTTTGAGGGTAGATTCATCCTGCTGAGGGGTAAGGGTTATCACTTGCCGCTTCATTCCTTTTTCCGCCTGCGGATAGGGGGCGATTTTTTCCAGCGGCTGGGCGGTATCGCCATTGTTAGCCCAGGCAGAGGTGCTGGCGAGGGCGGCGAAGACGACGGCAGGGACAAACATCTTCATTTGATTGTTCACAGTATTTCCTTTCTGCTGTTTTCGGTATTCACTGACAACAGATTAACACATTCATATTATCTATTAATCTGTATTTACTCATATTTTCAAGATTATTAATAAAATAGCGTCTTTTTATATAGTGGAATATTCTGATATTAATAATGTAAATGAAATTATCAGCTATTGGTGGTTTTCGTTATATAAATATCTATATAACTCATTGAAATGTGAGAAAAAGCACGTTTACGGGTCTTTACCCGGCACTCTTTTGATCCGGCAACAGCATTTACCTCTATCGGGGTATGCATCTCTTACACATCCTGAAATATCTTATTTACAAAAATAACTACTCATAAATTGTACGGTTTTTATTGGCATTCACTCCCTATGGAAGCGTGTCGTTATGGAAGGGCGATATCATGGTTGATTTATCCCGTCGAAGCATGTTGACCGGCAGTTGGCGCAACGCCAGCAATGGGATTCTTCCGCCGTGGGCCAGAGAAACGACCTATTTTCTCGCACATTGTCTGCGTTGCGACGCTTGCATCCAGGCGTGTGAGACCGACATCCTGCAGCGAGGGGCGGGGGGATATCCGAGCGTAGATTTCAAACGGGGCGAGTGCAGCTTTTGTTATGCCTGTGCGCAGGCCTGTACTGAATCGCTTTTTCTTCCGCGCCACACCAGGGCCTGGGATCTGGTTTTTACGCTCACGGAAAACTGCCTCGCCAGGCAATCGGTTGAATGCCATCGTTGCCAGGACAGTTGTGAACCTATGGCCATTACCTTTCGTCCCACGCTATCCGGCATTTACCAGCCGCAGCTTGACCCGCAGGCCTGTAACGGATGCGGGGCGTGTGTGGCTATCTGTCCCGTGTCAGCCATCAAAGCGGAGAACCACCATGCGCACTAACTGGCAGGTCTGTAGCCTGGTCGTGCAGGCCAAAAGTCAGAACATCGCCGCCATTGGCACACAGTTGAACACGTTGCCGGGTTGCGAAGTCGCGTTAAGCGACGTTGAAAGCGGGCAACTGATCGTGGTGGCGGAAGCAGACCAGAGTGAAACGCTGATGCAAACAATTGAGTCAGTACGCAATGTCGAGGGCGTACTGGCGGTGTCGCTGGTTTATCACCAGCAGGATGAGCAAGGTGAGGAAACACCATGAAACTCAGTCGTCGTAGCTTTATGAAAGCTAACGCCGTTGCGGCCGCTGCGGCGGCTGCCGGTCTGAGCGTGCCGGGCGTCGCCCGCGCCGTTGTCGGGCAGCAGGAAGCCATCAAATGGGATAAAGCGCCGTGCCGTTTTTGCGGAACGGGTTGCGGTGTGTTGGTGGGAACGCAGCAGGGCCGTGTGGTCGCCTGCCAGGGCGACCCCGACGCGCCGGTCAACCGTGGTCTGAACTGCATTAAAGGCTACTTCCTGCCCAAAATCATGTACGGTAAAGATCGTCTGACGCAGCCGATGCTGCGCATGAAAGACGGCAGCTATCACAAAGACGGCGAGTTTACGCCGGTGAGCTGGGAACAGGCCTTCGATGTGATGGAAGAGAAGTTTAAAACCTCCCTGAAAGAGAAAGGACCAGAAGCGATCGGCATGTTTGGATCGGGTCAATGGACCATCTGGGAAGGCTATGCCGCCGCGAAACTGTTCAAGGCTGGTTTCCGCTCTAACAACATTGACCCGAACGCGCGTCACTGCATGGCCTCGGCGGTGGTGGGCTTTATGCGCACCTTTGGCATGGATGAACCGATGGGCTGCTACGACGATATTGAGCAGGCCGATGCGTTTGTGCTGTGGGGGTCCAACATGGCGGAGATGCACCCGATTTTATGGTCGCGCATCACTAACCGCCGTTTGTCCGACCCGAACGTGAAGGTTGCTGTCCTCTCCACCTTCCAGCACCGCAGCTTTGAACTGGCGGACAACGGTATTGTCTTTACCCCGCAAAGCGATCTGGTGATCCTTAACTATATCGCGAATTACATTATTCAGAACAACGCTGTAAATCAGGATTTCTTCACAAAGCATGTGAATCTGCGTAAAGGGGCGACGGATATCGGCTACGGCTTACGCCCGACGCACCCGCTGGAAAAAGCGGCGAAGAATCCGGGCTCCGACGCTTCCGAGCCGATGAGCTTCGACGAGTATAAAGCTTTCGTGGCGGAATATACGCTGGACAAGACTGCTGAAATGACCGGCGTGCCGAAAGATCAACTGGAACAGTTGGCGCAGCTCTACGCCGATCCGAATAAGCGCGTGATCTCTTACTGGACGATGGGTTTTAACCAGCATACCCGCGGCGTGTGGGCGAATAACCTGGTTTACAACCTCCATCTGCTGACCGGAAAAATCTCCCAGCCTGGCTGCGGTCCTTTCTCGCTGACCGGCCAGCCTTCCGCCTGCGGTACGGCGCGTGAAGTGGGAACCTTCTCACACCGTCTGCCCGCAGACATGGTCGTGACGAACGAAAAACACCGTGATATCTGCGAAAAACACTGGCAGATCCCCGCTGGCACTATTCCGGCAAAAGTGGGTTTACATGCGGTGGCGCAGGATCGCGCGTTGAAAGACGGCAAGCTGAACGTCTACTGGGTAATGTGTAATAACAATATGCAGGCCGGGCCGAACATCAATGAAGATCGGATGCCGGGCTGGCGCGATCCGCGTAACTTTATCATTGTCTCCGATCCTTACCCGACGGTGAGCGCGCTGTCTGCTGATCTGATCCTGCCGACCGCCATGTGGGTTGAGAAAGAAGGCGCTTACGGCAACGCCGAACGCCGCACGCAGTTCTGGCGTCAGCAAATTAAAGCGCCGGGCGAAGCCAAATCCGACCTCTGGCAACTGGTGCAGTTTTCCCGTCGTTTTAAAACCGAGGAGGTCTGGCCGGAGGCGTTGTTGGCTCAGAAGCCGGAGCTGCGCGGTAAAACTCTGTATGACGTTCTGTTCGCCACGCCGGCGGTCAGCAAATTCCCGCTGAGCGAGCTGAAAGAGGATCAGTTAAACGATGAGTCTCGTGAGCTGGGCTTCTATCTGCAAAAAGGGCTGTTTGAAGAATACGCCTGGTTTGGACGTGGCCACGGTCACGATCTGGCGCCGTTCGACGATTACCACAACGCGCGCGGTCTGCGCTGGCCGGTCGTCGAAGGCAAAGAGACGCAATGGCGTTACAGCGAAGGCAACGACCCGTATGTAAAAGCGGGGGAAGGGTACAAATTCTACGGTAAACCGGATGGCAAAGCGGTGATCTTCGCGCTGCCATTTGAACCCGCGGCGGAGTCGCCGGACAACGAGTACGATCTGTGGCTTTCCACCGGTCGCGTGCTGGAACACTGGCATACCGGCAGTATGACGCGCCGCGTGCCTGAATTGCATCGCGCCTTCCCGGAAGCGGTGGTCTTTATTCACCCGCTGGATGCGAAAGCGCGCGATCTACGTCGTGGGGATAAGGTTAAAGTGTCGTCCCGCCGCGGCGAAGTGATTTCGATTGTCGAAACGCGTGGACGTAACCGTCCGCCGCAGGGACTGGTGTATATGCCGTTCTTCGATGCCGCTCAGCTAGTGAACAACCTGACGCTGGATGCAACGGACCCGCTCTCTAAAGAGACGGACTTCAAGAAGTGCGCCGTTAAGCTGGCGAAGGTGTAACGCGTTATGTCCCGTACAGCGAAACCCCAAAATGGCCGCCGCCGCTTTCTGCGTGATGTTGTGCGCACTGCGGGCGGGCTGGCGGCGGTTGGCGTGGCGCTGGGCTTGCAACAGCAAACCGCGCGCGCAACGGGCGTGCGGCTGCGTCCGCCTGGCGCGCTGAATGAAAATGTCTTCGCCAGCGCCTGTGTGCGCTGCGGGCAGTGCGTTCAGGCGTGTCCATACGACACGCTAAAACTGGCGACGCTGGCCTCCGGGCTATCGGCAGGCACGCCCTATTTCGTCGCTCGCGACATCCCCTGCGAAATGTGTGAAGACATTCCGTGCGCCAAAGTCTGCCCCAGCGGGGCGCTGAATAAAGATATCGCCTCCATTGATGACTCGCGCATGGGGCTGGCGGTGCTGCTGGATCAGGAAAACTGCCTCAACTTTCAGGGGCTGCGCTGCGACGTTTGTTACCGCGAATGCCCGAAAATCGATGAGGCCATCACGCTGGAACTGGATCGCAACATGCGCACCGGCAAACATGCGCGCTTTCTGCCCACCGTACACAGCGACGCCTGTACCGGCTGCGGCAAATGCGAAAAAGTCTGCGTACTGGAGCAACCAGCGATAAAAGTGTTGCCGTTGTCATTGGCGAAAGGGGAGTTAGGACACCATTACCGCTTCGGCTGGCTGGAGGGGAAAGATGGCAAATCGTAAACGCGACGCCGGGCGAGAAGCGCGGGCGAAAAAAGGCTGGTGGCGTAGCCACCGCTGGCTGGTGTTACGCCGTATCAGCCAGTTTATGGTGCTGGGGATGTTTCTCAGCGGCCCGTGGCTGGGCTTTTGGGTTTTGCATGGCAACTACAGCAGTAGTTTGCTGTTCGATACCCTCCCGTTGACCGATCCGCTGATTACCCTGGAAAGTCTCGCCAGTGGACATCTTCCCGCTACCGTGGTGCTGACGGGAGCAGTGATTATCGCTGTGCTGTATGCGCTGGCGGGAAAGCGATTATTTTGCAGTTGGGTTTGCCCGCTAAACCCCGTTACCGATTTGGCTAACTGGATGCGCAGGAAATTTGACCTGAACCAGTCTGCGACGATTCCACGCCATATACGGTACGTCCTTCTGGTGGTGGTGTTAATCGGTTCGGCGTTGACCGGCACGCTGCTGTGGGAATGGATTAATCCCGTGTCGCTGTTAGGTCGTAGTCTGATTATGGGATTTAGTAGCGGCGCGTTGCTGATTATTGCTTTGTTTTTATTTGATTTATTAGTCGTTGAGCACGGTTGGTGCGGCCATATTTGCCCGATGGGCGCGCTGTATGGCGTGCTGGGCAGTAAAGGCGTAGTGACCGTGACGGCCAAAAAACGTGAGAAATGTAATCGCTGTATGGATTGTTTTCATGTTTGCCCGGAACCGCATGTGCTACGTGCGCCGGTGCTGGATGAGCAAAGCCCGGCGCAGGTCACTCACCGCGACTGCATGACCTGCGGTCGCTGCGTGGATGTCTGTTCTGAGGATGTTTTTACAATAACGATACGCAACATCATTCGGGATGCATCGCGGCGGTAAGCGAGGAAATCTCCAGGAGCATAGATAACGATGTGACTGGGATTTTGGAGCGCAGCCAACAAAGAGGCAGCTCGAAGGATGAAGTGTAAATGCGATGGAGTTCGGGAGCGAAACAATGAAAAGCCATGACCTGATGAAAGCGCTGTGTCAATGGATGGCCACGCTTGCCCTGGTGGTAAGTGGTGCGGTTTGGGCGGCAAACGGAGTGGATCTGAGCCAGTCGCCGGAAGTATCCGGGACGCAGGAAGGGGCGATTCGTATGCCGAAAGAGCAGGAGCGTATGCCGCTAAATTACGTCAACCAGCCGCCGATGATCCCGCACAGCGTCGAGGGCTACCAGGTGACGACCAATACCAACCGCTGTCTGCAATGCCACGGCGTGGAAAGTTATCGTACGACGGGCGCGCCGCGTATCAGTCCGACGCACTTTATGGACAGCGACGGTAAAGTGTCGGGCAACGTCGCGCCGCGTCGTTATTTCTGCCTGCAGTGCCACGTACCGCAGTCTGATACCGCGCCGATTATCGACAATACCTTTACCCCCTCGCAAGGTTACGGGAAATAAGAGGTCATTATGGAAAATTCTAACCGTAAACCCGGCTGGATAAAGCGCGTCTGGCGATGGTGGCGCAGCCCCAGCCGCCTGGCGCTGGGGACGCTGCTGTTAATCGGTTTTATCGGCGGCATCATCTTCTGGGGCGGCTTCAATACCGGAATGGAAAAGGCTAACACCGAAGAGTTTTGTATTAGCTGCCATGAAATGCGCAACACGGTGTATGAGGAGTATATGGAAACCGTCCACTACAACAACCGTAGCGGCGTTCGTGCCACCTGTCCTGACTGCCATGTGCCGCATGAGTGGGGGCCGAAGATGATCCGTAAGATCAAAGCCAGTAAAGAGCTGTACGCGAAGGTATTTGGGCTGATAGATACACCGCAGAAATTTGAAGCTCATCGCCTGACAATGGCACAAAATGAGTGGCGGCGCATGAAAGACAACAACTCGCAGGAATGCCGTAACTGCCACAATTTCGACTTTATGGATCTGACCGCGCAAAAAGGCGTCGCGGCGAAAATGCACGATCAGGCGGTAAAAGATGGACAGACCTGTATCGATTGCCACAAAGGGATCGCGCATAAACTGCCGGATATGCGTGATGTTAAACCAGGTTTCTGACAGGACGTTGATGAGTGGGAATGCTTGAAGCCAGAGATCTGTACTGCGAGCGGGACGAGAGGACGCTGTTTCGCGGGCTGTCGTTCACCGTGGACGC
>NZ_JBGDTY010000013.1:0-157876 GCF_046552515.1 Salmonella sp. SAL00653
AAATACAAAACGCCCGATGATGTTCATCAGGCGTTTTACAGACAAAAAACTGTCAACCTATATCAGGACTAGTCAACGAAAAAGGGTAAGACGCTGCCGAAGTCAGGACGTCTGGGCGGTTTTGTAACATGAGAATGTGCGCCATGCTGTATATATGCCTTAACGGTTCAGTCATAATCCCTATAAATTGAAATGTTACTCACAGGGAAGAAAAGATGAGTGATATCGCATTGACGGTCAGCGTTCTGGCGTTGGTGGCGGTTGTCGGTTTATGGATCGGCAACATTAAAGTGCGCGGTGTCGGCTTTGGTATTGGCGGCGTTCTGTTCGGCGGTATTATCGTCGGCCACTTCGTCGATCAGGCTGGGGTGACGCTGAGTGGCGATATGCTGCACTTTATCCAGGAATTCGGCCTGATCCTTTTTGTTTATACCATCGGCATACAGGTGGGGCCGGGGTTTTTCGCCTCGCTGCGCGTTTCCGGGCTGCGTCTCAATCTGTTTGCTGTTCTGATTGTGATTATGGGCGGGTTGGTCACCGCGATTCTGCATAAAATTTTCGCTATTCCGCTGCCGGTGGTGCTGGGGATTTTCTCCGGCGCAGTCACCAATACGCCTGCGTTAGGGGCGGGTCAGCAAATCCTGCGCGATCTGGGAACGCCAGTGGATCTGGTGGATCAGATGGGGATGAGCTATGCGATGGCGTATCCGTTTGGCATCTGCGGTATTTTGCTCACCATGTGGCTGATGCGGCTGATTTTTCGCGTTAACGTCGAGGCGGAGGCGCAGAAGCACGAATCCTCTCTCGCTAACGGCCATTCATTAATTCAGACAATGAATATCCGTGTCGAGAATCCGAACCTCAATAATATGGCTATCCAGGATGTGCCGATCCTGAACAGCGATAAAATCATTTGCTCACGCCTGAAACGCGACGACACGCTGATGGTGCCGTCGCCGGGGACGATTATCCAGGCAGGCGACCTGCTGCACCTCGTCGGCCAATCTACCGACCTGCATAACGCGCAACTGGTGATCGGCAAGGAAGTGGACACCTCGTTGTCGACGCGTGGCACGGATTTACGCGTCGAGCGTGTGGTCGTCACCAACGAAAAAGTGCTCGGCAAACGTATCCGCGATTTGCACTTTAAAGAGCGTTATGACGTGGTTATCTCCCGCCTTAACCGCGCGGGCGTTGAGCTGGTCGCCAGTAGTGACGCTAGCCTGCAGTTTGGCGACATTCTCAATCTGGTGGGGCGTCCAGCCTCGATTGATGCGGTAGCCAATGTGGTCGGCAACGCGCAGCAAAAACTCCAGCAGGTGCAGATGCTGCCGGTGTTTATCGGCATCGGATTAGGGGTTCTGCTTGGGTCAATCCCGTTGTTTGTGCCGGGATTCCCGGTCGCGTTAAAACTGGGGCTGGCCGGCGGGCCGCTGATCATGGCGCTAATTTTGGGGCGTATCGGCAGCATCGGTAAGCTGTACTGGTTTATGCCGCCGAGCGCCAACCTCGCGCTGCGTGAGTTAGGCATCGTTTTGTTTCTGGCGGTCGTTGGGCTGAAATCCGGCGGCGATTTTGTCGATACGCTGACGCAGGGCGAAGGATTAAGCTGGATTGGCTATGGTATTTTCATCATCGCTATTCCGCTGATTACCGTCGGTTTGCTGGCGCGGATTTTTGCCAAAATGAACTATCTGACGCTGTGCGGGATGCTGGCCGGTTCGATGACCGATCCGCCAGCGCTGGCATTTGCCAACAATCTTCATGCCACCAGCGGCGCGGCGGCGCTCTCTTACGCGACCGTCTATCCGTTAGTGATGTTCCTGCGTATTATCACGCCACAACTGCTGGCGGTGATTTTTTGGGGAATGGGTTAGCGCCTGATGGCGCGTTGCTTATCCGGCCTACGCACTGTGTTAAATCCAGGCTGGATAACGCGCGCCGCACCGGCCACACTTCTGCTCTTCTTCTTATCTCTTTCCTCAATGAACGCGCTAATCAGCGTAATGCCAACGAGCATAATTCCAATTTTTTTCAGTTAGTTATCAATCTTCTTCGCTTTTTTTTCGTCGCGACGGGTGGTTTTTCAGCTTTTAATTCGGCAATAATGCCTTTCCTGGCGGTGGCGTTGAAAAAGGTCGTAACTGAAATGAAAAATAGCGGCAATGAGCGTGGTTGCGCCAAAACGCATCACCAGTGAACTACAGTTATTTTGCAATAAGATTCCCTTGCTGCGGGATAATGTGAAGCATATCAGCAACAACGTGAGTGGTATTCTGAAAACGAACGGGAATACATAAGAACGTAAAAGGAGTCGTCATGAAGATTTCTCGCCTCGGAGAAGCGCCGGATTATCGCTTCTCACTGGCAAATGAGCGCACCTTTCTGGCGTGGATTCGCACCTCGCTGGGATTTCTGGCGGCAGGCGTCGGTCTTGATCAGCTCGCCCCGGATTTTGCCACGCCGGTGATCCGTGAACTGCTGGCGCTACTGTTGTGTCTGTTTGCGGGCGGCCTGGCGATTTATGGCTATCTACGCTGGTTACGTAATGAAAAAGCGATGCGCCTGAAAGAGGATTTGCCTTATACCCATAGCCTGTTGATCATCAGCGTTATTTTGATGATTGTCGCGGTGATAGTGATGGGGCTGGTACTGTATGCCGGATAGTCGTAAAGCCCGTCGGCAGAACGATCCGGGACTGCAACCGGAGCGTACGTCGCTGGCCTGGTTTCGCACGCTGCTGGGATACGGGGCGTTAATGGCGTTAGCCGTCAGGCACCACTGGCATCAGGCGGGGTTCTTGTTCTGGGTGTCAATCAGCGTTCTGGCGATAGTGGCGGTGATTCTTTGGCGTTATACCCTGAGTCGTAATTTGATGGATGTCGCGCATAGCGATTTTTCCGAAACTCATGTCGTGCGTGACAAATTTTTGATCTCCCTCGCGGTGTTGTCGCTCGCAATCCTGTTTGCTGTTACCCATATTCGCCAACTTATTGCATTTATCGGGAATTTTATATGACAGGACGTCAGGACATTGTCGTGAGTGATGACCAGATTCAGGTCGTCGTAAATCGCCAGAATAGCCAGCGCCCCCAGCAACTGTACCGTAACTTACAACGGCTCGGCATTCGCAATGTCCATTTTATCCCATTGTTGGAACATGACCGGAACGGAATGTTGACCGAGGATTCATTGTGTTCAGCAGACTGGGGGCGGTTTTTAAATAGCGTATTTGATATTTGGGTACGTGAAGATATTCAGCGTATCTCGGTTCGCCTTTTTGATGAGACGCTACAGCAGTGGTGCGGCGGCAGGAATGGCGCTGAAGCGCCGGACAAGGCGCCGCTAAGCGCTGAATGTCAGAAGTGTTCTTTATTACGATTTTGCGGCGGCGGATGCCCTGAGCATCGGGATAGCCAGGGGAAAAATCAGCTTTGCGAGGGCTACCAGACCTTTTTTAACTACTCCTCGCCGCATATGCGGGTGATGCGGGATTTACTGAAGCAGCATCGCTCGCCGGAGGAGTTGATGGCGATGCTGTGTTAACGTCACAGGCCTGATAAGCGTAGCGCCATCAGGCGATGGCGTGCCGGATGGCGCTGCCGTCTTTCCGGCACTGAGCGAGTATTAGCGTCCTTTCGCCAGGTATTGTTCCATTTCATCCTCCGGCACCATGCCGCCCCCGGTTGCCCATACCAGATGCGTCGCGTTGCCGAGCTGCGTCTGACTGAATCCATGCCTTTGCTGATACGCGACGGCGGCGCAAATGCGCTGTGGCCCGGCCATCCCCGCCAGAGCTGATGGCTCCAGTCGAATTCCTTCCTCCTGCGCCAGCCAGCCCAGCATGTCGTACATTGTTTGATCGTCTAAGGTATAGAGGCCGTCAAGCAGGCGCTCCATTGCCCGACCAACAAAGCCCGAAGCGCGACCTACCGCCAGGCCGTCAGCCGCCGTCAGGTTATCAATACCGATATCTTGTACTGAGATGGCATCGTGCAGACCGGTATAAACGCCGAGTAACATGCAGGGTGAATGGGTCGGTTCGGCAAAGAAACAGTGGACGTTGTCGCCAAACGCCAGTTTCAGGCCAAAGGCGACGCCGCCAGGGCCGCCGCCAACGCCGCACGGTAGATAAACAAACAGTGGGTGACTGGCGTCAACGACGCGTCCCTGCTGCGCGAATTGCGCTTTCAGACGCTGACCCGCTACCGCATAGCCCAGAAATAGCGTGCGGGAGTTTTCATCGTCGATAAAGAAACAGTTTGGATCGGATTGCGCTGCTTTACGGCCCTGCTCAACCGCCACGCCGTAATCATCTTCGTATTCCACGACCGTCACGCCGTGGCTACGCAGCTTCGCTTTTTTCCAGGCGCGGGCGTCGGCAGACATATGTACCGTCACTTTAAAACCGATGCAGGCGCTCATGATACCGATCGATAGCCCCAGATTGCCGGTTGAACCGACGGCGATACTGTACTGGCTGAAGAATTGTTTAAATTCCGGCGAAAGCAACACGCTATAGTCATCGTCGGTAGTTAACAGACCCGCCTCCAGCGCCAGTTTTTCCGCGTGCGTTAGCACCTCGTAGATGCCGCCGCGCGCTTTAATGGAACCAGAGATTGCCAGGTGACTGTCTTTTTTTAACAGCATTTCACCGTCGATCGTTTGCCCATACTCTTTTTCCAGCCGCTTTTGCATGGCCGGAATAGCGACCACGTCAGATTCGATCATGCCGCCAGCGGCAGCGGTTTGCGGAAACGCTTTCGCCAGATACGGCGCAAAGCGCGCCAGACGGTCATGGGCGGCGTTTACGTCCTGCTCCGTCAGGCCGACATACGGTAGACCTTGTGCAAGAGAGGTGGCGCCCGGGTTAAACCAGGTGGTTTCTTTGAGGGCGACCAGATCCTCGACCAAAGGATACCGGGCGATGAGCTTTTGTATGTTTTCCATAGTACGTCTCTTTACGATCAGATGATAAAGGAAAGCAGGAATGTGCCAGCCAGTGCAACGACAGATGCGATAAACGTGGCCGTCGTATAGTATTTAAACGTTTCATTCAGCGTAGCGCCGCAATACTGCTTGACCAGCCAGAACAGGGAATCGGTCACGATCGTGCAGCCAATGGCGCCGGAACCGATGGCAATAGCGATGATCTCCGGGCTGACGTCAGGATAGAGCGGCAGCATTGGCGCAACAATCGCGGTGGCGCCCATCATCGCCACCGTCGCAGAGCCGACCGCCGCGTGCAGAATCAGCGCTACCAGCCACGCCAGCAGAATCGGGTGCATATGCATATTTGAGAGGATCACCGCCAGCGTGTCCGCCAGCCCGCTACTTTTTTTGAGAATGGCGTTGAACGCGCCGCCCGCGCCGATAATCAGCAGGATGTTCGCAATGGCGCCAAAGCCGTTTTCGGTGTGGGTAAGTAGCGCGCTCATACCCATATGCTGGCGCAGACCGAGTATGTAATACGCCACAAAGACAGCGATAAACATTGCGGTGATCGGATTACCGATAAACTCCAGCAGCGTATACAACGTGCCGTCTTTCGCCATATTCAGTTCAGCGACGGTTTTCACCAGCATCAGGCCAATCGGCAGCAGAACGGTAAACAGCGTTGCGCCCAGCGACGGCAGGGTGTTTTCGGCGCGCACTTCAAGATCCGCAAACTCTGTCGGTACGGGCTTGAACGGCAGACGATTACCCAGAAACTTTAAGAACAGCGGGCCGCCGACCAATGATGCCATCAGTCCGACCAGCAGACCGTAGACAATCACCGAGCCGATATCCGCCCCCAGTTTATTTGCGACAAACAGCGCAGCCGGATGCGGCGGTACCACGCAATGGACGGCCATCAGCGCGGTACACAGCGGAATGGCCAGCTTCAGCAGCGAGGTATGGGTTTTTTTAGCGATAGAAAACGCCAGTGGGATGAGCAACACGACGCCCACTTCCACGAACAACGTGATACCGCAAATCAGCCCCACCAGTACCATGATCACGTCAGCAGAGAGCCAGCGGCAGCGCTGGAGCGTAAGCCCGATGCGTTCCGCCGCGCCGGAAACCTCCATCATTTTGCCGAGGATGGTGCCAAGACCGATAACGGCGGCCAGAAAACCGAGCGTACCGCCTATTCCGTTTTCTATCGCCGTGACCATCTCCAGCGGCCCCATGCCCATCATCGCGCCGACAAAGAAACTGGCGAGCAGTAACGCCAGGAAGGGGTGGAATTTAAACTTCACGATGGTCAATACGATTAACACGATGCTGATCAGCAGCGTGCTCACTACCCAGATTTGAGCGTGCATATCTCACCTACCCTGTGATTAATCTGTTCTTATTGGACAGAAAAACAGCACCTCCTGACAAACGATATAATTTGCCATTCACATGATGTAAATTGAATCAACTATGTGATTTCCATCTAATATTGCCTTTATTTTGCGATATGGTTCATTTTGCTTCATCTATGTGCGGATTTTTTCAGCGTGTTTTTTTACACTTCGGGAAATTAAAAGATGACTGAGGTTGCCATGGAACCCCTTCGCGATACCCGAAACCGCTTACTCAACGGTTGGCAGTTATCCAAACTCTATACTTTTGAAGTCGCGGCCAGACACCAGTCCTTTGCTCTGGCGGCAGATGAGCTGTCGTTAAGCCCAAGTGCGGTAAGCCATCGTATCAATCAACTGGAAGCCGAGTTGGGAATCCAGCTATTTGTCCGCTCTCACCGTAAGGTGGAGCTTACCCATGAAGGCAAACGGGTATTCTGGGCGCTGAAATCGTCGCTGGATACGTTGAATCAGGAAATCCTCGATATCAAAAATCAGGAACTGTCCGGCACGCTGACCGTGTATTCACGTCCCTCTATCGCCCAGTGCTGGCTGGTGCCTGCGCTGGGGGACTTTACCCGTCGCTATCCGTCAATTTCTCTCACTATGCTGACCGGCAACGATAACGTTAACCTACAGCGTGCCGGCATTGACCTGGCTATCTATTTTGACGATGCGCCGTCGGCGCAGCTCACGCACCATTTTTTAATGGATGAGGCGATTTTGCCCGTTTGCAGCCCGGATTACGCCCATCGTTTCGCCTTGCAGGACAACCTGAATAACCTGCGGCACTGTACGCTCTTACACGACAGACAGGCGTGGAGTAACGATTCGGGCACCGATGAGTGGCACAGTTGGGCGCAGCATTTTGCAGTAAATTTGCCGGATTCAATCCGGCATTGGCTTCGATCGTTCTGATTTAGCGGTGATTGCCGCGATGAACCACATTGGCGTGGCGATGGGGCGTAAACGGCTGGTGCAAAAGCGTCTCGACAGCGGAGAACTGATTGCGCCTTTTGGTGACATGAGGCTGAAATGTCATCAGCATTATTATGTCACCACTCTGCCTGGCAGGCAGTGGCCGAAAATCGAGGCATTTATTCGCTGGTTGCAGGAACAGGTGTGAAGATTTATTACGCTTTGTCGCTACACCTGCCGGGAGTGAATATGCTAAATACGTGCTATCACCGTGGTAAAAATTTTAGGGGGCGTCGTGTTTAAACCGCTTATTGCCTCTCTCATGCTGACCAGCGCGGTCGTCTATGCGAAACCGATGCCTTTGACGGCGGCGCGCTATGCGCAGCAGCTTGGCGTTGGGATGGATGTTGACTGGGCGCGAACGGAACGGGGTATCCGCGAGTTTGATCCGCTGGTCGTGCGGGATTTTAAGGCAAAAGGGTTAACGCATGTCCGTATCCGTGTGGCAGGCGCGCCGACGGAAGCGCGCCTCATCCATTTGCGTAAGCTGGTAGAGGCCTGCGAATACTATGGCGTCATACCCATTATTGCCTATCAGGCGGATGCGTATAAAACCGATCCCAGCGCCAGCCATGAAAAGGAGCTGATCAACTGGTGGAGCGTGGTCGCGCGCTATTTTGGTCAGACATCCCCGCTTCTGGGGTTCGATCTCATTTATGAGCCTGCCGACAAACTTAATCATAATATGGCGTCGCTGAATCGCGTATATGACAAAACCATCCGCCTGATTCACGCCATTGACCCACAGCGGATGATTTTCGTTGCCCCCCGCATGCGCGCCGCGCCGGAGGATTTGTCGGCGCTTAAACTGCCGGCGCAAAGCCAGAACTATGTACTGGCGGAGTGGCACATCTTCCCGTGGGGACCCCTGAAAAGCGGCGGTAAATATCCGTGGACGTCAGGCACGGCGGCGGAAAAAGCGGCGATTCGGGCACGGATTAACGCTGCGGTTCGCTGGCAGCATAAGACCGGCCATGCAAGCTGGGTGGGAGGATGGGCGCCGGGAGAGTCGATAAAAATGACGCCGGTCGCTTCACAGTTCGCGTTTGCCCGTTTTATGGCCTGCGAGCTGAAAAAAGCGCATATCCCGTATGCGATAAACGCGGATACTCAGTTTTATGACGGCGAAGAAGGAGCGTGGCGTCCGGCGCAGGAGCCCCTGCTCAATGCGATGATCGCGCCGGAATGTGAAACGCCCGGCAAAAAGCCGGGCGAGGGGAACGTTAAACCGTCTGTCCCTGATGCGATATCCGTGACGCCAGCGGCAGCCAGCACGCCAGGATCAGCAATCCCATAAGGGTCATCAACAGTCCCAGACTGCCCTGACCGTTTTGCGGCAACATTGCCGAAAGCCACGCCAGTACGCCGGAACCAATATTTTGCAGCCCGCCGACCAGCGCGCCAGCGGTGCCTGCGAGGAACGGAAACGGCTCCATCGCGCCGCTGGTGGCCAGTGGAAATAACATCCCGGCGCCGAAGAAAAACAGCGCAGCGGGGATGAGTAGCGTCCAGACGTTCATCACGCCAAACCAGCCGGGAATCCACATCATAAGGCCTGCCAGCAGACAGCAGATAACTGACTGCCACATCAGGGTTGAGAAGCGTTTATTCGGGCGTCCGGCAAACCAGGCGCCGAAGAACGCCGCCGGAATCGGCAGAATAAACAGAATGCTTACCACCATACTGCTGAGACCTAATACTGCCCCCATCAGCACGCCGGAACAGGCTTCAAAGACCGCAATGCCAGCCAGCCCGCCGATTAGCATCAGCAGGTAACAGTTAAATGCGCCGTTACCAAACAGCGTTTTATAGCTGGCGATCAGCCGTGTGCGCGGCGCGCCGGCGGGGCGGGTTTCCGGCATCCAGCGCGCCATGCTGAAGGTGACGCCAGCGCAAAGCACCAGCAGGAAAGCGTAACACGCGCGCCAGTTCCACAGGGTGTCCAGCAGACCGCCAATCAGCGGCGCTAACAGCGGGCTGACCAGAATCCCCATATTTAACAGACTATTGGCGTGACGAAGTTGCGTTCCTTCATACAGATCGCGCGGGAGCGTTCTCGCCATTACTCCGCCAACGCCGGTTCCCATCCCTTGCATGGCGCTGGCGGCAATCAACACCGTCAAACTATGCGTGGTCATGGCGATCAGAGTCGCTACCATAAAAATAGACATGCCGACGAGGATTACCGGGCGGCGCCCAACCCGGTCGGAAAGCGGGCCGTAAAACAGTTGCGAGACGCCGTAGGTCAGGAGGTAAGCAGCCATTACGCTCTGGACGGCGCCTTCCCGGACGTTTAGCGCTTGTGCCATATCGGCGATGGCGGGAATATAAATGGTTTGCGCCATCTGCCCTACGGCCACCAGTAACACCAACATCAACAACAAATTGACGTTTCTCTGCCTTTTCATTTCGCTGATTACTTTTCAAAAAAAGAAAAAATAAGAATAACTTGCTGCGCATTCCCATAAATGCGAGAGGAATCTATCACACCAGAAAAAGAAGGCCAGACAGCAACCAGCAATGGCAGACGAAGGAACGGCAGGATATGTAAACAAAAGCGGCAACAAATGTTGCCGAGAATGTGTTACGTCTGTGGCTGTTATTGGGCAATTATGACAGACGGAGTAAAATCGCCCCGAGGGCAATCCCGCCTGCCGCCACCAGACGTAGCCCGGCCACTTTCTCTTTAAGCAACAGCCAGGCTATCAGCGCGCCGAATAAAATCGACGTCTCACGCAGCGCGGCGACCACCGCCAGCGGCGCCTGGGTCATGGCCCATAGCGCCAGCCCATAAGATCCCATAGTGCCAATCCCGCCAAAAATGCCTTTTTTCCACTGTTGCGCCAGATAACGCGACGCTTCCCGCCGCCGCGCAATCATCGCCCAGGTTAACAGGCAGGCGCCGTTGAGAAAAAATGACCATAGCGTATAGCCCAGCGCCGTTTCTGAGAGTCTTACGCCGGTCCCGTCCACCAGCGTATATCCGGCAATAAAACAGGCGTTAGTTAATGCCAGCACGACACCACGTTGAGAGCTGGCGCGGCCATTACAGGCCATCCCAAGTATCGCCATGCAGATCACTGCGATGCCGACCCAGGCCATCGACGACAGGCTGTCGCCAAGAAACAGAACGCTAATGAGTGCCACCAGCAGCGGCGCGGTGCCGCGCATAAGAGGATAGGTCTGGCTCATGTCCGAGACCTGATAGGTTTTCGCCACCAGGACGGTATACACCACCTGGAGCGCGGTAGAGGCCGCTAAAAAAGGGATACTGGCGTGAGCTGGCTGCGGCGAGAAGGGCAAAAGGATCAATGCCATGACCGCCGCGGAACCGCTGACGCCGATCGCGGCGTAGAGCTTATCGTTTCCCGCTTTGACAATGGCGTTCCAGCTGGCATGTAGCAGCGCGGCGAACAGCAAAATGCAGAAAACGGAAAGGGTCATAGCGTCAGGCGTCGTTGAGGGTGTCATAAAAACGTAACATACCCGGGAAGCGAAAGACCAGCGGATAAGGTGAAAGGGGAGCGGTTGCCCGCTCCCCTTCGGTGCGGCTTGAATCTGAATTACTTAAGGTATTTCAGAACAGCATCAAGCAGTTGCAGTGCTGCAACAATGAGTTTCAGGATAAGAATGGTGATATCCACTACGCTCATACGCGTCTCCTGTGGTTAAGGAGCACTGCCAGCCGACGTACCTTTCCGCTGCCTGTTGCCAGCTGTTGCGCACGCGATCCCTTTTGCGAGGAATAGTGTGCGTGTTGACATAACACAGTGTGCTCACGAGGGGGTTAAGGCGCTGACGGCACCACCCGTTTCAGCCAGGACTTCGTTGCGCCGGTTTACAATGCGGCCCCCGCATAACACATTGTGTCAAAGACATTATAGTTAAGTGCTGTATAAATGAACAGTAATTTATAGACAGAACGGAGCTTCTGATCCATACTCAAATTCATCAAAATTCGCGCCGAAATTGCGCGTTCTGCACAGAACGCGTATACTTCTGCTGTTGACATAACACAGTGTGCTTCGCGGCTACCACCCGCATTACGCTGTAAGAACCTCGCTTCGGCGAGGTTTTTTGTTTTCAGGCATTGTGAAACGCGTGATCATCAATCCCGGCGATTACCGGAGGGCGCTACGCTTATTACGCCTATACTCAAAACGTGTAAATTCGTAGAAAAATGTGATCGCTGACGCATTTTTGTGCAGATGAAAATTTTTCCGTTGTCATGCTGAAAGCGCTGTGCTTGTATAAAACGTGTTAATAACAAACAGACAAGGCCCCTAATGAACCCTTCCATGCTGAACGCGACCCTACTAACAACTGCGCCATCTCGCGCAGTGGTCGTCGTGCGTGTGGTGGTGGTCGTCGGCAATGCGCCGTAGGGTCCGGAACACACACGATTCCAAAACCCCGCCGGCGCAAACCGGGCGGGGTTTTTTGTTTAAGACACCTTCCCGGAACGTCGGCTCAGAATAAAAGGAATGGAGCATGGCAAGTTCGGGCACAACATCTACACCTCAGCGCTTTACGGGCGCGGAATTTATAGTTCATTTTCTGGAGCGCCAGGGGATTCGTATCGTCACCGGCATTCCCGGTGGTTCGATCCTCCCCGTTTACGACGCGTTAAGCCAAAGCACGCAAATCCGTCATATTCTGGCGCGCCATGAACAAGGCGCGGGGTTTATTGCGCAGGGGATGGCGCGAACGGAGGGTAAACCTGCTGTTTGTATGGCCTGTAGCGGGCCGGGCGCGACCAATCTGGTCACGGCCATTGCCGATGCGCGCCTGGATTCCATTCCGTTAATCTGCATTACCGGGCAAGTTCCGGCGTCCATGATCGGTACTGACGCGTTTCAGGAAGTGGATACCTACGGTATCTCTATCCCCATCACCAAGCACAACTATCTGGTCAGAAATATCAACGAGCTGCCTCAGGTGATGAGCGATGCTTTTCGTCTGGCGCAGTCGGGGCGTCCCGGCCCGGTGTGGATAGACGTTCCTAAAGATGTGCAGACGGCGACAATTGAGCTGGATGCGTTGCCGTCGCCGGCGGAAAAATCACCCCCGCCGGAGTTGAGCGCGGAGAGTATCCGCGAGGCCGCCGCAATGATTAACGCGGCGAAGCGTCCGGTGCTGTATCTGGGCGGCGGCGTGATCAATGCGCCGACACGCGTGCGCGAACTGGCGGAAAAAGCGCAACTGCCGACGACAATGACCTTAATGGCGCTGGGAATGCTGCCTAAGGCGCATCCGCTGTCGTTAGGAATGCTGGGGATGCACGGCGCGCGCAGTACCAATTTTATTCTGCAAGAGGCCGATTTACTGATTGTTCTGGGCGCGCGTTTTGATGACCGGGCGATTGGCAAAACGGAGCAGTTTTGTCCGAACGCCAAAATCATCCATGTGGATATCGATCGCGCCGAGTTAGGCAAAATTAAGCAGCCGCATGTGGCTATTCAGGCGGATGTCGATGATGTACTGGCACAGTTAATTCCCCATATCGAGGCACAGCCGCGGGAAGCATGGCATCAGTTGGTGGCGGACTTGCAGCAAGAATTCCCTTGCAGTATTCCCCAGGAAAATAACCCGCTTAGTCACTATGGGCTGATTAATGCGGTCGCCGCCTGTGTGGACGACAACGCGATTATTACCACTGACGTAGGTCAGCATCAGATGTGGACCGCGCAGGCTTATCCGCTCAACCGTCCGCGTCAGTGGCTGACTTCCGGCGGGCTGGGCACCATGGGGTTTGGTCTGCCCGCGGCGATTGGCGCGGCGCTGGCGAATCCGGGCAACAAGGTGCTGTGTTTTTCCGGCGACGGTAGTTTGATGATGAATATTCAGGAGATGGCTACCGCCAGTGAAAACCAGTTGGATGTGAAAATTATCCTGATGAATAACGACGCGCTGGGACTGGTACATCAGCAACAGAGTCTGTTCTATAAACAGGGCGTTTTTGCGGCGACCTATCCGGGGAGCATCAACTTTATGCAGATTGCCGCCGGGTTTGGTCTGGATACCTGTGATTTGAATAACGAAGCCGATCCGCAGGCGGCGTTGCAGGCTATCATTCGTCGTCCTGGACCGGCGTTGATCCATGTGCGCATTGATGCAGAAGAAAAAGTGTATCCGATGGTGCCGCCGGGCGCGGCAAATACAGAGATGGTGGGGGAATAAGCCATGCAGAAACAATCACATGATAACGTTATTCTGGAGCTGACCGTTCGCAACCATCCTGGCGTGATGACCCACGTCTGCGGGCTGTTCGCCCGACGCGCTTTCAACGTTGAGGGTATTCTCTGTTTACCGATTCAGGGCAGCGATCAGAGCCGCATCTGGCTTCTGGTCAATGACGATCAGCGGCTTGAACAGATGATCAGTCAGATCGATAAACTGGAAGACGTGGCGAAGGTGGTACGAAACCAGTCCGATCCCACCATGTTCAATAAAATTGCCGTCTTTTTTGAGTAAGTTATTCACTTTCCGAATCAGGCGTGATGACTTTGACGGAACCATTCCGACAGTGAGCGGCATAATCTGTCGGTAATGGGCGATCGCTAATCAGGACATCAAAGGCAGAAAGCGGACCAATGCTGGCAGGCGCGACCTCATCAAACAGGGCGTGACGCGCCAGCAAAATTTTGCGCAGACCGCGCTCCATCGCTTTACGTTTGGCGGCAAGATCATCCGGGTTAAACCAGCTCACGCCAAAATGTTCATGTACGCCGCTGGCGGAAATAAACACTTTGCGCGGATTGAGCGAATCCAGCGCCGAAGGATTATTGGCATCATAAAAGGCATCGCTCTTGGCCCGATAGGTGCCGCCGCACAAAATCGCCGTGGCATTAGGCTTTTCATTCAGCGCGATAAATACCCGATGCGAGTAGCAAATCCCGGTAAAGGTAATATCATCCGGTATCATGCTGATAACTAATGGCATTTCCGGACCGTTATCAAAAAAAACCAGATCGTTTTCACGCACCAGGCCAGCGGCCAGGATCGCAACGGGAAGGTCGTCCCGATGATGCGTCTTTTTCGCCGGCAGCGGCATATTGGTTGAAGACGTAGGCTTATTTACCATGACGATATAGCCGCCGAGCAGCGTCAGCGGTAAAGGGTCATCATCCTGGCTGAGATCGCGGCGAATGGTCATCACCGAAACTTCCAGCATCCGCGCGGCGTCTTTCAGATGGATTCGATCGGTCTTTTTCAGTAACTCCATCAAGCGTCGGATACGTTCTTTTTGCTTGGTCTCCATTCACCCTCTCCGCAAATCATGTTGTTATGTTCCATCAGTAACATTTATGTGTTTCTGAGAACATTACAGTGTGGCACTACTATACGTCCGGCCGTCAGGAAATAAAAGTGGGTTTATTCGCGTTTTATAACAATGAATAGTTAATTTTCAGTAAATTGTAACCCTAAAAATGATTTGTTCCGCCAGGGATTGTTCACGCAGTAAATGGCAAAATGATCCTCTAATCGCGATCATAGTCACAAATGATACGGAAGTAACATGGTAATGTTATTTTAATATCATTGTCGTGTGACGATTTCTGAGAGGGAGTAAAATGGATATCGCGGTTATTGGCTCTAACATGGTGGACCTTATCACCTACACCAACCAGATGCCTAAAGAAGGGGAAACTCTGGAAGCGCCGGCGTTTAAAATCGGCTGCGGCGGAAAAGGGGCGAACCAGGCCGTGGCGGCCGCTAAGCTCAATTCAAAAGTATTGATGTTGACCAAGGTGGGCGACGATATTTTTGCCGACAACACCATTCGTAATCTCGAATCCTGGGGGATCAATACGACGTATGTAGAAAAAGTACCGTGTACCAGCAGCGGCGTAGCGCCGATTTTCGTCAACGCCAACTCCAGCAACAGCATTCTGATCATCAAAGGCGCTAACAAGTTTCTCTCGCCGGAAGATATCGATCGCGCGGCGGAAGATTTAAAAAAATGCCAGCTTATTGTTCTGCAACTGGAAGTTCAGCTTGAAACGGTTTATCACGCAATAGAATTTGGCAAGAAACATGGGATTGAAGTGTTATTAAACCCTGCGCCAGCATTACGGGAATTAGATATGTCTTATGCCTGTAAATGCGATTTCTTTGTACCCAATGAAACCGAGCTGGAAATATTAACCGGTATGCCAGTGGATACCTATGACCATATTCGCGCAGCGGCACGTTCGCTGGTGGATAAAGGGCTGAATAATATTATCGTCACCATGGGTGAGAAAGGCGCGCTGTGGATGACGCGTGACCAGGAAGTCCATGTTCCGGCGTTTAGAGTGAACGCTGTTGATACCAGTGGCGCGGGCGATGCCTTTATCGGCTGTTTCGCGCATTACTACGTCCAGAGCGGGGATGTGGAAGCCGCCATGAAAAAAGCCGGCCTCTTTGCCGCTTTCAGCGTCACCGGGAAAGGCACCCAATCCTCTTATCCAAGCATTGAGCAATTTAATGAGTATCTTTCGTTGAACGAATAACAATCACCCTGCACTGTTAAAGGTAGCACTATGAACGATAAAAACATCGTTCAGATGCCCGACGGGTATCTGAATAAGACACCTCTGTTCCAGTTTATTTTGTTATCCTGTTTATTCCCATTATGGGGATGCGCAGCCGCGTTAAATGATATTCTGATTACGCAATTTAAAAGTGTATTTTCGCTGAGCAACTTTGCTTCGGCATTAGTACAAAGCGCCTTTTATGGCGGTTATTTTTTAATTGCTATTCCGGCCTCGCTGGTCATTAAAAAAACCAGTTATAAAGTGGCGATACTTATCGGCCTGACGCTATACATTGTCGGCTGTACGCTCTTTTTCCCGGCGTCGCACATGGCGACCTACACCATGTTCCTCGCGGCGATTTTCGCCATTGCGATTGGCCTGAGTTTCCTGGAAACGGCGGCGAATACCTACAGTTCGATGATCGGGCCGAAAGCCTACGCCACGCTGCGGCTGAATATCAGCCAGACCTTTTATCCGATCGGCGCGGCGGCAGGCATTTTATTGGGTAAATATCTGGTCTTTTCCGAAGGGGAAAGCCTGGAAAAACAGATGGCGAGCATGAATGCCGAGCAAGTCCACAACTTCAAGGTGCTGATGCTGGAAAACACTCTGGAACCCTATAAGTACATGATTATGGTTCTGGTAGTGGTGATGGTACTGTTCCTGCTGACGCGTTTCCCGACCTGTAAAGTCGCGCAAACCGCGAGTCATAAACGTCCCTCGGCGCTGGATACGCTACGCTATCTCGCCAGCAACGCCCGCTTCCGTCGCGGTATTGTGGCGCAGTTCCTGTATGTGGGAATGCAGGTGGCGGTCTGGTCGTTCACTATCCGTCTGGCGCTGGAGTTAGGCGATATCAATGAGCGCGATGCCTCAACCTTTATGGTCTACAGCTTCGCCTGCTTTTTTATCGGCAAGTTTATCGCCAACATTCTGATGACACGCTTTAACCCGGAAAAAGTCCTGATCCTTTACTCTGTGATCGGCGCGCTGTTCCTGGCCTATGTAGCGCTGGCGCCCAGCTTTAGCGCGGTATACGTGGCGGTGCTGGTCAGTGTTCTGTTTGGCCCCTGCTGGGCGACCATTTATGCCGGAACGCTCGATACCGTCGATAACGAACATACCGAAATGGCGGGGGCGGTCATCGTGATGGCGATTGTCGGCGCGGCGGTGGTTCCTGCGATTCAGGGTTATGTGGCGGACATGTTCCACTCGCTACAGCTCTCATTCCTGGTTTCCATGCTGTGCTTTGTTTACGTTGGCGTTTACTTCTGGCGCGAAAGCAAAGTGCGCGGCAACCTGGCTGAAGTCGCCGCGTCCTGAGGAGATCAACCATGACAACACGTATTACATTATGGCGGGAGCTTTTTAACGAGCAGCCGCGTATCTTGCTGGAAAATGATGATTTTACGGTTACGGCGTTTCGTTACGCCAGCGGCGTGGAAGGACTGAAAATACAAAACAGCCGCGGTCATCTGGTGATTCTGCCCTGGATGGGGCAGATGATTTGGGACGCGCAGTTTGACGGTCATGACCTGACTATGCGCAACATGTTCCGCCAGCCGAAGCCGGCTGCGGAAGTGGTGGCAACGTATGGTTGCTTTGCTTTCCATTCCGGACTATTGGCGAATGGCTGCCCGTCGCCGGAAGATACACATCCGCTGCACGGCGAGATGCCCTGCGCTGCCATGGACGACGCCTGGCTGGAGTTAGAGGGCGACAGTCTGCGCGTGACCGGGCGCTACGAGTATGTGATGGGGTTCGGTCATCATTATCAGGCGCAACCTGCGGTGGTAATGCGTAAAGCAAGCGCGCTGTTTGATATTCAGATGACCGTGACTAACCTGGCTTCAGTCGCCATGCCGCTACAGTACATGTGCCACATGAACTATGCCTATGTGCCGAACGCCACGTTCCGCCAGAATATCCCGGATACCGCGCTGAAGCTACGCGAGTCGGTGCCGGCGCATGTCAAACCCACAGCGCAGTGGCTGGCGTTTAATCAACGGCTTTTGCAGGGTGAAGCCTCGCTGGCAACGCTCAACGAGCCTGGCTTTTACGACCCGGAAATCGTGTTCTTCGCCGATGAACTGGACAGGTACACGGATACCCCAGAATTCAGTATGATCGCCCCGGATGGCACCACGTTCGTGACACGTTTCGCCAGCGCGGAGCTGAATTACGTGACCCGCTGGATTCTTTATAACGGCGATCAGCAGGTTGCCGCCTTTGCCCTGCCCGCGACCTGTCGGCCTGAAGGTTTTCTCGCGGCGCAGCGAAATGGAACCTTGCTTCAACTGGAACCGCAGCAAACCCGGACGTTCACCGTCACGACAGGCATTGTCTGACCGCTCAAGGCTTGAACAGCCGCGCGCTTATCGTTAAGGTAAGCGCGTTTTTTTTATCCATCAGGACAGAACCCATGATCACCGTTGCCCTTATCGACGACCACCTTATCGTCCGCTCCGGCTTTGCACAGCTACTGGGGCTGGAACCTGATTTGCAGGTGGTCGCTGAGTTTGGTTCCGGGCGCGAAGCGTTGGCAGGTTTACCGGGGCGCGGCGTACAGGTGTGTATCTGCGATATTTCGATGCCGGATATTTCCGGACTGGAGCTGCTAAGCCAACTGCCAAAAGGGATGGCGACGATCATGCTCTCGGTTCACGATAGCCCGGCGCTGGTGGAACAGGCGTTGAACGCCGGCGCGCGCGGTTTTCTCTCTAAACGCTGTAGTCCGGATGAACTGATCGCCGCGGTGCATACGGTGGCGACGGGCGGCTGCTATTTGACCCCCGATATTGCCGTGAAACTGGCGGCGGGTCGGCAAGATCCGCTAACCAAACGCGAGCGTCAGGTGGCGGAAAAACTCGCCCAGGGTATGGCGGTAAAAGAGATTGCCGCCGAGCTGGGGCTGTCGCCAAAAACGGTGCATGTCCATCGCGCGAATCTGCTGGAAAAATTAGGCGTCAGCAATGACGTTGAACTGGCGCATCGCATGTTTGACGGTTGGTAATGAACACCTTTTTTTCCCGTTTAATCACCGTTGTTGCCTGCTTTTTTATTTTCTCCGCCGCGTGGTTCTGCCTGTGGAGCATCAGCCTACATCTGGTAGAACGCCCGGAGCTGGCGGCGCTACTCTTTCCCTTCGGCCTGCGCCTGGGACTTATGCTGCAATGCCCGCGTGGATACTGGCCAGTATTGCTGGGCGCGGAGTGGCTGCTGGTGTACTGGTTGGCGCAGGAAGTTGCGCTGACCCATCTGCCGCTTTTGATGATCGGTAGTGTGTTGACGCTACTGCCCGTGGCGCTGACTTCGCGTTACCGCCATCAGCGCGACTGGCGAACGTTATTGCTTCAGGGCGCGGCCCTCACCGCCGCGGCGCTACTGCAATCCCTGCCCTGGCTGGGGCAGGGGGAAGCGGCATGGAACGCTCTACTGCTGACCCTCACGGGTGGTCTGACGCTGGCCCCCATCTGCCTGGTTTTCTGGCACTATCTCACCAGCACTACCTGGCTGCCGCTGGGACCATCGCTGGTATCGCAGCCGGTAAACTGGCGCGGGCGGCATCTGATCTGGTATCTGCTGCTGTTTATCGTCAGTCTGTGGCTGCAACTGGGTTTACCTGCTGAACTTTCGCGCTTCACGCCGTTCTGCCTGGCGTTGCCGATTATCGCGCTCGCCTGGCATTATGGCTGGCAGGGCGCGCTCATTGCCACACTGATGAATGCTATCGCGCTGATCGCCAGCCAGACCTGGCACGATCATCCCGTCGATTTATTGCTTTCGCTATTGGCGCAAAGCCTGACCGGGCTACTGCTTGGCGCTGGCATTCAGCGTCTGCGCGAGCTGAACCAGTCGTTGCAAAAGGAGCTGGCGCGCAACCATCGGCTGGCGGAGCGTCTTCTGGAGACCGAAGAGAGCGTACGGCGCGATGTTGCGCGTGAGCTGCACGATGACATCGGACAGACCATCACCGCGATTCGAACCCAGGCGGGCATTGTGCAACGACTGGCGGCGGATAACGGCGGCGTGAAGCAGAGCGGGCAACTTATCGAGCAGCTTTCGCTGGGCGTGTATGACGCCGTGCGTCGCCTGCTGGGGCGCTTGCGCCCGCGCCAGCTAGACGACTTAACGCTGGCGCAGGCCATCCGTTCGCTGCTGCGCGAAATGGAGCTGGAAAGCCGCGGTATTGTCAGTCACCTCGACTGGCGAATTGACGAAACGGCGCTGAGTGAAAGTCAGCGCGTGACGCTGTTTCGCGTCTGTCAGGAAGGGCTGAATAACATCGTAAAACATGCCAATGCCAGCGCGGTGACGCTCCAGGGCTGGCAGCAGGATGAGCGGCTGATGCTGGTGATTGAGGATGACGGCAGCGGCCTGCCGCCGGGCTCTCACCAGCAGGGCTTCGGCCTGACCGGAATGCGCGAACGCGTGTCGGCGCTCGGCGGGACGCTAACCATCTCTTGTACCCACGGTACGCGGGTGAGCGTCTCGTTGCCCCAGCGTTACGTTTAAGGAAGGATAATGCTTTCGTTTTTAAAAGCCCCGGCCAACGCGCCGCTCATCACCGATAAGCACGAGGTTGACGCCCGCTATCGCTACTGGCGGCGGCATATCCTGATCACCATTTGGTTGGGTTACGCGCTGTTCTATTTCACCCGTAAAAGCTTTAACGCCGCCGCGCCGGAAATCCTTGCCAGCGGCATACTGAGTCGCAGCGATATCGGCCTGCTGGCGACGCTGTTTTACATCACCTACGGGGTGTCGAAATTTGTCTCCGGCATCGTTAGCGATCGCTCTAACGCTCGCTATTTTATGGGCATCGGGCTGATTGCGACCGGCGTAGTGAATATTCTGTTCGGCTTCTCGACCTCGCTGTGGGCCTTTGCGCTGCTATGGGCATTGAACGCCTTTTTCCAGGGGTTTGGATCGCCGGTTTGCGCCCGTTTGCTGACCGCCTGGTACTCGCGTACCGAGCGCGGCGGCTGGTGGGCGTTATGGAACACCGCGCACAATGTCGGCGGGGCGCTGATCCCTCTCGTTATGGCCGCTGTCGCCCTGCATTATGGCTGGCGCGTCGGGATGATGGTGGCCGGATTGCTTGCCATCGGGGTGGGCATGGTCCTCTGCTGGCGGCTGCGCGACCGTCCGCAGGCGATTGGTTTACCGCCGGTAGGCGACTGGCGGCACGATGCGCTGGAGGTCGCCCAACAGCAAGAGGGCGCGGGGCTAAGTCGCAAAGAAATCCTCGCTAAATATGTGCTGTTGAATCCCTATATCTGGCTGCTTTCGCTGTGTTATGTCTTAGTGTACGTGGTGCGCGCGGCGATCAACGACTGGGGCAACCTGTATATGTCCGAGACGCTGGGCGTGGATTTGGTCACGGCCAATACGGCAGTATCGATGTTTGAGCTGGGGGGATTTATCGGCGCGCTGGTGGCGGGCTGGGGCTCGGACAAACTCTTCAACGGTAACCGCGGACCGATGAATTTAATCTTCGCCGCCGGGATTCTGCTCTCTGTGGGTTCGCTGTGGCTGATGCCGTTCGCCAGCTACGTGATGCAGGCGGCCTGTTTCTTCACCACCGGTTTCTTTGTCTTCGGCCCGCAGATGCTCATTGGCATGGCGGCGGCGGAGTGCTCGCATAAAGAGGCGGCGGGCGCGGCCACCGGCTTTGTCGGCCTGTTCGCCTATCTCGGCGCGTCGCTTTCCGGCTGGCCGTTAGCGAAAGTGCTGGAGATCTGGCACTGGACCGGTTTTTTTGCGGTCATCGCCATCGCGGCGGGGATCTCCGCGCTATTGCTGCTGCCATTTCTGAACGCTCAGGCCCCACGCGAGACCAGCGAAGCGTGATGCACCTCACCTTTTTGCGCTGAATGGGGCAAAACTAAGAAATTTTCCCGGTTTTGCCTGGACGCTGTCGCAGGCCTCTTTTCCTGTGGATTTTTACAATGCCTGCCATTCGCAGGTATAAAAATTAGCTCAGGAGTAATCCATGCTGGCCTTCTTAAACCAGGTGCGCAAGCCGACCCTGGATCTGCCGCTCGATGTGCGGCGTAAAATGTGGTTCAAGCCGTTCATGCAGTCCTATCTGGTGGTTTTTATCGGCTACCTGACCATGTACCTGATCCGCAAAAACTTTAACATCGCGCAGAACGACATGATCTCTACCTACGGGTTGAGCATGACCGAGCTGGGGATGATTGGCTTGGGCTTCTCGATCACCTACGGCGTGGGGAAAACGCTGGTTTCCTACTACGCTGACGGTAAAAATACCAAGCAGTTTCTACCATTTATGTTGATCCTCTCCGCTATCTGTATGCTCGGCTTCAGCGCCAGCATGGGCGCGGGGTCAACCAGTCTGTTTCTGATGATCGCTTTCTATGCCCTGAGCGGTTTCTTCCAGAGTACCGGCGGATCGTGCAGCTACTCGACCATCACCAAATGGACTCCGCGTCGTAAACGCGGCACCTTTCTCGGCTTCTGGAATATCTCCCACAACCTCGGCGGCGCGGGCGCGGCAGGCGTGGCGCTGTTCGGCGCCAACTACCTGTTCGACGGTCACGTCATCGGCATGTTTATCTTCCCGTCGATTATCGCGCTGATTGTTGGCTTTATCGGTCTGCGTTTTGGCAGCGACTCCCCGGAGTCTTACGGTCTGGGTAAAGCTGAAGAACTGTTCGGCGAAGAGATCAGCGAAGAGGATAAAGAGACTGAAGAAAACGAAATGACCAAGTGGCAGATCTTTGTTGAATATGTGTTGAAAAACAAAGTGATCTGGCTGCTGTGCTTCTCCAATATCTTCCTGTATGTGGTACGTATTGGTATCGACCAGTGGTCAACCGTCTACGCCTTCCAGGAACTGAAACTTTCTAAAGAGGTGGCGATTCAGGGCTTTACCTTGTTTGAAGTGGGCGCGCTGGTCGGCACGTTGCTGTGGGGCTGGCTCTCTGACCTGGCGAACGGTCGTCGTGCGCTGGTAGCCTGTGTGGCGCTGGCGTTAATCATCGCCACCCTCGGCGTCTACCAGCACGCCAGCAACCAGTATGTCTATCTGGCCTCGCTGTTCGCGCTCGGTTTCCTGGTGTTTGGGCCGCAGCTATTAATTGGCGTGGCGGCAGTCGGTTTCGTACCGAAAAAAGCCATCGGCGCTGCGGACGGTATCAAAGGAACCTTCGCTTATCTTATCGGCGATAGCTTTGCCAAGCTGGGTCTGGGCATGATTGCCGACGGCACCCCCGTTTTTGGTCTGACCGGCTGGGCGGGCACCTTCGCCGCGCTGGACGCCGCCGCGATCGGCTGTATCTGCCTGATGGCGATGGTCGCCGTGATGGAAGAGCGCAAAATCCGCCGTGAGAAAAAAATTCAGCAAGTTAATATCGCTTAAATGTGTGCATTTGGTAACGTTTTGCCCGGCTTAACGCCGGGCTTTTTTATGCCTTGCGTTCGTCAGACAGGACATCCGGCGTCTGGCGTAAATGAAGACAGGCGTTAATAAATCACATCCTGACAGGCCAGAACGTCGACAGTTATAAATTTACCGTTATGATGGGCATCCTGTTTGGTGACGGATGTGCGCATGATTTGGTTGATTCTGGCCACGTTTGTGGTGGTGTTTATTGTGGGGTTTCGGGTACTGACATCGGATACCCGCCGGGCGATTCGCCGCCTGAGCGAACGTCTGAATATTGATGTAGTGCCGATAGAATCGATGATTGATCAGATGGGTAAAACGGCGGGCGGTGAATTTTTACAGTATCTGCATCGCCCTGATGAGTCGCATTTGCAAAATGCCGCTCAGGTGTTACTGATCTGGCAAATGGTGATTGTCGATGGCGGCGATCAGAATTTGCAGCGGTGGCATCGCTTGCTGCAAAAAGCGCGTTTAGCCGCGCCGATCACCGACACACAGGTACGGCTGGCGCTGGGCTTTTTGCGCGAAATGGAACCCGATATGCAGGAGATCAACGCGTTTCAACTGCGCTATAACGCCTTTTTTCAGCCGGAAGAGGGTGTCCACTGGCTGCATTGATACTCTTCACTATCTCGTTAACAAAAGACGAGATGAATGAGGCTGGCAAGGGCGGAGAGCCACGATTAACGGCCAGATGGCGCGATTCATCGTTAGCCAAATAAAGCGTAGCCGCCATCGTATTTGCTAAGGGTGAACCACAGAAGTAACGCACCGAATAACCGCTAACGACGCCAAAACGTCAGAGACTTGTAGCTCATCATTTCCGTGACATATATCACGGAAATGTGATCTTGTTTTGAACACTAAAACTGTGACTCCTTGCCATACCTCCTGTCTCAAAATTTCTTATCATAAACTCGAAGTTGTACATGATTGTCTATAGACAACTCTAAATGTTTAGGCGCGCACCATGAAAACATTGAGTAAAAGTTCACACATCCCACTGTATCAACAGATTGTGGAGTGGATAAGGGAAAGTATTTATAGCGGAGAATTGGTTGAGGATGACCGGATACCTTCAGAGTTTCAAATCATGGATATGCTGGAGGTGAGTCGCGGTACCGTTAAAAAAGCGGTTGACCAACTTGTCCGGGAAGGTGTTCTTGTGCAAGTGCAGGGTAAAGGAACTTTCGTAAAGAAGGAAAATGTTGCTTACCCACTGGGTGAAGGTTTGCTCTCCTTTGCTGAAGCCTTAGCCAGCCAGAAGATAAACTTCACAACCAGTGTTATAACCTCCCGACTGGAGCCCGCTAACCGCTTTGTAGCAGAGAAACTGAGTATCAAACCGGGACAAGATGTTTTATTTCTTAAACGCCTTCGTTGTATTGGCGATGAAAAAGTCATGTTGATTGAAAATCGTATCAACATTGATCTCTGCCCCGGTATTATTGATGTAGATTTTACCAGGGAGAATTTATTTTCAGCAATAGAAAGATTATCTGATAAGAAAATAAGTTTTTCTGAAAGCCGTTACGCAGCTAAATTAATTGGTAATGAGCGAGGCCATTATCTTGATATTGGTGAAGACGCACCTGTTTTGCATTTGGAACAGTTGGTATTTTTCTCTAGAGGATTGGCCATTGATTTTGGTAACGTCTGGTTAAAAGGTAATAAATATTATCTTGGCACTATTTTACAGCGCCTGGATGCCTAACTAGCAAAGAGGAATCTATGCAGGATATTCATTTTCGCCGTCATTATGTTCGCCACCTCCCTAAAGAGGTGAGTCAGAATGACATAATCAAGGCTCTTGCCAGTCCGTTAATTAACGATGGTATGGTTGTATCTGATTTTGCCGATCACGTCATTACGCGAGAACAGAATTTTCCAACGGGTCTACCGGTTGAGCCTGTAGGTGTCGCTATTCCACATACTGATCACAGGTATGTTCGCCAAAACGCCATTAGCGTTGGAATACTGGCAGAGCCCGTCAATTTCGAAGATATGGGCGGGGAACCAGATCCCGTACCTGTCAGGGTGGTGTTTATGCTTGCTTTAGGTGAAAGCAATAAGCAGCTCAACGTACTGGGTTGGATTATGGATGTGATCCAGGATGAGGATTTTATGCAGCAGTTACTGGTCATGAATGATGATGAAATTTATCAGTCAATTTACACACGCATATCTGAAAGAGGTGAAGTATGAGTAAAATGATACTATTTGTTTGCGCAACGGGTGTTGCTACTTCCACGGCTGTGGCAGAAAAAGTAATGGAATATTGTAAAGATAATGGGCTTGATGTTAATTATTCACAAACTAATGTAGCCTCATTGCCAAACAATACCGATGGTGCAGCTTTGGTTGTATCAACAACGAAAGTTCCTTATGAACTGGATATTCCGGTTGTTAGTGGCCTGCCAATCATTACCGGAGTAGGTGAAGATAAAGTTCTTGAAAAAATAGTTTCAATCCTTAAAGGCCAAGCCTGATTTCATAAATAAAAAACAGATAAATTATCCAGGCGCTAACGCGAGGTCTGGTCACATCTGAATAAGAGGTCGGATATGAATGATATAGCACATACTCTCTATACCGTTGTGCAATATGTCCTGGGGTTTGGCCCAACGGTTTTATTGCCGCTGGTCCTTTTTTTCCTGGCATTGTTCTTCAAAGTAAAACCCGCTAAAGCACTTCGCTCATCGTTAATTGTCGGAATAGGGTTTGTCGGAATTTATGCCATCTTTGACATACTTACCAGCAACGTAGGCCCGGCTGCACAGGCAATGGTTGAGCGAACTGGTATTAGCCTTCCTGTTGTCGATTTAGGCTGGCCACCATTGGCCGCAATTACCTGGGGCTCACCAATCGCACCCTTTGTCATTCCGCTGACGATGCTGATTAATGTCGCCATGCTGGCCCTGAATAAGACACGTACTGTTGATGTCGACATGTGGAACTACTGGCACTTTGCCCTGGCTGGAACGCTGGTTTACTACAGCACAGGGAGTTTTGTTTTGGGTCTGTCCGCAGCCGCTATTGCCGCGATCGTGGTTCTCAAACTGGCGGACTGGTCAGCGCCATTAGTGGCAAAGTACTTCGGTCTGGAAGGTATTTCACTTCCGACCCTGTCATCTGTCGTCTTCTTTCCAATTGGATTGCTGTTCGACAAAATTATCGACAAGATCCCGGGTGTTAACCGTATTCATATTGATCCGGAAAACGTTCAGAAAAAAATGGGAATCTTCGGCGAGCCTATGATGGTGGGTACTATTCTGGGGGTCTTGTTGGGCATCATTTCCGGGTATGACTTTAAATATATCCTGTTGCTGGGGATCAGCATTGGCGGTGTCATGTTCATTCTTCCGCGTATGGTACGAATTTTGATGGAAGGTTTATTACCTCTGTCTGAAGCCATTAAGAAATATTTGAATGCCAAATATCCTGGCCGTGATGATCTCTTTATCGGACTGGATATCGCGGTAGCAGTAGGTAACCCAGCCATTATATCTACAGCACTGATTCTGACACCCATCTCTGTCTTTATTGCATTCCTTCTTCCTGGCAATAAAGTCCTGCCACTCGGAGACCTTGCGAACCTGGCAGTCATGGCTTCCATGATTGTACTGGCATGTCGTGGCAATATTTTCCGGGCTGTGATAACCGCAATTCCTGTTATTGTCGCCGACTTGTGGATTGCGACCAAAATTGCGCCATTTATTACCGGTATGGCTAAGGATGTCAATTTCAAAATGGCTGAGGGGTCAAGTGGTCAGGTATCAAGCTTCCTTGATGGCGGTAACCCCTTCCGTTTCTGGCTGCTTGAAATATTCAACGGAAATATTATTGCTATCGGGCTGATTCCTGTGCTTGCGCTGGTTATTTATGGTGTTTTTCGCCTGACAAAAGGAACGGTTTATGCCTGATTACCACGCAGCGCTTGTCATTGACATTGGCACAACTAACTGCAAAGTCAGCTGTTATTCCTGTCATGACGTGTCAGTTCTGGAAGTCCGCAAGTTTCCGACGCCAACAATATCGTCGGACAAAGGCGAGGTAGATTTCGATATCGAAGCGCTGTGGCAGGCACTGCGACTGGTAATGGCTGAACTGGTGGCTTCAGTACCGTTTCCGGTAAAAAATATCAGTATTGCGAGTTTCGGTGAGTCTGGCGTCTTTGTGGATAAGGAGGGCGTCATTCTTACCCCGATGCTGGCCTGGTATGATCGACGTGGTGAATCTTATCTCTCGTCATTAAGCAAGGCAGAGGCTGAAGAACTGTATTCTATAACGGGATTGCCACCTCACAGTAATTACTCAGCATTTAAAATGAGATGGTTGCTTGATAACTACTCCTTGCATGAAAGAAAAGATATCTGCTGGTTACATGCACCAGAAGTGTTGTTGTGGCGAATGACAGGTGCGAAAAAGACGGAAATATCCCTGGCCAGTAGAACGTTGTGTCTGGACATTGCTCGCCGTACCTGGTCTCGTAATGCTGCTGGGATTCTCGGCATACCGTTCGGTGTACTGGCTCCGTTGATAAAGCCAGGTGAAGTGGCCGGATGGGTGACGGCAACACTCAGGCAGGAGTTGGGATTACCACATGAGGTAAAAGTCACCCTGGCCGGACACGATCATATGGTCGGTGCCCGCGCATTACAGATGCAACCGGGCGATGTGCTGAATTCTACCGGCACGACAGAGGGTATTTTACTGCTGAATACACAGCCAACGCTTGATGTGCAGGCTCGCAGGAATAAGCTGGCAAATGGTTGTTACTCCGATGGTGAATTTTTCACGCTTTTCGCTTCTCTGCCTGTCTGCCTGTCGGCGGTTATGCGCTTGAATGGGTGAAAAAAACCTTTCGTTTAACTGATAAGGAAATAAGCACAGGCCTGGAAAAAGTCATGGAGCAATACCTCAAACCTTCCTGGTCTGTCGAGCATGTGCCGGTATTTATTCCTCATTTGCGGGGCTCGGGTTCGCCAAATAAAAATCGGCACACTCGTGGCCTGCTTTTTGGTCTGACGGATTCACTTCCTCCGGAGTCTCTGCTTGAGAGTGTCTTTATTGGCCTGGCGATGGAGTTTGCACACTGTCACGGGGGTTTTAATATCCCGGCGGGCAGGACAGTAAAAGTCATTGGCCCTGCGGTGAAAAACCCATACTGGCTTCAGTTGAAGGCTGACATCCTCCAGTGTCCAATTGAGGCCATTGCTTTTGATGAAACCGTCTCCCTTGGAGCATTGTTGATAGCCTGTCCGAATGTTGTCCCCCCGACTGTTCCTGTGGCTGAGCGATATTTTCCTGACGCGGTTCGTTCTGCAAAGTTGAAAATATATCAGCAGCAATGGCTGTCATTTTACCAATTTAAACTGCGGCAAGAAGGGGCGCTTATTGGTGAATAACTGTGATAACTCAATAGTTCGATAATTTACTTACACTGCTCACATAAATATCTGGAGTTAATATGCCTTTAGTCAATGGTAGGATCCTGCTCAATTGTATTCAGGAAAAACATGTCCTTGCGGGGGCATTTAATACAACGAACCTGGAGACAACAATTTCCATTCTTAATGCAATAGAACGTTCCGGATTGCCCAATTTTATTCAAATTGCTCCTACTAATGCACAGCTTTCAGGTTACGATTACATTTATGAAATAGTTAAGCGACATGCCGATAAAATGGATATTCCTGTCAGCCTGCATCTGGATCATGGGAAAACTCTGGAAGATGTTAAGCAGGCTGTCCGGGCCGGATTTACCTCAGTAATGATTGATGGCGCGGCGCTACCGTTCGAAGAAAATATTGCATTTACCCGAGAAGCTGTCGATTTCTGTAAATCATTTGGTGTTCCCGTCGAAGCGGAATTAGGCGCTATTCTGGGTAAGGAAGATGATCATGTCAGCGAGGCTGACTGCAAAACTGAACCTGAGAAGGTTCAGCGCTTTGTTGAGGAGACAGGGTGCGACATGCTGGCAGTGTCAATTGGTAATGTACATGGTCTTGAAGATATCCCACGCATTGATATCCCGCTATTACAACGCATCGCGTCTGTCAGTCCGGTACCTTTGGTTATTCATGGAGGTTCTGGTATTGACGCGGATATTCTTCGCAGCTTTGTTAATTACAAAGTAGCCAAAGTGAATATTGCGAGTGATTTGCGCAAAGCCTTTATTACTACTGTTGGTAAGGCTTGGGTAAATAATAACAACGAGGCTAATCTGGCGCGTGTCATGGCGAACGCAAAACAGGCAGTTGAGGATGATGTTTATTCTAAAATTAAGATGATGAATAAAAATCACTCAGCATTCCGCAAAGTCTCTTAAGGAAAATATATGATTAGACAAAAAGTACGCGTTATGAACAGTACGGGGCTTCATGCGCGGCCAGCCGCTACGCTTGCGAAAATTGTCAAAAAATACCAGTCTTCATTAACGCTAGTTAATAATGACAAAGAAATTCCCATTAAAGGAATGATGAGTATTTTGGGGGCTGGCGTAAAGGGAAACACAATGATTGATTTAATTTGTGATGGACAGGATGAACTGGCTTTTATGGATGAATTAAAATCTGCATTTGCTGATGGCTTTGGTGAGTCAGTATAGTGCAATTCCCGTCAAACGGCGCAGGAAGTTGTAGAGGCTTCCTGCACCCATTATCGTATGAATCGTCTCCACCCGGAAAACAATCCCGTCTGAGACTGTTATTAAATTTGTTTAATTACCCGTTGTTGAAGTGCTCATTTCAACAACGGGACAGGCAAATTATAGATGAAAAGAAACTCAAAGCTCTTGCGGCGGAACTGACTAAAGGGATGACCCCGCGCGAAATTGTCGCTACGTTCGAAAAAATGGAGTATGCCGATCCAAAACTGGCGGTGAGTCGTTTTATTCTCAAGTTAGGTGACCACCTGAGCGATCACCTTTAAAGTTATACAGAATTACTGACAGACTCTTTAGAAATCGAAACCAGGAGAATATCTCACAGGAGACATCGCACCTTTCTTTCTAAGATCCTCTGGAATCTTTTTACCGAGATAAAGCTGTGCTATCGCAGGTGGCGCTACTTTTCCTCGAAATCCAAAGCGGGAATTTTGAGTAGCTTCAAACTCCTCGTCTTCATCCCATGAGGATATCTCTGGGAAATTCTCACGGGTAGATTTGAGCCACTCATCAGCGACATATACACCCCTTACGATTCCCTTCACTGTAGCCAATATAACTTCAGCCTTACGGGCACGCTCAACGCTGACCCGCCAGCTAAAACGTACGGCATCATAAAGGTCCACATCTTTTGAACTTCTGTTAACAGAGATCATCAGGGCTTTATGTTGGAATACAATTGTTTCAGGTTGGTATGTGGCGATTAACTCTTTGATGTGTGCAGCACCATATTCATTACTGCCAGCACCGTTCATGATATTAGTTAAACCGGGGTAGGCGTCTATAAGGGCGGCTTCAACCTCGTAAGCGGTCTTTTCATCAGCTATACCGTGTCGGTGAATAACATGAATGACCTCAAGACCAGCTAATCTTATCTCTCGAAGTTGCTTGAGCTTGTTACTAAGTAACTCATCATCATCCACTGCTGCGACCTCACCGCGCATATGAGCAAATACACGATTGCCTTTTCCCTTCCCCACGTAGAAGGTACTTCCGTCCCTTGGATCAATTAATCGATACACATACCAGCCAAGGTGTTCAATTACTCCCGGTGGAAACTCATTAATATCCATGTCATAACGCCCATCAATTGATTCATAAAACCATGATACTGTCGATTAACAACTTATAGTACTCATTAATCTTTCCCGATGATTGATAAAGTGAGCAGCGTCTGCTGTTGGCGCTTAGCGGACATTTTAACTTTGCCCACCCTCAGACATCCGACTTAGCCTTAACAGACCATCGGTAAAACCCTCATACCAGCACCTTTAGCCCGTGTTTTTGGACAACATTAAGTAGTTTCAGTGACATCCCGCTGGGACGCTTGGCGCCGCTTTCCCACTTTTGAACCGTTGATACGCTGGTATTCAGGTACCGAGCGAAAACCGGCTGGCTAACGTTGAGTTCTTCTCGTAACGCTTTTATTTCAAGTGGCTGCAGGTCTTTGATGCTGCTTAAGCAGGCCGTGTCAAAACTGCGCATTGTCTCCTGGGGAATGGCATCCACGCTAAATAATCCAGATGCCGCGCTATGAATCGCTTCAAAGGCAGGGCTTTTGAATTTAGTTTTTGCTGACATGGCGCACCTCTACCAGTTCTTTGTTATTAATGAGTGCCGTTATCTGATCTTCGGTCAGGCAAGCATAGTGTTTTGCTAACTCACGGAAACCCGCAAGTTCGCGATAGCTAATGTTGGCCATATCCTGTTTGGCATACAGGAAGGTGTAAAACCAATGTTCGCCTCCCTTTGCCAACACGATTGCGCGATCGCGGTTTTGATTGAGGCGTTTTTTATAAACTCCGCCGCCAAGATTATCTGCTTTTCCTTGCAGTACGGTGTTGATGGCCTCGCTTAACTCGTCATCTTTTATCGTGTGGGACTTCGCTTCTCTGTTAAACCACCTGGTTTTGAAGATTCGCATCAGGTTGACATCCTGTAATCTAAAGTATAGCACCAGGTGATACACTATGTCTTACCTTTTGGTTTTGCACGCAGCGAGAGAAGATAATTCTCAACGCTCGACCAGCCTCGCAAAATGCAGCGCAACAATGTCAGTTGCTAAAACGTTAATCAGATCACATTTTGTAATGTTACACTGCATGAATTTTCCGCACTAAAACGACGCAGGTAACCACAATGAATGAAAATATCGCAGAAAAATTCCGCGCTGATGGGGTTGCCAGGCCTAACTGGTCAGCCGTTTTTGCCGTGGCGTTTTGTGTCGCCTGCCTGATTACCGTTGAGTTTTTGCCCGTTAGTCTGTTGACGCCGATGGCGCAGGATCTGGGGATCTCCGAGGGCGTCGCCGGTCAGTCGGTCACCGTTACGGCGTTTGTCGCGATGTTTTCCAGTCTGTTCATTACCCAGATTATTCAGGCGACCGACAGGCGTTATATCGTTATTCTGTTCGCCGTTTTGCTGACGGCTTCTTGTCTGATGGTCTCCTTTGCCAACAGCTTTACGCTGCTGTTGCTGGGCCGCGCCTGTCTTGGGTTGGCGCTGGGCGGATTCTGGGCGATGTCGGCGTCGCTGACCATGCGACTGGTTCCCGCGCGTACCGTGCCGAAAGCGCTGTCGGTGATTTTTGGCGCGGTTTCCATCGCGTTAGTGATCGCCGCACCGCTGGGCAGTTTTTTGGGCGGAATTATTGGCTGGCGTAATGTCTTTAACGCCGCTGCGGTGATGGGCGTACTGTGCGTCATCTGGGTGGTGAAATCACTGCCGTCGCTGCCGGGCGAACCTTCTCACCAAAAACAGAATATGTTTAGCCTGTTGCAACGCCCTGGCGTGATGGCCGGGATGATCGCCATCTTTATGTCTTTTGCCGGGCAGTTCGCTTTCTTTACCTATATTCGCCCGGTCTATATGAATCTGGCGGGCTTTGACGTTGATGGTCTGACGCTGGTGTTGCTCAGTTTTGGTATTGCCAGCTTCGTTGGCACTTCTTTCTCCTCTTACGTCCTGAAACGTTCGGTAAAACTGGCGCTGGCCGGTGCGCCGCTGCTACTGGCGCTGAGCGCGCTGACGCTCATTGTGTGGGGAAGCGACAAAACCGTGGCGGCGGCAATAGCGATTATCTGGGGACTGGCGTTTGCGCTGGTGCCGGTGGGATGGTCAACGTGGATCACTCGTTCCCTTGCCGATCAGGCGGAAAAAGCCGGTTCCATCCAGGTCGCGGTGATTCAACTGGCAAATACCTGTGGCGCGGCGGTGGGCGGTTATGCGCTCGACAATTTCGGGCTGCTTTCGCCGCTGGCGCTTTCCGGTGGTCTGATGCTGTTGACGGCGTTAGTCGTGGCGGCGAAAGTCCGTATTACGCCAATGAGTTGATATTGCTGCCATTTGTAGGCCGGATACGACGTTAGTCGTTATCCGGCAATAATAAACGCTTAATCAAAACCGTTATGCTCTGCGGTGGCGGCAAACCATTCTCCGCTTTTTTTCACCGTGCGCGTTTGGGTGGCTAAATCCAGTTGTACAAAACCATAGCGATTTTTATAGCCGTTCAGCCATGACCAGTTATCGATAAAGGTCCACATGTGGTAGCCAAGACAGTGACAGCCCTCGCTAATGCCTTTATGCAGCCATTTAAGATGCTCAGAGATAAAGTCAATCCGGTAATCATCGTGAATCTGTCCCGCTTGCACAAAACGCTGCTCGTTCTCAACGCCCATCCCGTTTTCGGAGATAAAACAGCGCGGATTGCCGTAATTATCCCGCAGGTTGGTGATGATGTCGTAAATTCCTGGCGCGTAAATTTCCCAGCCGCGGTAAGGGTTCATCTTGCGCCCCGGCATGTCGTAATAGTCAAATAACCATTCCGGCATAAACGGCGCTTGCGGATTCACCGCCGTATCACGGCATTTCACGCGGCGCGGCTGATAATAGTTAATCCCCAGTAAATCGATTTTGCCGTCGGCAATAAGCTGACGGTCGCCTGGCTGACAGGCAGGCAACTGGTCATAGGTTTTCAGCAGCGCCACCAAGTCCGTCGGGTATTCTCCCTTTAATACCGGGTCAAGAAAACTGCGGTTGAATAACAGATCCGCATGATGCGCGGCTTGCACATCGGCGGGATGCTGCGAGCGTGGGTAGGACGGCGTCAGATTCAGCACCACGCCGATTTCACCGTCGTAGCGTCCGGCGCGCCAGGCGCGCACGGCGGTCGAGTGCGCCAGCACGGTATGGTACGCCACGGTGGCTGCACGTTTAAAATCCACCACATTGGGATAGTGGAAGTCGTACAAATAGCCGCCTTCCACCGGCACAATCGGCTCGTTAAAGGTAAACCAGTGCTTCACGCGGTCGCCAAACAAGGTAAAACACGTTTGCGCGTACCGACCAAACGCCTCTACGACGTCGCGATTTTCCCAGCCGCCTTTCTCCTGCATGACCATCGGCATATCAAAATGGAACAGCGTAATAAACGGCGTGATGCCCTGCGCCAGTAGCTCGTCGATGACGTGATTGTAGAAGCTCACCGCTTGTGGATTCACCTCGCCTACGCCGTCTGGAATGAGCCGCGCCCAGCTTAGCGAGGTGCGAAAACTGTTATGTTTTAACTGTTTCAGTAGCGCGATGTCTTGCTTCCAGTGGCGATAGAACGTTGAGGTTTCCGCTGGACCGACGCCTTGGTGAAAACGATCAGGCTGGCGCTCGAACCACACATCCCACGTGGTCTGGCTTTTACCGCCATTCAGACTATCCCCTTCGGTTTGCAACGCTGAGCAGGCGCTGCCCCACCAGAAGTTATCGGGAAAACGGTATCGCATTGTCGTACTCCTTGATCGCGTAAATTCGCTCCAGAATACGCGGTTTTAGCGAACAGAAACCGGTTACAGTCCGCATTTTCGCGACCAAAAAGCGGAAAAGCTGTGCTACATCTCCGGGCATTCCACCTTGCCGAGAGCCTGCCAGTAGTTATGCTGATTGTTGCGCTCTATCGCGATCATCGCCTCCCGAATATGCTGCTGGTTCCCCTCGCTTGCCATGATTTTTTTCTCCCAGGCTTCATCGGTTAGCGCGCCTTTGGGCGTACACATTTTGCGCAAATCCTTTAAAATCGTATTTTTTTCATGCGCCGACTGGAGTGAGCTAAACGGAGAGTCGGCATACGTGACGCCCGGTAGCGCGACAAGCGCGGCAATAAGCAGAAGCGTTTTTCGTTTCATAAACGGTATCCTTATCGGTTTGCACTTTTTCAAGAGTAAGTGTAGACCGTGCGACGTTCACTCATCGGGGCGTGCTATCCGTTGGCGTTGAAGTCAGGCAAAAGTGGGAAGGCGGTTTCTCGCTGCGCCTTCACTTTCTTGCGTGGCAGAATAGTGTATGTTCTGACTACTCTTTTATTTCGTAAGCGGTAGTGTAATGAGACGTATTGAGATCGTACTGGGAGAGCTGGAACGGCTGACGCGCGGGCTATGCCTTGCCGATTTGGCGCAGGAGACGGCGTTTACGGCGGAGGCGATAGGTTTCAATCTTGGGCTGGCGCGTAACTCCGTCAGCAAAGATCTCAATCAGTTATGGAATGACGGCCTGGCAATCAAAAGCCGTGGCCGCCCGGTCTATTTTCTGCATCGCCAGGCGCTGGAAACGTTGCTGGGACGACAGCTGGAAGAGCCTGGACGCGAAGTGCGGTCGGTGGCGGATGTGCTGCCGCATGAAGAGCATTACGCGCCCGACGATCCGTTTACCAGCCTGATTGGTTACGATCGCAGCCTGCGCGATGCGGTAGAAAAAGGCCGTGCGGCGGTGCTCTATCCGCACGGTTTACACGTTCTGCTTACCGGGCCGTCCGGCGTCGGTAAAACCTTTTTTGTGGAACTGATGCACCGTTTCGCCTGTGAACAGGCGAGCGGCGCTATCCCGCCGCTGGTCTACTTTAACTGCGCGGAATACGCCCATAACCCGGAACTGCTCTCCTCGCATCTGTTTGGTCATCGGCAGGGGGCGTTTACCGGCGCGAATGAACATAAAACAGGCCTCGTGGAGCAGGCGGACGGTGGTTATCTGCTGTTGGACGAGGTGCACCGTCTGTCTTATGAAGGGCAGGAAAAGCTGTTCTCTATTCTGGATAAAGGCGAGTACCGTCCGCTCGGCGTGAGCAGCCAGCCGCGATCAATTTCGGTACGCCTGATTTGCGCCACTACCGAACCGGTCGGGTCGGCGCTGTTACGTACTTTCCAGCGGCGTATTCAGGTATGCATTGATTTGCCGGGTATTCGCCAGCGCTCCGTTGAAGAACAGATCGAACTGATCGTGGGGTTCTTACAGCGGGAAAGCCGCAAAATAGAACGCACGGTCAGCATTGATAAACCGTTGTTGCTCTGGTTGCTGAATAAACCCCTGGAAGGCAATATCGGTCAGCTAAAAAGCGATATTCAGTTTCTCTGCGCTCAGGCGTGGGCATCGGGAATGACCGAGCATAACGACACGCTACAGCTGGATAAGCGGCTGGCGGAGATGTCGGTTAACCCGACGCCGGAACAGCGTCTATTGGTGGATACTCTGTTTGACGGTAAAGCGCGGCTAAATATAGACGCGCGCACGCTGCCCGCATTGAAGACGTCGCTGGCGACCGGGGCGGAAATTGAAGAGAGCGACCTCTTTTACAGTTTCCTGACGCGCGAATATGTTAATTTGCGCAACAGTAACGTCCCCCCGGCGGAGACGCTGGCGATCCTGAAAAATAAACTCAGCTCGATTTTTGAATACGGTCTCTACAGCCGCGACAGCGTGGCGCATCCGCCGCGCTATGGCGACCAGATTGAAGAGCGCGTGACGCTGCTGATTGGCTGCGTAGAGCAGGTGTTGGGTTTTTCGCTGCCGGAAAATCTGGTTAACCCACTGCGTAAACACTTCCTGGCGCTGATAGGCTACGTGCAGCGCGGCCTGATCCCGCAGCTTTACTCTTCCAGTTTGATCCTGGATCGCTGCAAAGACGAATATGACAACGCCACGCTGCTGTGTCGGAAAATCAACGAACTGCTGCATATTCAGTGTCCGGCGACGGAAGTGGTCTGGCTATGCCTGTTCCTGAAAGAGTGCCGCCATTATCGTCAGCGTATCGATGCCAGCCCCGGCTGTGGGGTCATTTTGATCGCCCACGGCGCGACCACCGCCACCAGCCAGGCGCAATATGTCAACCGCGTGCTGGAGCGCGAGCTGTTCAGCGCCATCGACATGCCGTTTGAACAGTCGGTGCATGACACGCTGGAAACGCTGACCCAAATGATTCAAACCCGACAATATCGGCGGCTTATCCTGTTGGTGGACATCGGTTCATTAATCCATTTCGGCAGTACGATCAGTAAATTATTCCAGATAGATGTTTTGCTCATGCCGAACATCACGCTGACCAGTCTGCTGGAAGTCGGGCTGGATTTAAGCTATGAAACCAGCGACTTACCACAGTTGACGGCGCTCCTGCAGAGTAAAAATATCCCCTGCCAGCTTTGTACGCCGCAGCAGGAGAACGGCGGCAAAGTGCTGGTCATCTCCTGTATTACTGGCATGGGAACGGCGGAAAAAATCAAAAAGGTGCTGGAGGAGAGCTTTGGCGAACTGATGTCGCAGGACACCAGGATGGTGATCCTTGATTATAACGAGGTACGTAGTCTGGAGCGCGTTCAGCAGGCATTGAATGCCAGCGAGCGGCTGGCGGGGATTGTCGGTACTTTCCAGCCGGGGCTGCCGGATATTCCGTTTATTTCGCTGGAAGAGCTTTTCTCCGAACAAGGGCCGGAACTGGTGTTGAGCCTGTTAACGCCCGCTCTGTCCAACGCTGAACGCCGTCTGGAGATGGAGCGCAGCGCCATGCGCTTTATCAGCGCGCTAACGATGGAGAGCATCATCAATCATATTTCCGTGCTTAACCCGCAGCGTATTCTGAAAGAGATGGAGGGCGTTTTTAACCATCTGACGTCTTCGCTTTCCCTGAAACCAAGCCGCCAGGTGACACTGCGCTTCCTGATCCACTGCTGCTGTATGGTAGAGCGTATCGTGATTAACCGAAAACCGTTACAGATGGCGTTGGAAAGTCAGCCGAATCTGGACGCGCGCGCGTTTAGTGTCATCAAATCCGCTTTTCTGCCGATCGAAGATGCCTACGCCATCCGTTTATCAGATGCGGAATATTTTTATATCTACGAACTGCTCTATAGCTAATCCTTTTACTGGCGGGGCTTCGCGCCTCGCCAAACCTTTCTTCTTCCTCGCGTGACACAAATTCTGGCACAACCTTTGCTCTTCTGATGATGCGTTATGCCGGATAGCGGCGTAAACGCCTTATCCGGCCTACCGGGAGTGTCCTGTAGGCCCGGTAAGCGCAGTGCCACCGGGCAATATATGCCGGTGTTCTCATGTAATTGCGCCAGGAGGCCATTATTTTGACTACCACACAACCGTTGCCCCACATCCTGCTGCTGACGCATGGCGGCTGGGGACAATCGCTTTGCAACAGCCTGCGTATGGTCACGGGCGAAATTAAAGGCGTGACGGAAATCGCGCTAATGCCTGTCGATACGCTGGGCGAGTTTTATCAACGCGTCGAGGCCGTGGTGAAAACGCTGCCGGAAGGCTCGCTGATCCTGACGGATTTTGTCGGCGGCACGACGTCCAACGTCGCGGCGCGGCTAAGCGCCGATTATCCGGTGGCGGTGATTGCCGGATTGAATGCGTCGCTACTGCTGGAGGCGCTGGACAGGCGCGAACAAGGGATGCTAACCGCCTGCGTGGATGAGTTAGTTGAGGCCGGGCGCAGTAGCTGCCTGGATGTGGTCGCCCATGTACGTCAGCTACAACAATCACTCTAAGGAAAACATCATGGCTAATATCGTTTTATGCCGCATCGACAGCCGTCTCATTCATGGGCAGGTTGTCACGAAGTGGGTCGGACAATCTCAGGCGAACCGGATAGCCGTTGTGAGTGATGAACTGGATGCCGATCCGTTTATGAAAAATATCTACCTGATGGCCGCGCCGCCAAATATCAAAGTGGATTGCTTCGGCAACCAGAGTTTTGCCGCCGCATGGAAAGAAAATCAGCTTGGCGACGGTAACGTGCTGGTGCTTTTTCCCTCACTGGCGGCGGTGCAGGACGCCATACAACTGGGCTTTGACGTTACCCGCATTCAGGTTGGCGGTCTCGGCGGCGGGCCAAACCGCAAGGCGGTTTTTCAGAATATTACGCTGGATGAAAAAGACGTCGGCATTCTTAACGACCTGAAAAACCGTGGCGTTCAGGTATTTTTCCAGACCATTCCGGAAGATAAGCCGCAGCCGCTCGACGATATCCTGAAAAAATTCTAACCCTTTAATAGACACAAAATCATTCTGGATGCATCAAGGCGGCAACTGAGTGAATCCCCTGGAGCTTACTAAAGTAAGTGACTGGGGTGAGCGAAGGCAGCCAACAAAGAGGCAGCCTGAAGGATGAAGTGTATAGGATAACACTATGGATACCTTACTCTTTGCAAGCCTGATGGGGTTGTATTACTGGTTTGCCCGTTTACGCCTCGGCTACACCTTCTCCGCGATGCTGTTACAACCGGTGGTGATCGCGGTATTTGTCGGGCTTTTGCTTGGCAACATGCAGACCGCGATGATCATCGGCGCAGGGATGCAGCTCGTTTATTTGGGCGTGACCTCAACGCCGGGCGGCAACGTGCCGTCGGACCCGGCGCTGGCGGCCTGTATCTCCATTCCTATCGCGGTGAAGGCCGGTATGGACCCAAACCTGGCGATCGCGCTGGCAATCCCGTTTGGCGTGATTGGCGTGTTTCTCGATCAGCTTAGGCGCACGCTGAACGCCGCCTGGGTGCATATGGCGGATAAACACGCGGAAACGGCAAACATGGCGGGCATCATGCGTTGCGCCTTTCTTTACCCGGCATTGCTGGGGCTGGTGCTGCGCTTCCCGGTGGTCTTTGCCGCTAACTACTTTGGCCAGGATGTGGTGGAAAGTTTCCTTAAACTGATGCCGCACTGGTTAACCCACTCCTTTGAAATCATGGGCGGCATTCTGCCGGCGCTGGGCTTTGCCATCACCATTATGGTGATCGGTAAAAAGAGCCTGTTGCCGTGGTTTATCGGCGGGTTCTTCGCGGTGTTGTACCTCAAGGTCGACATCATGGCGATGGCCATCTTCGGCACCTGTGTCGCCTTCCTGATTAAAGGCCTGGCGAAAAATGAAGGAGCAGCATGATGAGCAGTGACGTAATGCAACATGAACTGGTTGAGCGCGCGCGGGAAAGCGGGGCGCTGACCAAAGCAGACATCACCAAAGCCTGGTTTATCTACTGGCTGGGCGCCGAGGTTTCCAGCTCCTATGAGCGCTTACAAAGCCTGATTTTCTGCGCCTCGATGACGCCGATCATCAAAAAACTTTACCCAAAAAAAGAGGAGCAGGTAGAAGCGCTAAAACGCCACCTTAACTTCTTTAACTCCGAGCAGACCTTCGGCGCGGTGATTCAGGGCATCTCTATTGCCATGGAAGAACAAAAAACGCGCGGCGAGCCGATTAACGACTCGTCTATCACCGGCATTAAAACGGGCCTGATGGGGCCGCTTGCCGGGATGGGCGACTCGATTATCTGGGCGGCGGTGATGCCGCTGTTGATAGCGATCTTTATTCCGTTCGCGGCAAATGGCAGCGCGATGGGCGGTATTATTCCGCTGATTCTCTACCCGGCGATCACCCTGGCGATCAGCTACGGCATGGTCCACAAAGGATATACGCTGGGGCGTGATTCGATTATCGGCCTGCTGCAAGGGGGGCGAATCAAAGAACTGATCTACGGGGCCAACGTGCTGGGTTTGATCATGATGGGCGCGCTTTCCGCCAGCTACGTCAAAATCACCACGCCGTTAAAAATTAGCGCTTTGAAAGGATCTGAAGTGGTGGTTCAGCAGATCCTCGACTCTATCGCGCCGGGCTTACTGCCACTGGCGGCGGTATTCGCCATCTACTTCTATCTGGTAAAAAAAGGGCCGCGCTACACCACCATTTTGCTGTCGATTGTCGCACTGAGCATAGTCTGTTCGTTGTTGGGAGTGCTGTAAATCATGACGCCGAATATCTATCAACAACTGGGGTTGAAAAAGGTCATTAACGCCTGCGGCAAAATGACCATTCTGGGCGTCTCAAGCGTCGCGCCGGAGGTCATGCAGGCCACCGCGCGCGCGGCTTCCGCTTTCGTCGAGATTGACGCGCTGGTGGAAAAAACCGGCGAACTGGTATCGCGCTATACGGGTGCTGAAGATAGCTATATCACCTCGTGCGCCTCGGCGGGTATTGCCATTGCCGTCGCTGCCGCCATCACCCACGGCGAGCGGGCGCGCGTCGCCCTGATGCCGGACAGTAGCGGTATGGCCAATGAGGTAGTGATGCTGCGCGGGCATAACGTTGACTACGGCGCGCCAGTCACCAGCGCCATTCGTCTTGGCGGCGGGCGCATAGTGGAAGTGGGGGCGAGCAATCTGGCGGCCCGCTGGCAACTGGAAAGCGCCATTAACGAAAAGACCGCCGCGCTACTGTATGTGAAATCACACCATTGCGTACAGAAAGGCATGTTGAGCATTGACGATTTTGTACAGGTGGCGCAGGCCAACCACCTGCCGTTGATTGTCGATGCCGCGGCGGAAGAGGATTTGCGCGGCTGGGTGGCGAGCGGCGCGGATATGGTTATCTATAGCGGCGCGAAAGCCTTTAATGCGCCAACCTCCGGCTTTATTACTGGCAAGAAAACGTGGATTGCCGCCTGCAAAGCGCAGCACCAGGGGATTGCCAGGGCGATGAAAATCGGCAAGGAAAACATGGTTGGGCTGGTGTATGCGCTGGAGAATTACCACCAGGGCCAGACGACCGTGACCGCAGCACAGTTACAGCCGGTCGTGCAATCTGGCGTATTCGTGTGCGGGTGAACGCATCTGAATTGGGGCTGAATGCGCAGGACGTCGAAGCGCAGTTGCGCGGCGGCGAGATAGCGATTTACGCCCGCAAATATCAGCTTCATCAGGGGGTTTTTAGCCTCGATCCACGCACGGTAGCTGAAGGGGAAATGGCATTGATTGTGGCGCGACTCAGGGAGATTGCAGAACATGCAGCAGATTAATTTTTATCGTCAGCGGGTAGCGATTAACGTACTGGCAAAGGATATCGCCAACGCGAAGGCTATCTATGAAGCCGCCGAAGGCCATGCGGTCATTGGCGTACGTTCCGCGCAGTTCGCTACGGTAGAAGAGGGCGTGCCGGAGGTGAAACGCTGGATGGCGGAGGTGCCGTCTATCTCGGTGGGACTGGGCGCAGGCGACCCGGCGCAGTACTACAAAGCGGCGATGATTGCCGCCCATACTCACCCGGCCCACGTCAACCAGACCTTTACCGGCAGCGGCTTCGCAGCGGGCGCACTGGCGGCGACGGGCGGCGAGCAAACGCATATCAACGCCCTGGTCAGCCCGACGGGAACGCCTGGCGAGGTGGTGATTTCTACCGGCGTCAGCAGCAGCCAGGGAACGCCAGCCCGCGTTTCCTGTGAAGCGGCGGTACGCATGATGCAGGATATGGGCGCACATGCGGCGAAGTTTTTCCCGATGGGCGGCGAAAAGTCGTTACCGGAACTCTATGCGCTGGCGACAACCGCCGCCCGCCACGGCATGACGCTCATCGAGCCGACCGGCGGTATCTCACTGGATAATTTCGGTATTATCCTGCAAACCTGCCTGGAAGCAGGCGTGCCGCGCGTCATGCCGCATGTTTACAGCTCGATTATCGATCCGCAAACCGGCAATACGCGCCCCGAAGACGTCATTCGGTTGATGGAGATAGTCAAAGCGCTGGTGTGAGATTTATCGCCGAAGAGCGCTGCGTTTACCTGGCCTACAGATGACGTGTATTTGTAGGCCCGGTTAGCGTTACGCTATCGGGCGATAATGCGTAGCAGGCTGGGCAAAAATGTACGTATTGCAGACGTCAGTGATTCTCTTTCGAGCCCCCTCGCAGGGTTAAATTTTCCTGAATGCTGTCTGTATTTTTGGCGAGTACAGTGGCGTCATCTTATTCCTCAGGTGACGGATCGCCATGAAAAAAAGCCCCACGTCCACGCCTCATGATGCGGTATTCAAAACGTTTTTACGCCATCCGGATACCGCACGGGATTTTCTCAATATTCATCTTCCCCATTCGCTAAGAATACGTTGCGATCTGACGACGTTGAAACTGGCGCCGGACAGTTTTATCGAGAAAAATTTACGCGCGTTTTATTCCGACGTCCTTTGGTCGCTAAAAACGTGTGAAGGCGATGGTTATATCTATGTCGTTATCGAGCACCAGAGTACGCCGGACGCGCATATGGCGTTCCGGTTAATGCGTTACGCCACTGCCGCGATGCAGCGCCATCTGGATGCTGGCCATAAAACGTTACCGCTGGTGATTCCCATGCTGTTTTACCATGGCGCGAAAAGCCCGTATCCCTTTTCGCTTTGCTGGCTGGATGAGTTTGACGATCCTGCACTGGCGCGTCAGCTTTATGCGACGGCATTTCCACTGGTAGACATTACGGTGGTGCCGGATAACGAGATTATGCAGCATCGACGTATCGCGATGCTGGAACTGGTACAAAAGCATATACGTCAGCGCGACCTGATGGGATTGGTCGAGCGTTTAGCGGTACTTCTGATTACGGGAAACGCTAATGACAGTCAGCTAAAAGCGCTGTTTAATTATTTGCTAATACAGCATGGCAGCACGCCTCGTTTTGGCAAGTTTATCCGCGAGGTGGCGCGTCGTGTTCCCCAACACAAGGAGAGATTAATGACGATCGTAGACAGAATACGTGAATCGGGGCGCAGAAAAGGTAAGCGTGAAGGCGTGCAACAAGGTATACATCAAGGTAAGCAGGAGGAAGCCTTGCGTATTGCGCATACGATGCTGGAACAGGGGATCAATCGAGAGATGGTGCTGATGATTACCGGGCTTTCTGACGAAGAGATTAAGGCAAAGCGCCATTAAACTTTTCCCTCTTCCGCCCGGTCATCGTGATTATCAACGGCGTTAAGCGGCCCGCGCGCGTCGACGGGAATCGAGGGAGATCAGAATCACTGACGAGAGAATGAGCAGCGTGCCCAGCCAGTCCGGCAAGGTAAAACTAATCCCCAACAGCAGCAGCGACAGCAGGGCGCTGCTTAACGGTTCCGCGCAGCTTAAAATGCTGGCTTTGGGGCCACCAATCAGTTGCGCGCCTTTCAAATACAGGCTGAACGTCAGCGACGTACCGATCACCACCAGGTAGAAAAAGGCCAGAATCAGGCTGCCGCTCACCGCAAAGTGCGTTCCTTCTTTAGCGTAGAAGGGCAGCAGAATAAGGCCGCCAAAGGACATACTCCAGCCGACCACTGGCAGCGTGCCGTATTGGGCGATTAGCCTGGAAGGCCAGGTCGTATAAAAGGCGGCGGCAAATGCGGAGGCGATACCCCAGAACAGCGCGCCTGAAGAGATCGACAGCGATGTTGGATTGCCGTGAGTCACCAGTAAAAAGGTGCCGATAAGCGATGTAAGAATGGCGGTTAAGACCAGAATGCCTGGTCGTGTTCTTCGCGCTAATGCAAACCATGCTACAATAATGGTCGGCGATAAAAATTGCAGCACTGTCGCGGTGGCGGCATTGGATTTTTCAATCGTGAGCAGGAAGGTTAGCTGAACGGTGAGCGCGCCCACCACGGAGAAAATCAGCAGACTCAGGGCATCTTTGCGGTTTTTAAGAATTGAAAATATCTTATCGCCGTGCATAAAGGAGAATGTCACCAGTATCAGCCCGGCGAATAACAAACGTATCATCGTCAGGAACTGTGACGACATACGGCTTTGCTCCATGATGTACTGCGCGCAAACGCCTGAACTCCCCCACAATACGGCGGCAATCAGGACGTTTAGCATCCCTTTTCTGGTGGAACCCATTTTTTCCTCGTCATGTTGTTTTATTTTTTTACGTGCAAGCATCATAACAGAGCTATCGCCGGTATTAAGCAGGAATTTATTGTTTAATGATTTCAGACGAGCTTGTTATCGACATAATATTGTCATTTTTTTGTCATAAGAAAAAATATCAAACAAACTTAAACAGAACGTCACTAAACCCGCCTTTGCACTTTACGGAACATATTGGCTGACTATAATAAGCGCAAATTCATGCAGGAGTAATATGTTGGACAGTCACTTTTACGTAAATCATCTGGCAAGTTAACGCACGCTATTCCTGCGCTGCTTGCCGAACCGGTGGGCAGCAATCTCCCCTTGTGACGATTGTCATCCCAATAATGTTACAACACGTGCATTGTCGCGAGGTAATCGTCATGTTCATGTTTAAACACGCTTTATTTCCTCCGCCGTTAACACGACGCTAATTGCCTCAGGGCAGAAATTTGTCGTGTGCTAAATATAGCACGTACTTATTCTTCCAGAAAAAATGGAGGAACGTATGTTAATGTTTCCTTATATTTTAAATTTACTGGCCGCTATGCTGTTGGGCGCGCTGATTGGCGCGGAAAGACAATGGCGTCAACGTATGGCGGGATTACGCACTAATGCGCTGGTGGCGACAGGCGCCGCCGTTTTTATTCTGAGCTCCATGACGACATCGCCAGACAGCCCCGGGCGAATTGCGGCGCAGATTGTCTCTGGGATTGGCTTTCTGGGGGCGGGCGTCATCATGCGCGAAGGGATGAATGTGCGCGGGCTGAACACTGCGGCAACGCTATGGTGTTCGGCGGGCATCGGCGTGTTATGCGGCTTAGGGCAGTTCAAAAATGCGCTGGCGGCGACGATCATTATTCTTTGCGCCAATATTTTACTGCGTGAAGCGGCGCAGCGTATAAATCAACTCCCGGTATCCGCCGAGGGAGAAAAACGTTATATCCTGAAAGTAACCTGTAATAAAGAAGATGAGAGCGAGGTTCGTCAGTGGTTACTGAATATCGTAAAAGAGGCCGCGATCTGTTTACAAGGGTTAGGTTCGGTCCCCGCTCAGGAACAGGGCTATAAAGAAATTCGTGCCGAGCTCGTGGGTCATGCTGATTATCGTAAAACGCGAGAACTGATTATATCCAGAATAGGTGATAACGATAATATCACCGCAATTCACTGGAGCATTGATAGTCAATAATAGTTTTTTATTCAATTGCAACATTACGCCAGGCGTATAAGGAGGGAATGATGGATATTCCCGAGTCGATAAAATAAAACCCACTCAAAATAGTGAGTAAGCAATAACCTTTTTTATGCATAGATAATTCTCCCGGGGCATTCACCTTGAAATCGTGAGTTTGCTATTCCCCGGGCGTGATATGCAGGAAACACTACACCTTAATTTTGGGGATTCATCATGACTGACATGAACATTGAAAACCGGAAACTCAATCGCCCGGCGTCAGAAAATGATAAGCAGCATAAAAAAGTATTTCCGATCGAAGCGGAAGCTTTTCATAGCCCGGAGGAGACACTGGCGCGGCTGAACAGCCATCGTCAGGGCCTCACGATAGAAGAGGCCAGCGAACGGTTGAAAGTGTATGGGCGCAATGAAGTGGCGCATGAGCAAGTTCCTCCGGTGCTGGTTCAGCTTCTGCAGGCATTCAATAACCCGTTTATTTACGTTCTGATGGCACTGGCAGGGGTCAGTTTCATCACGGATTACTGGCTCCCGTTACGCCGTGGCGAAGAGACCGATCTCACTGGCGTGCTGATTATTCTGACGATGGTCAGTTTGAGCGGGTTATTGCGTTTCTGGCAGGAGTTTCGCACTAACAGAGCAGCACAGGCGCTGAAAAAGATGGTTCGCACCACCGCCACGGTGTTGCGTCGTGGGCCGGGCAATATAGGCGCGGTGCAGGAAGAGATTCCCATTGAAGAACTGGTGCCGGGCGATGTGGTTTTTCTGGCCGCAGGCGATCTGGTGCCCGCCGACGTTCGACTGCTGGCGTCGCGCGATCTCTTTATCAGTCAGTCAATTCTTAGTGGTGAATCATTACCCGTAGAAAAATACGATGTTATGGCTGATGTGGCAGGTAAAGACAGCGAGCAATTGCCTGATAAAGATAAAAGCCTGCTAGATTTGGGCAATATCTGTCTGATGGGAACCAATGTAACCAGCGGCAGAGCGCAAGCGGTCGTGGTCGCGACGGGAAGCCGTACCTGGTTCGGCTCGCTGGCGAAATCCATTGTGGGTACGCGTACCCAGACGGCTTTCGATCGCGGAGTCAACAGCGTGAGCTGGCTGTTGATACGCTTTATGCTGATCATGGTGCCGGTTGTCCTGCTGATCAATGGTTTCAGTAAGGGAGACTGGGTAGAGGCTTCGCTGTTCGCGCTGGCAGTTGCGGTGGGGTTGACGCCGGAAATGTTGCCCATGATTGTCAGTTCCAACCTGGCAAAAGGCGCGATTGCGATGTCGCGGCGCAAAGTGATCGTCAAACGCCTGAACGCTATTCAAAACTTCGGCGCGATGGATGTGCTGTGTACAGATAAAACCGGTACCTTAACCCAGGACAATATTTTTCTGGAGCATCATCTGGATGTGAGCGGTGTAAAAAGCGGCCGGGTATTGATGCTGGCCTGGCTGAATAGTAGCAGCCAGAGCGGCGCCCGGAATGTGATGGATCGCGCCATACTGCGTTTTGGCGAGGGTCGAATCGCACCATCGACAAAAGCGCGCTTCATTAAACGCGATGAACTGCCATTCGACTTTGTACGTCGCCGGGTATCGGTCCTGGTGGAGGATGCGCAGCATGGAGACAGATGCCTGATCTGCAAAGGCGCCGTTGAAGAGATGATGATGGTAGCCACCCATCTTCGCGAAGGCGATCGTGTGGTGGCGCTGACGGAAACACGCCGCGAGCTACTGCTGGCGAAAACCGAAGATTACAATGCGCAGGGATTCCGTGTATTGCTGATAGCGACACGTAAGCTGGATGGTTCCGGGAACAATCCGACATTAAGTGTGGAGGATGAGACCGAACTTACCATCGAAGGGATGCTCACTTTTCTCGATCCGCCGAAAGAAAGCGCCGGAAAAGCTATTGCCGCGTTGCGGGATAACGGCGTGGCGGTCAAAGTCCTCACCGGCGATAATCCGGTTGTGACGGCGCGTATCTGTCTGGAAGTGGGTATTGATACGCACGATATCCTGACCGGAACCCAGGTTGAGGCGATGTCAGATGCCGAACTGGCGCCTGAGGTGGAGAAACGCGCAGTATTCGCCCGGCTGACGCCGTTACAAAAAACGCGTATTTTGCAAGCGCTACAGAAAAATGGTCATACCGTTGGTTTTCTTGGAGATGGGATCAACGACGCGCCCGCGCTTCGTGATGCGGATGTGGGAATTTCCGTCGATAGCGCCGCCGATATTGCTAAAGAGTCATCAGATATTATTCTGCTGGAAAAAGATCTCATGGTGCTTGAGGAAGGCGTTATCAAAGGGCGGGAAACCTTTGGCAATATCATTAAATACCTGAATATGACCGCCAGCTCTAATTTCGGCAATGTTTTTTCGGTACTGGTAGCCAGCGCGTTTATTCCGTTTCTGCCGATGCTGGCGATTCATCTGTTGATCCAGAATTTGATGTACGATATTTCGCAGTTGTCGTTGCCGTGGGACAAAATGGATAAAGAGTTCCTGCGTAAGCCGCGGAAATGGGACGCGAAAAATATTGGCCGTTTTATGCTATGGATTGGCCCAACGTCTTCTATTTTCGATATCACAACCTTTGCGTTGATGTGGTACGTCTTTGCAGCTAATAACGTAGAGGCGCAGGCGCTCTTTCAGTCCGGCTGGTTTATTGAGGGTCTGCTCTCGCAGACACTGGTCGTGCATATGCTAAGGACGCAGAAAATACCGTTTATCCAAAGTCGGGCGACGTTGCCGGTATTATTGACGACCGGCTTGATTATGGCGATAGGCATTTATATTCCATTCTCACCTCTGGGCGCGATGGTTGGACTGGAGCCGCTGCCACTGAGCTACTTCCCATGGTTGGTGGCGACATTATTGAGCTACTGTCTGGTGGCGCAAGGCATGAAGCGCTTTTATATCAAACGCTTTGGCCAGTGGTTTTAATGATGTTTGAGGATCGCCCAGATGAATCGCTCACCCGATAAAATCATCGCGCTGATATTTTTACTGATTAGCCTGTTGGTGTTGTGTTTAGCCCTCTGGCAAATCGTTTTCTAACGAGGTGACGCCATGCAAAAAAGAGGGTTGGACAAAATTTTTTATCAGGTTGTCCTGATAGCAATCATCCTGATTTTACTGACTATCTGGATACGATAAGCTGCTGTTGGCGAGCCTCGCTTAAAATAAGAATCGATGTAGTTGTTCTTTTTATGGCGGGGCGCTATTTTCATGGTATCCCACATCAGAAGGGCAATATCATGAACAATCGTCGTGGTTTAACCGCCGTCCTGGCGACGTTGATTACGTTTTCCCTGAGCGCTACGCCCGTGCTGGCGAATCCGGGAAATGGCAATGGCGGCGGACATAGTAATAACGCGGCTAATCAAGGTAATAACGGTAACGGGCATAAAGGAAATGCCGGGCAAAGAACGGAACACCGTAAAAATGGCGGTAAACCGGATCACGTCGAGTCGGACATTAGCTACGCTGTCGCTAGGCAACTGGCAGTGAATTTAGGGCTGACGGGTTATCAGTCTTTACCTCCGGGGATTGCGAAAAATCTGGCGAGAGGAAAACCGCTGCCACCGGGAATCGCTAAAAAAACGGTGCCGGCGTCTATGCTGGGACAATTACCTTATTATCCGGGCTATGAGTGGAGAATCGTTGGGGATAATCTGGTGCTGATCGCGCTCAGTACCGCGGTGGTCACGGCGATTATTAATGGCGTATTTGATTAAGAGCCTATCCCACCAGGCGTTATTGGCGCAGCCAGTTTGGACACGGACAGCGCGCAAAAACCGGAGCGTACACGTAGTACGTGAGGTTTGACTCGCTACGCTCGCCCTTCGGGCCGCCGCAAGCGGCGTTCAAAACGCTAACGCGTTTTGGCGAGCACTGCCCAGGTCCAAAATGGCAAGTAAAATAGCCCCATTAAATGGGGCTATTTAGCCGCTTCAGGGCGTTATTTATGCGCGTTGAGAATCCAGTAGTTCATTATTTTTTACTACTTCCTGCGCTTTGGTATAACTTTCAATCAGTAGCTGATAGGCCGGGAATATTTTGGTATATACATCCGCCCATTCTGCGGCATCTTCCCTATTCCAGGTACGTTGCAGCTCAGAGGCTACCGCCGCGGTATCCATTGGTACTACGCCCGCCTGCACCACGCGGGCCATCGTAATTTCCTGCGCCATTTTACTGTACGTGCCGGAGGCATCAATTACCGCAAATACCTTGTACCCTTCCGCGACGGCGCTGATGGCTGGAAAAGCCATGCAGACACTGGTAATAGTACCGGCGACGATCAGCGTTTTACGGCCTGCCGCTTTTACCGCTTGTACAAAATCGGCATTATCCCAGGCATTAATTTCCCCTTTACGCGCGACATATTGCGCGTGGGGTGCATTCGCATGGATTTCCGGAATCAGCGGACCATTTGGTCCCTGTGGTACGGATGCGGTAGTAATGACCGGCATATTGCATAAGGTAGCGATTTTAGCCAGCGCCGCGGCGCGCGCGCGTAATTCCGGCATCGGCATGTCGCCGACGGTCTGAAACAGGCCACTTTGGTGGTCAATCAGCAGCATTACTGCGTCGTTAGCATCAATGGCAGGGCGTTGACCGTTAAAATTCGCGGGTGTAGACATAATTCATTCCTTGTTGTTGCCTTTCACTGATAATCACTATCAGTGTTAAAGTCATTAATCGCCGGGGCGATTTCCGTTTTTAAGCTGATGACAGTAATCCGTTGCCGATCCTGGATTACCCTGGTGAGTTCTTTCTGAAGGAATATTCATCGGCATCACCTTCAGTCGATTTACTTTCACGCGAATCTGTTACCACAACAATATTCATATTATGAATAAATGTTTCTATTTTACATGTCGGAGAGGATTATTGATTGAAAAAACAGGCTATATCCCTACAAATTGTTTCTGATAGATAGTTTCAAACTTATTTAGTATAAGTTTGAAATATATCAATTAAGAGTTAACTTATTTATATTTAAATAACATAAAGCACAGCTTAAATATTAAGTGGGAATCGTGTTGTTATTAAGTATGGCTACTGTAACTCTTAATAAATTGGAAACTATCTCTACATAACGAGTGCTGCTTTTTTGGATATTACAAGCCATTATAGAGAACACGTTCAATAAAACCCTGTCTTTCATATGATATAGATTTTCAGGATATATTTTCTCATGATTTATATATGAGATATTAAAGCGTAGCGGCACAGTAAATTTGGCCACCTGATTAAAGGTGATATTCTCACCTCAATACAAAACAGGAGACTTAACGAACAAGAAAACCAAACGTACTTTCACTCCTGAGTCTGCTATAATGAGAAAAGCGGTGTCTACGCTTACCTGTTAATGTCTTATGCCTCTCGCTCTTCTATATGATCGGTATGTGCAGGGGACAATCCATGTCCTGCTACGCAGCCACAGCATCAGACTATACTCAGTGGTGTCTATTAACCCTCTCCAACTACGTTATGTTTTGGCATGGTAACAATGCGATGTTATGGATAATTAACGATAATATTGAATTTAATCCAGAAATGAATCGCCTGGCGTCATTATCGAGGCCAGATCTCAACATTATTCTGACAACGCCCGCCAGCCGCTGCTTGCGCCTTCTGCTGGAAAACGCCCCCTCCGTCGTCTCACAACAAACATTCTTTCAAAAAGTGTGGGAAGAAGACGGCATGGTGGTGTCGGCAAATACGCTTTATCAGAATATCTCCATTATTCGCCGCGGATTACGTACCGTTGGCGAAAATGAAGATACGCTGATAATCACGGTTCCGCGTAGAGGCTTTCAGATTGAGCCTGGTGTGAGCATCATGACCATCCGCAAAGACTTCGCTCAGGCAATAGAAAAAAAGGGTGAGACGCCACCGCGTATGTCAGGGCGTTGGTTTAAACATTATGTACCTGTACTTTGGATGACCGGGACATTTGCTGTCGGTATTTTGCTTGGCACTATCAGCTGGCAAACCGTTCCCGATAAGGATTTTTACGATCGCTACACGCTGGTTGAAACAACTCAGGGCTGTCATTTTTTCTCGCGGAATGAAGATATCGAAAGCGGCAGCCGCTTTGCAAGCTATAAGTCAATGATTCTAAAAACCGGTATGGATTGTCAGAAATACCCATGGGTCTATTTCCCTTCCAGCAGTCGCACCCCAGCGGTTACGGCATTGATTTGTCAGCAACCTTATAAAACGCGCGGTGATACAGGTTGCGTGACGCTTTTTTTCCGCGGGGTGACACATGGGTAAAAAGGCACTGATGTTAGCCTGCCTGACTCTACTGTTTCTGGGAGTAGGGCTTGGGCATCTTTTTCATTTGTATACGGAAAAGAACCGGGATCCAGAGAAATGTACGGCGCCTGTGATTGTGTTTTATAACAATACTCAGGCTAACCTGACGCTGGACTTTATGTATTCGCTGAAAAAACGCACTGGGGTGGTTTCCATCAGCGGAACATATTACGTCGATAATAAAATGAGCGGCGTGATCCGCCGTGATGTTTCCTATGTATGGAGTGAAAATAAAGACAGCACCCATTTTATATCGACGGATATCAACAAAGTCACGCGTGACGAAACACTGTCCGATGCGGTTATCGAGACGGTTTTACCCGATTTTTATGTCTATCCAGGGAAAAGTATCAGTTACACCATCCTGACTCAGGGCCATCGTGGTTTTATGTTCACTATCGGGAAACGCCCGATATTTTTCTGTACACATTAAGCTGTTTTGGGAGCCGTTCATGGAACGTATCAGCCAAATGAAAGCGCTTCCGGGTAAAAGCCGCTGAAGATCAGCGGCTCTGTTGTTACCTGAATCAGAAACTGTATTTCATCCCCAACATTCCTCGGGTATCACTATAACCTGTGTCACCCACCTGTTGCGCCACGTTACCCCATACGTTCAGGCGCGGGGTAATTTGTCCTTCAATACCCACTTTCAGCTCTCCAATATTCTTCGTACCACGCATATCGCTGCTGACATCGTTCATCTTCACGCTGGCAGGCTGCGTATTATGGATCCAGTTCGCCTCCACGAACGGCTGGAACTCTCGAGATTTATCGTTATCAATAGCATTGTGGCCGTTAATATAGGCTTTTACGCCCATGCGGGTTAGCAGATTACCGGCGGTATCATCCTTGACGAGGGTACCATTGGCTTCGCGATTGTCGTCAGCCTGCACGCCCATCCATACCACCTGCGCTTTGGGCTGCAACCAGTAGCTTTGATGCGCGCTTTCACCTAACCTGAAGCTGTAACCGGCTTCAACCGAGGCGGTAATTCCTTTGGATTTATATTTCTCAGCGGCCTGATCCTGACCCATGTCCTTGTTATCAAACCAGTTGTACAGCATCCAGGTATCCACATAAGCCCCAGACCGATCGATATTGTTAGCATACCAGGTGCCGTAAAGGCCGACGCTGTAACCGGTGACTTGACCACGGGAATGATAGTCACTCACGGACGACTGCGTGCGGTTCTGGCTGTTGGCATAACCTGCCATTGCACCAATATGCCAACGGTCAAGACCGTCAGTGCTCCACTGTGCCAGATCGCCTCCCAGTTGTAACACATAGCTGTTGATGCGGGTTTTTAGCTGCCCGCTGCCATCGTTGAAGCGAGTATGGGCGCCGACGTTACGCATCCACAGGCTGGTGACCTTCTTCTCACCCGTCAGCATGTCGGTGTACTGGGTTTCACCCAGACGGTCATGGAGACGCGTCATGAACAGCGTATTTGCCGCATAGTTGTTGGCAAGATAGCTGCCCACTTCCGGACGGAACTGATGTTCTGTTATCGGCGGTGTGTCAGATTGTCCTATGTCAGGAATGACCGGATCAGGGATGACCGGGTCTACTGGCTCAGGGTCTACTGGATCAGGGTCCACCGGATCGGGAATAATCGGTTCGTCCGGCTCAATGTAGCTGGTCAGATACCAGTTTTTACCTTTCTGCACCACGTTGTAGTCATAGGCTCCGGCAACAATACGGCTTGCTTTTTCGAAAGTACCGTTCGAATTGCCAGCAACGTTAACAATTTCAATACCTTCAATGGTTTGCGCCCCGGCTCCTCCAATATTATTTACTGCAACAAATGTGTTGCCTGAAGTATTGCCGAGAACCTGCAGCCTGTCCGTTTCGGAATCATCATCGTTGAGCACAGTATTAAAGACCAGCTTACCGCCGTTGCCTACATAATCTTCATTGATGGTGAGCGTTTGCCATGGTTCGCCATCTTCATGGCTGAAGTTAATGGTTGCGCCACTATTCAGCGTCAGGTCAGTGAGCGTTGAGCTGCTGGTCATATTCCAGGTCGCATCGCTCATTTGTACAGAGATAACGCCTGTGCCCGCCGTAGCGCTGGTGATGTACGACGCCCCGTCCCATCGCGAGTTGTCCGTCATATTGAGCTTAATCGTACTGTTCTGCTGCGGTAGCGTACCGCTGGCAGCGGTGGCGCCAGCAGCACGAATATCACCGTCGATGACGAAACGTCCTCCTGAAGAACCGTCAACAATGCCGCCAGTTTCCGTGCTGATGGCGTAACTTTCGCTACTGTTATCGCCCGCCATAGTAATAGCCGCACCGCCTGCCAGATTAATGGCGCCTCGGGAGAGGGCGTATAAACCGGCAGGGGCTTTACTATAGGATGCAGCCTTACTGGCGCTGTTAACGCTAATAGTGGCATTCTCTCCCAAATTAACGGTAGCGTTAGTTGCATATACCGCGTGTGCGCTGGCACCGTTCACCGTAATAGTAGCGTTGTTGCCAAGCTCGGTTCTGGAGGAGGATGCTGCGTAAATCCCCGTTGAGGATGCGCCGGAGGTTTCGATGGTTGCATCGTCACCCAGACGAATCAACGAACCACTTTGTCCGGTACGCAGCCCCTCCGAACTGTCGCCGGTAGTAACAATATGTGCACGATTGCCGACGACAATCGTATTTTTGGCACGTGACGCATCCCGCATGGCGTTAGCTGTAATTCCACGTCCCTGGCTACCGGTCGTTTTGATATACAGATCGTCGCCGACGTAAATATTGGCCGATCCGGTCCAACCCTGGCCCAGTGAGTTATATCCGGCGTTAATACCGTCACCATCCTGACCATCCACGTAGATGCGGGTACGGTCACCGGTAATAATAAATACCGGGTTATCCGGAGTATTCGCGCCGTGAGTACGGATGCCATCGACGTCTCTACCATTATTCGCGGCATTCGCCGACTGCGTCCGAATGGTCAGGTCGTTGCCAAAAATCACGCCCGGACTTCCCGTCCCGCTGTTTTGAATAACCGTGACAGTGTGTTCAAACGCCTCCGCACCCGGCCCATTAAGCGTGAGGCCATTGCCATAAACCGGGATGGTGCCGGTGTTCCACTGATAAACGTAGTTGGGCATAGTACCGACTTTGGTGAAACCGGTACTGGCCTGAGCGGGAATAATAGCCTGTAATTCCGGCGGCAACTGGCTGACCAGCCCACTGGATGGCAGACTATCAACGTCAACCCAGGCCGCCTGGGAGGGAAATACCATAGAGGCTAACGCTGCTGATACCGCTATGGCGATGAATGAGTAATTTTGGGGAGTTGGCATTCTGCCTCCTGCATTATGGCGTAAAGCGTCTTCCACATCGTAATAATATGGAAATAATAAAAATGGAAACGGATCTATAAAATATTTGATATTATTTTGTGAATGCTATGCCCTAGCTTATTTTCAAGCCGCAGCTTATGCACATAAAGTTTCTTAATATCAATATTGTCAATATTTACAATCTGCTGAATACTTATTCCTGATACAAAGCGCTTCAGTAATATAAATTCCGTATAGTTAAGCGTTCGTCCACGTTTACTGTTGGCGAGCCGACCGGTAAACAAGCGGTGCATCTTTTGCTGTTGCACAATATCATCGTCATCGGAATAAATAATTCCTTGTATTTTATTGCTTTTCAAAGTCCAGTAATTGGCCAGCGGAGTTAAACTTCTGTCAGAAATCAGGACAATATGCATGCCACTGTCTGCCAGACTGTCAGCCCATTGCAAATCGGTAAATCGTCGAAGATTCGGGAAAGAAAAATCAACAAAGATAAAACCGCTGGATAAATGGTTGTGTCTATCAAGCAATAACTTTTCAATAAACCCTTTTTTCAGGAAAGCATTACCATCTGGCCAGATGGAAAATGCCGCATTATGGCAGTATTGCACCCGTACTGCGCTGTCAGGAAATAATTGACAGGATAAATCGCAACTAATGCAATGGACAATTTGTGAAGGCTTTCTCATCATCCTGAACGACTCCCGTCGATGTTTCTATTAATATTTCATTGGTAAATAAATGTGTCAATCCAGATAATATACCGTGCTACGGCTGTCAAAAGTCGCGAATTATTGTCAGTGTTATAAACTCCTGGAAAGACCTAAAATACAGCTTTAAGGAACCATGACAGATCCGACAGTCGTAATACATCATTTCGGATTTGTATTTCACCCATTGAGATTTTTATACAGTATCTCCAGTATCATAAAAAATCTTAAAACAGCACTATTTGCTAAATCATGAGAGTGATAAATAACGGTTCTCAATACCATCTGTCTGCTGCCTTTGTCACTATCGGGGTGATGTGATGAAATATAAAAGTAATTCCTGTAAACCTGTAATGAATTCTTATTATTAAAAGCTAATTTAAGATTTTTTCTTTTATTGCATTGTTATTCAATGACTTAATGGTGATATTTGTGCTCTCATCAACTTCTTATATACAAATTTAAGACTATTTTATAGAGACGCATGTAAACTTTAAGAGGGTGTAATGCTAATGCCATGAGAAAATTTTGTAACTTAACGCCGGGAGTCATACCTTGCCAATAAGTTGATCTGACTTAATTCTGATCGTGACAGTCTGAGCAAGTGACAGACTTATTGGTCGAAGCAACTTCAGCTTCTGGCTTCTCTTTTCAATCGCTCATCTGATGAAAACTCTTTCCCGGAGCACATTAGTGAGAAACAGGATGTGGTGAAACCCAATGTCCATAGATATAGTCAGTCACTTCAGAAATATCCGCCTCCTGGCAGATATTTTTAACCGCTCGCCCAGCTTCGACCAACTTAATTACGGCGATGTTCTGATGCTCAGTAAGACGGACTTTACGCATAGAGATTCCTTCGTCAGCAGATCGATTACGTGATCTCTAAATGTGAGTAGCACGATTATGTGGAGTAATATGAGCACATGGTATAAGAATGTATACGGATATTTTACTGCTGAAATATAATAATGGGAGGGGTTATGAATAAACAGGACGTATGGGAGAGAAAGGGTATAAAGATAAAATGCTTGCAGTATCTAATAGATAACAATGAAAAATCAGGTAATTGAGAAACTATTCAGTGTTTAGGTTGATGTGATATTAAGTCATTCAGCCGCTACAGCGCATTATCAGGATAATTTCGTCTGGATAAAACGGAGGAGGGAATCGCCACAGGTTTAACAGGCACCGCTGAGTCATTTAAGATGACTTAAAGAGAGGAGCCCATGAGCGGTAAATGTTATCCCGAAGCGTTTAAAATTAAAGTGGTAAAACAGGTTATTGAGCGCAGCCATTCTGTTTCCAGCGTCGCAACACGTCTTGATATTACTATCCATAGTCTTTACGCCTGGATAAAGCCGCCACATTCACGACGGCATCATGTTGACCTGAATCTGACGGGGCATACAGGCAGTTCTGGCTGGAATCGGGCTGTGTTTATGGTTATCGCAAGATCTGTCTCGATCTGCTGGATATCGGGAACAATGCGGTGTAAACAAAGTCTGGTGGTTGATGCAACGTGTGGAGATAAAGGCTCAGGTCGGATACCGAAGTCCACGGACGCGTGGCGATTCATTTTATTGAGGTCAGAAGAGGCTAATTGGCGGAAGATCACAGGAGTCGAACCTGCCCGGGACCGCTGGCGGCCCCAACTGGATTTGAAGTCCAGCCGCCTCACCGGAGACGACGATCTTCCGCGCCTCGATTGCTACATGGAGGCGCGCGCATTATAGCTACTTCCTGGCGTTTCCACATCCCCTCCCGTGCTTTTTTAACTTCCCTTTCCTTCTGCCATGATCGGTTTCATATAAACCCCCATAAAATCCATTAGTTACATTTCATCACACTTTTTGACGCTACCCTGATCACAGAAAACAAGAATCGTAATTTGATAACCAAATAACGGAATATTCACGCTCGCAGGGAAGGTTTACAAAAACTGTAACCGGTATCAGTGAGCGTTGTAAGCGTTAAGGATGCGTAATGAAAAGTGAGATTCTCTCCGTTAAGGAGAAGATTGGCTATGGTATGGGCGATGCCGCGAGCCACATCATCTTTGATAACGTCATGTTATATATGATGTTCTTCTATACCGATATTTTCGGCATTCCCGCTGGTTTTGTTGGCACCATGTTTTTACTGGCGCGTGCGCTTGATGCCATCTCCGACCCTTGCATGGGCCTGCTGGCCGACCGCACCCGCTCTCGCTGGGGCAAATTCCGACCCTGGGTGCTGTTTGGCGCGTTGCCGTTTGGTATCGTTTGTGTGCTGGCTTATAGCACGCCGGATCTCAGTCTGAACGGCAAAATGATTTATGCCGCCATCACCTACACGTTGCTCACCCTTCTGTACACTGTGGTCAACATCCCTTACTGCGCGTTGGGGGGGGGGTAATAACCAATGACCCAACGCAGCGTATCTCCCTGCAATCTTGGCGCTTTGTGCTGGCAACGGCGGGCGGAATGCTCTCTACCGTACTGATGATGCCTCTGGTGAAACTGATTGGCGGCGAGAATAAGGCGCTGGGCTTCCAGGGGGGTATCGCGGCGCTCTCGGTGGTGGCGTTCCTGATGCTGGCGTTCTGTTTCTTTACCACCAAAGAGCGCGTTGAAGCGCCTGCCACCCATACCTCCATGCGTGAAGACCTGCGTGATATCTGGCACAACGACCAGTGGCGCATAGTCGGCCTGCTCACCATCCTGAATATTCTGGCGGTATGCGTGCGCGGCGGGGCGATGATGTATTACGTCACCTGGATATTGGGCAAACCGGGCGTGTTTGTCGCCTTCCTCACCACCTATTGCGTCGGCAACCTGATTGGCTCGGCGCTGGCAAAACCGTTGACCGACTGGAAATGCAAACTGGTGGACCAACGCTTTACTCGCAGTAATCAGTGTGGCGATGTTCTTCGTACCGATGCACGCCACGATCGCTATGTTCGTCTTTATCTTCGTGATTGGCGTATTGCACCAGTTAGTCACGCCTATCCAGTGGGTGATGATGTCTGACACCGTCGACTACGGCGAATGGTGTAACGGCAAACGCCTGACGGGGATCAGTTTTGCCGGCACGTTGTTCGTGCTGAAACTGGGTCTTGCCCTCGGCGGGGCGCTGATTGGCTGGATGCTGGCAGGCGGCGGTTACGACGCGGCGGCGAAAACGCAAAACAGCGCCACGATCAGCATCATCATCGCTCTGTTCACTATCGTCCCGGCCATCTGTTATCTGCTGAGCGCCGCGATCGCTAAACGCTACTACACCCTGAAAAGCCCGTTCCTGAAAACCATTCTGGAACAACTGGCGCAGGGCGCACACCGCAACGAACAAGAATTTACCCATAAAGAATTGCAGAACTAAAGGAACAGACTATGAAAATTAGCGACGGAAACTGGCTGATCCAGCCTGGCCTTAATTTGATTCACCCGGTTCAGGTGTTCGACGTTGAACAGCACGGGAATGAGATGGTGGTCTATGCCGCGCCGCGCGATGTCCGCGAACGAACCTGGCAACTGGATACCCCGTTGTTTACCCTGCGCTTTTTCTCGCCGCAGGAAGGAGTGATAGGTGTACGGATGGAACACTTCCAGGGCGCTTTGGATAACGGCCCACATTATCCGCTCAATGTCTTGCAAGATATCAACGTGGAGATGCAGAACAACGCCGAATTTGCCGAACTCAAGAGCGGCAGCCTGAGCGTGCGCGTCACCAAAGGCGAGCTCTGGTCTCTGGATTTTCTGCGTAACGGTGTACGTATCACCGGTAGTCAGTTGAAAAATAACGGCTATGTGCAGGACACCAATAGCGGGCGCAACTACATGTTCGAGCGTCTGGATCTCGGCGTGGGCGAAACCGTCTACGGGCTTGGCGAGCGTTTTACCGCGCTGGTGCGTAACGGTCAGACGGTGGAGACCTGGAACCGCGACGGCGGCACCAGCACCGAGCAATCGTACAAGAATATCCCGTTCTATATCACCAACCGTGGCTACGGTGTGCTGGTGAATCATCCGCAGTGCGTGTCGTTTGAAATTGGCTCCGAGAAAGTCTCCAAAGTTCAGTTCAGCGTCGAGAGCGAGTATCTGGAATACTTCGTCATCGACGGCCCGACCCCGAAAGACGTGCTGAACCGCTATACCCAATTTACGGGTCGTCCGGCGCTGCCGCCCGCCTGGTCGTTTGGCCTGTGGCTGACCACCTCATTCACCACCAACTACGACGAAGCGACCGTTAACAGTTTTATCGACGGTATGGCCGAGCGCAATCTGCCGCTGCACGTCTTCCACTTCGACTGTTTCTGGATGAAGGCCTTCCAGTGGTGCGATTTTGAATGGGACCCGGTGACTTTCCCCGATCCGAAAGGGATGATTCGCCGCCTGAAAGCGAAAGGGCTGAAAGTCTGCGTGTGGATTAACCCCTACATCGGCCAGAAATCCCCGGTCTTCCAGGAGCTAAAAGAGAAAGGATATTTGCTAAAACGCCCGGACGGCTCCTTGTGGCAGTGGGATAAATGGCAGCCGGGACTGGCGATTTATGACTTCACCAACCCGCAAGCCTGCGAATGGTATGCCGACAAGCTGAAGGGCCTGCTGGAGATGGGAGTGGACTGCTTCAAAACTGACTTCGGCGAACGCATTCCAACGGATGTGCAGTGGTTTGATGGTTCTGATCCACAGAAAATGCACAACCATTATGCCTACATCTACAACGAACTGGTATGGAACGTGTTGAAAGAGACCGTGGGCGTTGAAGAGGCGGTGCTGTTCGCCCGTTCCGCCTCGGTGGGCGCGCAACAGTTCCCGGTGCACTGGGGCGGCGACTGCTACGCCAACTACGAATCGATGGCGGAAAGCCTGCGCGGCGGGCTGTCCATCGGCCTGTCAGGGTTTGGCTTCTGGAGTCATGATATTGGCGGATTCGAGAATACCGCGCCGGCGCATGTCTACAAGCGTTGGTGCGCATTCGGCTTGCTCTCCAGCCACAGCCGCCTGCACGGTAGCAAATCCTACCGGGTTCCGTGGGCCTATGACGACGAGTCCTGTGACGTAGTGCGCTTCTTCACCGAACAGAAGTGCCGGATGATGCCATATCTGTATCGGGAAGCGGCGCGTGCCAACGAAGCCGGTACGCCAATGATGCGGGCGATGATGCTGGAGTTCCCGGACGATCCGGCGTGTGATTATCTTGATCGCCAGTACATGCTGGGAGATGCAGTCATGGTAGCGCCGGTATTTAGTGAAGCGGGCGACGTGGAGTTCTACCTGCCAGAAGGCCGCTGGACGCACCTGTGGCGCAACGATGAAGTGCAGGGCAGCCGCTGGCATAAACAGCAGCATGACTTCCTGAGTCTGCCAGTGTACGTGCGTGACAATACACTACTGGCGCTGGGCAACAATAGCCAGAAGCCCGATTACGCCTGGCATGAGGGTACGGCCTTCCAGTTATTCCATCTGGATGACGGCTGCGAAGCGGTCTGCGAAGTCCCTGCTACGGATGGTTCGACAATCTTTACGCTGCAGGCGAAACGCACAGGCAATACTATTACGGTGAGCGGCGAAGGCAAGGCGCGCAACTGGACGCTGTGTCTGCGTAATATTACGCAGATTAGCGGTACCAAATGCGACTCATATGCGGGAAGTGAACTGGGCGTAGTGGTCACCCCGCAGGGAAATGAAGTGGTGATTACGCTTTAAATCTGAATCGCCGGATGGCGCCGTGAGCTGCGCTTATCCGGCCTACAAATGAGCAAGAACCGTAAGCCCGGTAAGCGCCATCGCCACCGGGCAAGCCCTCAATTACAGCGCTGGCTCCGTTGACGTAACTTCACCGCCGGACACCACGCCCGCTTGCATCGTCTGTGTTATCTGCTGCTTTTGTGCGTTGACCGCGTGTAATTGCCCGTTTACCGTCGGTTTCAACGGCGCATCGGCCTGAATATTGCCGCTGGCCGTGAGCTGAATATTGCCATCGCCAGCAATCGGTAATGCCGGCCAGCCCCACTGCTGTAGCACATCCATTGGTACGCCGCGTCCGTTCAGGCTGATTTGCGTCTGACGCTGCGGCAGTTGCGATACGCTGGCAGTGGCTTCCAGTATCCCTTTTCCAGTAAACGCGCTCAGATCGCTGATGTTGACCGTGCTGGCATTAGCCGTCAACGACAGCGACGGGCGGCGCACGTCCACACGGTTAAAGGTTGCCGCTGCGGCGTTGAGGGTCGCATTGCCGCTCCAGACGCCCCATTGATGATGTTGTACCAGCTCCAGGTTTGCGCCGTAGCCGTCCAGAGCGGTGATTTGCCACGGGAAGGCCGGGTCGATATCGATCACCAGATTGCGGCTGGCGCTGAATTTTTTCAGCGTCAGGCTGTTCAACCAGTCGGGCAACGGCTTCATCCATAACTGCTTCCAGTTTTCCGGCAGCGTATACTCCAGCCCGGCGATAGCGGTATCGTCCAGAATCAGCGCTTTGCTCTCGCGTAACCAGGCGCCGGAGGTTCTGACCATACCGCCTTCCCAGCGGGTGGTGAACTGGCGTAGCGCAACGCCCTGTGGTGAAAATTCGGCGTTCAGGATTGGATCGAGCAAGTGCAGTGAGCCGTAAATAAACTCACTGGCGTTCATCGATAATTTACCTTCCTGACTTTGCCAGTCTTCTTTGCGCAGAGTCAGATTGCGCAAACTCAGGTCAAGATCGGTGACTGCCCAGCCTGGTCCTTGCAGGCTGGAGTCCGTCACTTCAAGACGACCAATCTGCAAAGATGGAACCGTAGTTAGCGGCGCGAAAAACTCGCTCAGGGATTTATCGCTTTGTAACCGAATATCATTCAGCCGCAGATTTTCAACGACCCAACTACCATCAGCGTTACGTCGGGCGACGCCGGTTAACGCTCCGCGCGCCATATCGGCGCCGACGGTGTTTAACATCACCTGATTATGGTCGATACTGCCTTCAATAAGCACATTAGTGGCGGGAACGTCGTTTAACGTCAGCGAACCGGCGCTCAGTTGGATCTGGGCTTTATTGCCTAATACCCGACCGGCTTCGGGGCGCCAGGGCATAACGCCGCCGTTAACGCGCTGGGCGCTCAACCGCCATTCGCTGCCGGGACTATTGAGCGCCATATTGCGAAGTTGCAGGCGGTCGGCCTCAAACGGGAAAGGGGCGGTTTGCACTGAAATATTCAGCGTGCCGTCCTGTAACAGGATCGTGTCGACATGCAGCGGCGCGGTTAACTGGCGAATGCTCAGACCGATATCTACGGTTTTCGCGACCAGGGTAGCAGGCTGACCATCACGACCAAAGGTCACATTCTCCAGTAAAAGATGGGATGGGGCGGAAAAACGATGATCCATCACGTCGAATGTGAGGTGATAACCGCTGTTCTCTGATACCCAGTTGCTGATGTGATCTGCGCCCCAGCGCGTTTGCAGCAGAAAATAAAAGCCGAAAATCACCACTAAACAGGCGATCAGCACATAGAGAAGCAACCTCCCAATCAATTTCATGGTCTTCCATCCCGTGAAATGCACATAGGGGATTTATGCACGATTTGCGTGCAATCCTCAAGACAGGAATGGTGAAAGAGCGTTACAGCAGCGGCGAATCGTGTCGCCGCCGCAGGGTTTTTACGGTTTTTCCGGCGGGAGAATCAGGTTCAGCACGATAGCCGTGATGCCGCCAGCGGCAATTCCGGATGAGAGCAGATTTTTCACCCATTCCGGCGCGAACTGCAGGATCTGCGGCTGTTGCGAGACGCCAAGACCCACGGCCAGCGACAGGGCGATAATCAGAATCGCGCGGCGGTTCAGCGGCTCACGCGAGACAATACGCACCCCGGAGGCGGCAATGGTGCCGAACATCACCAACGTGGCGCCGCCGAGCACCGGTTCCGGGATATGCTGCACAAAACCGCTTACCGCCGGGAATAGGCCGAGTACAATCAGCATCAGCGCGACAACAAATCCCACATAGCGACTGGCGACGCCAGTCAACTGAATTACGCCGTTGTTCTGACCGAAACAGGAATTCGGGAACGTATTAAATACCGCTGAAACAAATGAGTTCAGGCCGTTAGCCAGTACGCCGCCCTTTAGCCGTTTCATGTACAAGGGGCCGGATACCGGCTGCTCGGAGACATCAGAGGTGGCGGTGATATCTCCGATGGTCTCCAGCGACGTAATCATAAAGACCAGCATCAACGGCAGTAACAGGTTCCAGTCAATGCCCAGACCATAATACAGCGGGGTCGGCACCATCAGGATGTCCTGCGAGACCGGCGCGTTATTCTCAGGCAACATGCCCATAAACCAGGCCAAAAGATAGCCTGCCGCCATGGCAATAACCAAAGAAGCCACGCGCAGGTAGGGACTACGTTGCCGATTCAGCAGGATGATAATGGCCAGGACGACGCCGGCCAGTAACAGGTTTTTCGGTGCGCCAAAGGTGTTGCCGCTCATGGCGGCATAGCCGCCGCCGATGGAAGTTAGCCCCACCTGAATCAGCGACAGGCCAATAATCATCACCACGACGCCGGAGACTAACGGCGTGATAATCCGGCGCGCCAGATGTAGAATGCGAGAAAGCACCATCTCGGTGCAGCTTGCCAGCATCAGCGTGCCGAACAGCGCCGCCATCATCGTCGGGACGTCCGCGCCGCCGGTTTTCAGCGCGGTACCGCCCATAATCAGCGGGGCGACAAAGTTAAAACTGGTTCCCTGGATGGATAACAGCCCCGATCCTACCGGCCCCCACGCTTTGATTTGAATAATAGAGGCTACGCCGGAGGCGAACAGCGACATGCTGATAATGTGCTGCGTATCCTGCGCCGGTAAACCCAACGCCTGGCAGATTAACAGCGCTGGCGTGATTACCGCGACAAACATGGCCAGCAGATGCTGACAAGCGGCAAAAAGGGTTTGAGGGAGCGGCGGGCGATCTTCAAGACGGTAAATTAATTCGCTGTTTTGCGTCTGCGCAACCGGTTGCGCATCTGCCGGCTCGATGGCGTTAACGGACATCAGGGACATTCTCGTGGTGGAAAAGCGGTGATTTTATCTGACCAGGTGGTAAAAGCAAACGATTGCGAGCGAATATTCTTAATATTTAAAAAAGATAAATGCACCTTTTTATATAACTTTTTGCCTTTTTCTGCTTAAAATCCATGCCGAAGACTCGCAAAGAGCTAAAAAACTGACTCAGGAAATGATTTGTGCGCACATGTCACAGCGCATTACAGGAGCTTTAAATGTTTGAACTCGATACCTTATCGACCCTTGTCGCCGCCACGCTGGTGCTGCTACTGGGTCGCAAGCTGGTCCAGTCTGTCTCCTTATTGAAGAAATATACGATTCCGGAACCGGTGGCGGGGGGATTACTGGTCGCGGTTGCTCTGCTGGTACTGAAAAAAAGCGTCGGTTGGGAGGTCAACTTTGATATGACCCTGCGCGATCCGTTGATGCTGGCGTTTTTCGCGACGATCGGCCTTAACGCTAACCTTGCCAGCCTGCGCAAGGGGGGACGCGTTGTTGGCGTCTTCCTGGTCGTCGTGGTCGGATTACTGCTGATGCAGAATGCCATCGGTATCGGCATGGCGAGTCTGTTGGGGCTGGACCCGTTAATGGGGCTGATTGCCGGGTCAATTACGCTGTCCGGCGGACACGGTACCGGCGCGGCGTGGAGTAAACTGTTTGTCGAACGTTATGGTTTTGCCAATGCCACCGAAGTTGCGATGGCATGTGCAACCTTTGGCCTTGTGCTGGGCGGGTTGATTGGCGGCCCGGTAGCGCGTTATCTGGTGAAACACTCCACCACGCCGGATGGAATGCCTGACGATCAGGCCGTGCCGACAGCCTTTGAAAAGCCGGATGTGGGCCGTATGATCACCTCTCTGGTGCTAATCGAAACTATCGCCCTGATTGCTATCTGTCTGACCGTGGGCAAAATCGTAGCGCAGCTACTGGCGGGAACGGTGCTTGAACTGCCGGTCTTCGTTTGTGTGCTATTTGTTGGGGTGATCCTCAGCAATGGCCTGGCGCTGGTGGGTTTTTATCGCGTATTTGAGCGTGCTGTTTCGGTACTGGGGAACGTGAGTTTGTCACTGTTCCTGGCAATGGCGCTGATGAGCCTGAAGCTGTGGGAACTGGCGTCACTGGCGCTGCCGATGCTGGCGATTCTGGTGGTACAGACCATCTTCATGGCGCTGTACGCGATCTTCGTCACCTGGCGCATGATGGGGAAAAACTACGATGCGGCGGTGCTGGCGGCGGGTCACTGTGGTTTTGGCCTGGGCGCAACGCCGACCGCCATTGCTAATATGCAGGCGATTACCGATCGTTTTGGCCCCTCGCATATGGCGTTCCTGGTGGTGCCGATGGTCGGCGCGTTCTTTATCGATATCGTCAATGCGTTGGTGATCAAGCTGTACCTGATGCTGCCAATGTTTGCCGGATAAAGATGAAAAAACGTTGCCGTCAACCTGAAACCCTGCGTGAACGCTGCCGTCATATTTTTGGCGATGAGCCGCCGGTTCTTAACGTATGGGAAGCGGAGTTTGACTATGCCGATGCTGAGTTGCAGGCGCTGGCGGCGACGGACTGGCGGCAGATTACCGATTGGCATCTGAGCGTTTATTATGTGCTGAATCTGGTTTACCACGAGCCGATGCAGCCGGAATTGTTTCGTTATCTGTTTCCGCTGTGCCTTGCCTGTTGGCGCGAAACGCTGTTAACCCATGGCTATGGCGATCACTTCGAGGAGTCTTTCCTGCGCGCGTTACGGCGGCCTTATCTCTGGCGGGAAATGATGGATGCCGCTCAGCGCCAGCAGGTACGGCATTTTTTGCTGGAGACCATGCTGGCGCGAATCAATCACGAGCGCGGTTTCAATTCTCCGCTGACCTGGCTGGACACCTTCAATGTTCTCGGTGGCATTGCGCCGTTTATCCGTTCGCTCTGGAATCAGTGGTGGTTACTGGATACGCCGGGTAAAGCGGTATGCGCGTTGCAGTACGCCGCGCATTTAATTTATCCGGTAGAGGTTAACCCGCTTTGGCCAGAAGGCTCGTGGCAGTGGCAACCGCCATTAGGTGCGACGGAAGAACCGTGGTTGGAAAATAATCTGGCGTTTTTAACCCGGCAGTTAACGCCGGAGATGATCCTCGACGGGGTGCAGAAGGCGGCGGCAATGCTGCGGGACGAGCCGGAGAGTGCGATGGCAACGCGTATCTCGCGCGATGCCCTGGCAGCCCAGGACGTTATCGCTATCCAGATTGAGGATCTTCTGTCGGCTCTGTCGCGCGGTGAATAGGATTAGGCGTTGGAATAACGTTCGGTTTCCGGCATCCAGCGCTCAATCAGCGCTTGTGCCTGCTGCGGATAACGTTCGTGAATATGACGGGCAATACGCTGAACTTCGGGGATTATGGCCTGATCGCGCAGTAAATCCGCAACTTTAAATTCGGCGTTCCCTGTCTGGCGCGTGCCCAGTAATTCCCCCGGGCCGCGAATCTCTAAATCTTTTTGTGCAATCACAAAGCCGTCGTTGCTGTCGCGCAATACCTGTAAACGCTTCTGCGCCGTTTTCGACAACGGCGATTTATAGAGCAGCACGCAGTGCGACGCGACCGCGCCACGGCCAACGCGTCCTCTGAGCTGGTGTAACTGCGCCAGGCCCAGTCGCTCCGGATTTTCAATAATCATCAGGCTGGCGTTAGGAACATCGACCCCCACCTCAATCACCGTAGTGGCGACCAGCAGATGCAGTTCACCCTGCTTAAAGGCCTGCATCACCGCCTGTTTTTCGGCGGGCTTCATGCGGCCGTGTACCAGGCCGATATTCAACTCCGGTAACGCCAGCTTGAGTTCCTCCCAGGTGGCCTCCGCCGCCTGCGCTTCCAGCAGGTCTGACTCTTCAATCAGTGTACAGACCCAGTAAGCCTGACGGCCTTCGGTTGTGCAGGCGTTGCGCACACGATCAATGATTTCATGGCGACGGGTATCCGGAATAGCAACGGTAGTGACAGGGGTACGGCCCGGCGGTAGCTCGTCAATCACCGAGGTATCGAGATCGGCGTAGGCAGTCATCGCCAGGGTGCGCGGAATGGGCGTTGCGGTCATAATCAACTGATGCGGATGAAAGCCCTGTTGTTGGCCTTTTTCCCACAATGCCAGCCGCTGGTGGACGCCAAAGCGGTGCTGTTCGTCGATGATCACCAGCGCCAGCCCGTTAAACTGCACCTGTTCCTGAAAGATAGCGTGGGTGCCGACAATCATCTGCACCTGACCGCTGGCAATAGCCTCTTGCTGCGCCTGACGCGCTTTACCTTTTTGCTTACCGGCCAGCCAACCCACTTCAACGCCCAACGGTTCGAACCAGTTGCGGAAATTATTTGCGTGCTGTTCAGCCAGCAATTCGGTCGGCGCCATCAGCGCCACCTGCTTACCATGAGCGATGGCGCGTAGCGCCGCCAGGGCGGCAACCAGCGTTTTCCCTGAACCGACGTCGCCCTGAACCAGACGCATCATCGGCACATCCAGCGCCATATCACGTTCGATCTCTGCCACCACCCGCGCCTGCGCGCTGGTGGGTTTAAACGGCAACGACGCCAGCAGCTTGTCTTTCAATATGTTGTTGGTACTTAGCGGCTGAGCGTGATAGCGCTGCGCGCCTGCGCGAAGCGCCAGCATACTGAGATTATGCGCCAGTAGCTCTTCAAGAATAAGCCGCCGCTGCGCCGGGTGTTTGCCGGTTTCTAAATCGGCGAGCTGGAGCATCGGCGGCGGGCGATGCAAGGTACGTAGCGCCTCCGGCAGGCTCATCATACCCTGCGCCAGTTCCGGCGGCAGTAGTTCGGCAATGGCGCAGGTGTCGAGCAACTCCAGCGCCTGATCGGTAAGCTTGCGCAGTGTCGCTTGCTTCACGCCCTCGGTGGTTGGATAGACGGGGGTGAGCGTTTCCTGAAGTTCCGGCGTGCTGAGATCGCCCTGCAGGCGATATTCCGGATGGATCATCTCTGTGCCATACTTGCCGCGCTTCGCTTCCCCGTAGGCCAGCACACGTCGTCCCGTCGCCAGGCTGTTTTTCATCGCCGCGTTAAAATTGAAAAAGCGCATGGTAAGAATGCCGGAACCGTCGCTAATCTGGCAGGTCATCATCCGACGACCGCCGAAAGTGATATTGCAGTTCAGCACTTCACCTTCAACGGTGGCGTAGATGCCAGGCAGCAGTTCGCCAATAGGGTAGAGATGGGTACGGTCTTCGTAACGCAGAGGGAGGTGGAGCAGGAGGTCCTGCACGGTATGCAGGCCAATTTTCGCCAGTTTACTGCTTTGCGCTGCGCCGACGCCTGTCAGGGAATTGAGCGGAACAGCGTCTAACAAGCGGCCTGACATGGTGATTACCCTGCCGCCTGCATCGTCGCCCACCAGTCAGCATCGGCGTCAATTTCGCCCTGCTGATTGACGCGAGGATAAGGCAGACCTTTACGTTTAGCGACTTTCGCCAGCACCGGATAACCACCCTCAAACAGCAGGCGCTGCTGTTCATCTTCCGGCAACATGCTATTTTCACGCAGATACATGCCCGCGTTCTGACGCTGGCGCTGGGCTTCATAAAGAATGAGCGCGGAGGCGACGGAAACGTTCAGCGACTGTACCATACCGATCATCGGAATGATGATATCCCGATCCGCCAGGTCTAATGCTTCCTGCGTAATACCGGTTTTCTCCTGACCCATCAGAATACAGGTCGGGCGCGTGTAATCAATCTCGCGAAAGTCTACGGCCTTATCAGAAAGATGGGTTGCCAGAATCTGCATTCCCCGTCCTTTCAAATGGGCTACCGCATCGCCAATGGTACGGTGAGTTTTCACCTGTACCCAACTGTTGCTGCCCGCCGCCGCGGAAGCCATGGTGCGCATCCGGCTACCTGGCCAGATAGCATGGACTTCATGGACGCCAACGGCATCTGCGGTACGAATGATTGCAGAAACGTTATGAGGTTTGTGGACTTGCTCCATGCAGACCGTGAGATCAGGCTGACGCCTGGCGAGCATTTCGCATATACGCGCATAACGTTTTGGATTCATAGCGCTAGTTTCGGTTACGGGTGACTTTAATAACGTCTGGCATCACGCGAATTTTGCGCATGATATTCGCCAGATGTACGCGATCGCGTGCGGTAAGGCGAATAAAGGTACTATAGACGCGACCATCTTTCTCTTCAGTATTCAGGCTTTGAATATTGGAGGTGGTGGTATTAATCGCCGCCGTCAGGTTAGCCAGCGCGCCCTGATGGTTAAACATTTCCACCTTGATTTCGGTAATGAATTCCTGCTCCGTCTCTTTGTCCCATTCGACCGCCATAAATTTCTCTGGCTCTTTCTGGTATCCACGGATATTACGGCAGGATTCATGGTGGATCACCAGTCCTTTACCTGGGCTTACGTGAGCGATGATCGGGTCGCCTGGGATCGGACGACAACACTTCGCAAAGGTGATAAGCACGCCATCCGCGCCTTTAATCGGCAGGTGGCCGTGATTCGATTGCGCAACGGTCGGCACCACGGCTTCGCCTTGCTGCAGATTTTTCGCGACCACTACGCTCATCGCGTTGCCGAGACCGATCTCCGCCAGCAGATCGTCAAGCGTTGCCAGCTTCATACGATCCAGTTCGCGCTGAATATTTTCCTGCGGAATTTCCGCCAGCTTACGGCTACCGCCTAAAGCATGGTTAAGCAGACGACGGCCCAGGCTTACGGAGTCATCACGTTTGAGGTTTTTCAGCAACTGACGAATTTTAGCGCGCGCTTTAGAGCTGACGACAAAGTTCAGCCAGGCGGCGTTAGGACGTGCGCCCGGCGCGGTAATAATTTCGACGGTCTGACCGCTGCTAAGCGGCTGCGACAGCGGATAAGGCTGCCGGTCGACACGCGCGCCGACGCAGGCGTGGCCGATGTCGGTATGCACTGCATAGGCAAAATCCACCGGCGTAGCGCCAGCGGGCAGTTCGACAATGCGTCCTTCCGGGGTGAAAACGTAAATCTCATCCGGGAAGAGATCGGATTTTACGCTTTCGATAAATTCAAACGAACTACCGGCGCTCTGTTGTAGCTCCAGCAGGCTCTGCATCCAGCGCTGGGCGCGGATCTGCGCCGTGGTGCTGGTCTCACCGTGTTCTTTATACGCCCAGTGCGCTGCGACCCCCATTTCCGCCATCTGATCCATATCTTCGGTACGGATCTGGACTTCAACAGGAACGCCGTGCGGGCCGATCATCGAGGTGTGCAAAGACTGATAGCCGTTCGCTTTGGGAATGGCTATATAGTCTTTCACGCGTCCCGGACGCGGCTTATAGAGACTGTGCATCTGGCCGAGTACGCGATAGCAGGTATCGGAGTCATGAACGATCACGCGGAAAGCGTAAATGTCCATGATCGAGTGAAAACGCTGCTCTTTGAGCACCATTTTGCAGTAGATCGAGTAAAGATGTTTTTCGCGACCGCTAACGCGACACGGAATTCCCGCCTCTTGCAAACGTCCTTCGATTTCAGAGAGGATTTTTTGGATCATCTCTTTACGGTTGCCGCGCGCCGCTTTTACCACTTCTTTAATGACGCGGTAACGATTGGGATACAGCGCTTCAAAACCCAGCTCTTCCAGCTCGGTTTTAATGTGATGAATACCTAAACGGTGCGCCAGCGGGCTGTAGATTTCGAGGGTTTCACGGGCAATACGACGACGTTTATCCGGGCGTAACGAGCCCAGCGTGCGCATGTTATGGGTACGGTCAGCAAGCTTAATGAGGATGACGCGGATATCCTGCACCATCGCCATAATCATTTTGCGAAAGTTTTCGGCCTGCGCCTCTTTCTTATCGCGGAACTTGAGCTTATCAAGTTTCGACACCCCCTCTACCAGCTCGGCAACGCTTTTACCGAAAAGCTGTTCCATGTCCTGATAGGTGGCGGGGGTATCTTCAATCACGTCATGCAGCAGAGCGGCCATCAGCGTTTCGTAGTCGAGTTTCATCTCGGCCAGAATACAGGCCACCGCTACCGGGTGCGTGATATAGGGTTCACCGCTTGAGCGTGTCTGGCCCTCGTGAGCGTCACGTGCAACGAGATACGCCTGCCGAAGACGCTTAATCTGGTCTTCCGGCAGGTAGGTTTGAATCAGTTGATTCAGGCGTTCAAACAGATACAAGGGCGACCCGCTTTGTGATTAACGACGACCTTCAGCAATAGCGGTAACGGCTTGTAATTCAGCGGCTTCCTGCTCTTGCTGTTCCTGGCGCTCGCGGACGTCGAGGATCTGGTTGTTAATCAGACCTTCTTCGATTTCGCGCAGCGCGATAACGGTAGTTTTATCGTTTTCTTCCGGTACCAGCGGATCCTTTCCGCCTACCTGCATCTGACGAGCGCGACGCGCGGCGACCAGTACCAGGTCAAAACGGTTACCAATTTTCTCTACAGCGTCCTGAACAGTTACGCGTGCCATACTTAAAATGCTCCACAGGTGAAGAAATGACTGGGCATGATACTGAAAGTGGGTTCAGTCTGCCAACAATTTGCTGATTAAAGCGTCATGACGCTGCTTTTGGCGGCTCATACGCAGACGTTCAGCGCGAATGATGGTTTTCAAGTCGCTTAACGCGGTATCAAAGTCGTCATTCACAATAAGATAATCATATTCGGCGTAATGGCTCATTTCTGCAACCGCTTGCGCCATTCGTTTGGCAATGACTTCTTCGCTATCTTGCCCGCGGCCGCGTAAACGGCGATCCAATTCGATCTTTGATGGCGGCAAAATAAAAATGCTGCGTGCTTGCGGCATCTTTTCGCGAATTTGCTGGGCGCCCTGCCAGTCGATATCCAGAAAAACATCAACGCCGGTTGCCAGCACTTGCTCAATGGTTTCGCGCGAAGTGCCGTAGTAATTGCCAAACACTTCCGCGTGCTCCAGAAACGCCTCCCTGCCAATCATGGTTTTAAACTCATCATGATTTACAAAGAAATAGTGCTCACCGTGCACTTCACCCGGACGCGGCGCGCGCGTGGTATGTGAAACGGAAACCTGAGTGTCGTACAACGGTTGGGTTTTTAATAAAGCCTGAATCAGGCTGGATTTACCCGCGCCACTGGGGGCAGAAACAATATAAAGCGTACCTTGAGCCATGAGTATCTTACGTCTGTGATTATCGAAATAGAGCCTTGATACGGGCTTATTATACACATCGCCGTTATGCGACGTAGTCTTTGTCACACTTTTTGCGCCAGATTATTGCATTTTGCGTCCCTTTTTCCGCTTTTATCGCGTCGTTGCAGCGACCCACCAAAAAATCTGGAAAGCGGCTCGGATGATGCATTTTTACCTGTCGGTTTTTATTCACTAAAGCGCTATACCTGCCGGGCAATGTGCGCAGGAGGTCGTGATGAGATTATGGAAAAGTATGGCGTGGGGAATTTTATTGTGGCATTCGCAGAGTGGGGCGCTTTGCCCGGCCTGGCCGCCAGCAAGGGCCGCTGAAGAAATCACCCGTTTACAGCAACAGCTCGCTGACTGGAATGACATCTACTGGAAACAAGGTGTTAGCGCGGTTGACGATAGTGTGTACGACCAGCTCAGCGCAAGGCTGGTTCAGTGGCAACGCTGTGTTGGTCAGGATGTTTCATCTACTCCGGTTTCACCGCCGTTAAACGGTACAACAATGCACCCTGTTGCGCACACGGGCGTACGTAAACTCGCGGACCGACAGGCGGTAGAACAGTGGATGCGCGGGCGCAGCGAGCTTTGGGTACAGCCAAAAGTGGATGGCGTAGCGGTAACACTGGTTTATCAAAACGGTAAACTGACCAGGGCTATCAGCCGGGGTAACGGACTACAAGGCGAGGACTGGACGCCAAAAATTCGCCTGATCCCCTCTATACCGCAGACAACACAAGGCGCGCTTGCTAACGCGGTGTTGCAGGGCGAAATCTTTCTACAGCGCGAGGGACATATCCAGCAACGGATGGGCGGGATGAATGCGCGCTCGAAAGTCGCAGGAATGTTAATGCGCCAGGATAACGCCTCCGCGCTAAATTCGTTGGGTATTTTTATTTGGGCGTGGCCGGACGGTCCGGCAAATATGCCCGAAAGATTAAGCCAACTTGCTAAGGCTGGATTCAGTCTGACGAATAAATATACCCTGGCGGTAAAAGATGCCAGCGAGGTCGAGCGGGCGCGCCAGTCATGGCTGACGTCAGCATTACCCTTTGTAACGGATGGCGTAGTGATACGCATGGCTAAAGAACCTGCGTCACAACACTGGCGACCCGGGCAGGGCGACTGGCTGGCAGCATGGAAATATCCGCCAGTAGCGCAGGTCGCGCAAGTGAGCGCTATTCAGTTCTCGGTGGGGAAAAGCGGCAAAATTACCGTAGTAGCGTCGCTTGTCCCCGTTATATTGGATGATAAGCGGGTTCAGCGGGTCAATATCGGTTCTGTGAAGCGTTGGGAAGCGTGGGATATCGCGCCGGGCGATCAGATCCTGGTGAGTCTGGCGGGGCAAGGCATTCCCCGGCTTGATGAGGTCGTCTGGCGGAGTCGTGAGCGGAGTAAGCCTGTACCGCCTGATAGCCATTTCAACTCGCTGACCTGCTTTTACGCGTCGGCAACGTGTCAGGAACAGTTTATCTCTAGGCTGGTATGGCTGGGGTCACGGTCGGCGTTGGGTCTGGACGGAATGGGCGAAGCCAGCTGGCGGGCCTTGCATCAGACGCATCGCTTTGAGCATATCTTCTCTTGGCTTGCCCTGACGTCAGCGCAAATAGCCAACACGCCAGGCTTTGCTAAAGGAAAAAGCGAGCAGATATGGCGGCAATTTAACCTGGCGCGCCGGCAGCCGTTTACCCGCTGGATCATGGCGATGGATATCCCCTTAACGCAGGCCGCATTACAGGCCAGCGGCGATCGCTCATGGGAGCAGTTATTAATGCGAACAGAGCAACACTGGCGGCAGTTGCCAGCGACGGGCGAGCGCCGTGCCGGGAGAGTTATCGACTGGCGGGATAATCCGCAGATCAAAACGCTGAGCAGATGGCTGGCTGCTCAGCATATTCCCGGATTTGGGTCTTAGTGCCCTTCATGGCGGTAATAAAATACCGGCAGGCCAAGTTTAAGACGTAGCGCTAATAACCTTGCTGTAAAGCCAAACAGTAGCGTAGAGATAACGACGACATCCGGATTCATGACGTAATGTTGCAGCGCAATATAGAGCACCGCCGAGGCGAACGAAATGCCGGCATATAGCTCTTTTTGAAACACCAGTGGAATGCGTTTGCAGAACATATCGCGGAGCACGCCGCCAAAGACGCCGGTAGTGACGGCGGCTACCACGGCGATAATTGGCCCTTCGCCCATATCAAGGGCTATCTGAGCGCCAATAATAGAGAAAACCACCAACCCCAGCGCGTCAAGTACCAGGAAAAGCTTGCGTAAATAGGGCATGACGGGGGCAACAATGGTGGTCAATACAGCGGCAGTCGCCACAATAATGACATATTCGGGATGCTTCACCCAACCCAGCGGATAGTGACCGAGCAGAATGTCGCGAACCGAGCCTCCACCAATGGCGGTGGCGGTAGCAATAATAATTACGCCGAATGTATCCATGCGACGACGACCCGCAGCGAGTGCGCCCGTCATGGCCTCGGCAGTGATGCCAATTAAATAAAGAACGTGCAACAGCATGATTTCCCCCTAATTTACTGGGGGCGAAGATTAACGATTTGTGCGCTGTATCACGATTGAGATTTTCTAAGGCATTACGCGATTAATAAATTTTAGTAATGATTTTAAATTTATGATTAATAATTATTTATTATAAATATCAATAAATTGAGCATCATTTTTGTGGTTTATTGTATGCGAGGTTTTTCTGTTTTGACTTAGATAATTTAAAAGAACGGCGCCCCGGACGCGCCGCCGGTGAGTCATTTCATTATGGCTGCTGTGCGGTAAGTTGTGTGATGAAGCGCTGACGCGAGCGTTCTACATACTGTTGCAAGCCATTGGAATCAAAGAATGCCTGTGTATCGCCGTTGCGAAGTTGCTGTCGTTTCTCCAGTAGCCCGAAGCGGTCACCTTTATTGGCAATAAAGATATCAACATGCTGGGCGGCCAGTGTCTTAAAGCTACCCTGAATATCAGTAACCAGGTCAGGGTAATTTTTGTTGTTAATCAGCAGATAGTCGGGCGTGGCGAGACTGTCAGCGTAAATTAGCGTCTTGCCGTTGCGGAGCGTTACGCGCCAGGAGGTTGAGCCGGGTAGATGTCCAGGCGTGAATAGCGCTGTCACGGTTATCCCTCCGAGGATGATGCTTTCCTGGTGGTGGATAATTTTATCGGTGGTGACGGGCGGGAAGGGGAGCGCATCGCCAAGCGCAAAATCCTCTCGTCCACCCCTCGCCATCTGATCGGCGTTGGGTTGGCTGGCGACCAATTGTGCGCCGCTCCACGCTTTCAAACGTGCCATGCCCCCCGCTTGATCCAGCCGCGCATGGCTATTCAACAGATAGCGCACGTCTGTGAGGCGGAATCCTGCCGCTTCAATATTCGCTTTAATTTGCGGTGCGCTTTCATCCAACCCCGCATCAATAAGAATATGCCCTGCCGGAGTGGTCAGCAGAATAGAAGAGAGATTTTTCGTGCCGACATACCACACGCCTTCTGTGATTTGAAACGGCTTTATAGGCTTAGCCCACGCTTTAAACAGTGATAACGGAGGCGCGGGTGATAACGGTTGTGAAGGATCTAATGCCGCCATGGCAGGAAGTGCTGATGTTGAAAATATACATACAAAGAATAATGCATAGCGATTCATAATGTTCTCCTGATTGAAGCGCCCGCAGTATACCTGGCAGTAATTTAGCCAGGTTCAATAAGAGAGACGTTTAATGAACTTGCTGCAAATGGATATGAACCTGTTAAAAGTACTGTATGTGCTGCTGGAGACGAGCTCTACGGGGAAAACGGCGCAAAAGCTGGCTTTGTCGCCTTCTGCGGTAAGTCATGCGCTAATGAGATTGCGCGATGCGCTAAACGATCCGTTGTTTCGACGGGAAGGGAACCGCCAGATTGCTACGCCTTATGCGCAGGCGCTGCGTGACAAATTGGCGCCTGTGTTTGTTTCGCTTAATGAGGAGCTGTTTGGCGATAAAGAGAACGGCTCCCGTTGTTTCCGGGTGGTACTTCCTCCCGCATTGAACGCGCTGCTTACGCCCGTTCTCGCAGAGAAAGGTCATCTTCATCAGGCGGTGATCGAGTGCCTTCCTTTTGCCCGCCGACCCTGGCGTGATGAACTGTTGGATAGCTCGGTTGATTTGGTGCTGGCAATTGGCGACCATCAAAAGCAGGTCAGCGCTCTGCATTACGAGCGGGTGGGGACGACGCGTTTGATCGCGGTTTATGGCGCGCCATTGCGTTCACGTCTGGAGAATGCCGCAGCGTTGAATTTTGCTGATCTGCAGCATTATCAACACATTTACTGTTTGCCGTGGACAAAAGAGAACAACGAACTGGACAGGCAGCAGGCTCGTGCCGGGTTTGAACGTCCGCTGGCGTTTGTTTGTCATGATTACAGTCAACTTGCGCCTGCTGTCCAGTCGGCGCCGCTAATGGCGATTGTACCGCGCCCCTGGTATGAAAATTTATCCGATAAGCGCGGTCTTTTTGTTCTGCCGCTTACCGGGGAGCAGGCGGAAGGCGCTATTTTTATGCAGTATCGGGCTTCGACGGTAGAGTGGAAGCGGCGCCTTATCGACGCTATTCGCCGGAAATTAAAAACGTACTACGGATAAACGCGAGAGCCCGCATAAGGCGGGCTCTGTGACATATTGAGCGCCAGAATTATTCAATATTCTGGATCTGCTCGCGCATTTGCTCGATCAACACTTTTAATTCAATAGCGGAGTTAGTTACATCAGCGTTGATGGATTTGGAGGCCAGGGTGTTCGACTCACGGTTAAATTCTTGCATCATGAAGTCCAGACGGCGACCTACCGCCTCTTTTTTCTTCAGAATGTTGTAAGTCTCTTTGACGTGCGCTTCCAGACGATCCAGCTCTTCCGCCACATCAATGCGCTGCGCCATCATCACCAGCTCTTGCTCCAGACGGTTGTTTTCCAACTGAACCTGAGCATCTTCCAGCTTCGCGACCAGGCGCTCACGCTGCCATTGCAGGATTTCCGGCATATGCGCGCGGACTTTCGCTACTTCGGCGCTGACGCCTTCCAGCCGTTGTTCAATCAGCGCTTTCAGCGCCTGGCCTTCCGTTTCGCGCGCGACGATAAAGTCATCCAGCGTACCGTCCAGCGCGGCTAAAATTTCTGCGGCAATCGCGTCCAGATCCTGCTCTTGCGCCGCCATGACACCTGGCCAGCGCAAAATATCAACCGGATTGATTTCCCCTTCGTCGCTCTGCATTTTGACCCAGTTTGCGGCGCTAACTAATTGTTTCGCGAGCTTTTCATTCAGAATAAGCTCGCCTTGCGCGCTGGCATCGGGTTCAAAACGCAGCATACATTCGACTTTGCCGCGTGTCAGGCGTGTACGAATGCGTTCGCGCACGACGGGTTCAAGACTACGGAACTGTTCCGGCAGACGAAAGTAAGTTTCCAGATAACGCTGGTTTACCGAGCGCATTTCCCAGGTCGCGCTACCCCATTCGCCCTTGATTTCACGCCGGGCGTAGGCGGTCATACTGCGGATCATAGATGTTCCCGTTTTTAAAGGAGAGATGAGGGGATTATAGCTATCCAGGCCTTGTCAGGATAGGAATAACCATAGGAAGTCCGTATAATGCGCAGCCACATTCGTTTTAAGCCGGAGATCTCAATATGCGTCCAGCAGGCCGTAGCGCTAATCAGGTGCGTCCCGTAACCCTGACCCGTAACTATACAAAACACGCTGAAGGCTCGGTACTGGTCGAATTTGGAGATACCAAAGTGTTGTGCACCGCCTCCATTGAAGAAGGCGTCCCACGTTTTCTGAAAGGACAAGGCCAGGGGTGGATCACCGCAGAGTATGGCATGTTGCCTCGCGCTACCCATACCCGTAATGCGCGTGAAGCAGCAAAGGGTAAGCAGGGCGGTCGTACTATGGAAATTCAGCGTTTGATCGCACGTGCGCTGCGTGCGGCGGTCGATCTGAAAACGCTCGGCGAATTTACCATTACGCTGGACTGCGATGTAGTCCAGGCCGATGGCGGCACGCGTACAGCGTCTATTACCGGTGCCTGCGTGGCGTTGGCGGATGCGCTGAATAAATTGGTTGCCAACGGTAAGCTGAAAACCAATCCGATGAAAGGCATGGTGGCGGCGGTTTCCGTAGGCATCGTTAACGGCGAAGCGATCTGCGATCTGGAATATGTTGAAGATTCCGCCGCAGAAACCGACATGAACGTCGTGATGACTGAAGACGGCCGCATTATTGAAGTACAGGGTACCGCGGAAGGCGAGCCGTTCAGCCATGAAGAACTTCTCACTTTGTTGGCGCTGGCCCGAGGGGGAATTGAATCCATTGTGGCGACGCAGAAGGCGGCGCTAGAAAATTGATTTTAAGGCGACTGAAAAGTCGCTTTTTTTTGTCCGTAAATTTCGTAAATGATGAAAGTAAGAAAAGGAGCGAATCCATGAAACCGTATCAGCGCCAGTTTATTGAGTTTGCGCTTAACAAGCAGGTACTAAAGTTTGGCGAGTTTACGCTGAAATCCGGGCGCAAAAGCCCCTATTTCTTCAACGCCGGGCTGTTTAATACCGGGCGCGACCTGGCGTTATTAGGCCGTTTTTATGCCGAAGCGCTGGTGGATTCCGGTATTGAATTTGATCTGCTGTTTGGCCCCGCATACAAAGGTATTCCGATCGCGACGACGACGGCGGTTGCGCTGGCGGAACATCACGATAAAGACCTGCCGTACTGCTTTAACCGCAAAGAGGCAAAAGATCATGGCGAAGGCGGGAGTCTGGTGGGCAGCGCGCTACAGGGCCGCGTGATGCTGGTGGATGACGTGATTACCGCAGGTACGGCGATTCGCGAGTCGATGGAGATTATTCAGGCGCACGGGGCTACGCTGGCTGGCGTACTGATTTCGCTGGATCGTCAGGAACGTGGCCGCGGCGAGATTTCCGCGATTCAGGAAGTGGAGCGCGACTATGGCTGTAAGGTTATCTCCATCATTACGCTGAAAGACCTGATTGCCTATCTGGAAGAAAAACCTGATATGGCTGAGCATCTGGCGGCTGTGCGAGCATACCGGGAAGAATTTGGCGTGTAAGCGAATTGCCCGGTGGCGCTTTACCGGGCTTATGTTTCTGTCGCCTGGATAAGGCGTGAGCCACTATCCAGTCAGCGTTACTGTAGCTGAGCGGCAATGAGCGGCCAGCGGGCGTCGAAATCGTCCGTTGGGCGGTATTTAAATTCGCTACGCACGAACCGTGAAAGCATACCTTCACAGAAGGCTAACAGCTGGCTTGCCAGCAGATTTTCATCCGTCGTGTAGCCTTCGCCTTCACGCATTCTTTTTTCTCGTAGCACCTGGCGGAGCTGCGCTTCGATGCGTTCAAAAAGCTGATTAATGCGCCCCTGCAGGCGATCCTGTTCAAACATCAGCGCGTGCCCGGTAAGAATGCGCGTCAGGCCAGGGTTGCGTTCGCCAAAACCCAGAATCAGCAACACAATCAGGCGCAAACGCGTGCTGGTGTTTTTTTCATCTTTTAAAATCAGATTGATACGGGTAATCAGACTATCTTCGATAAACTCAATCAGGCTATCGAACATGCGGGTCTTGCTGGGAAAATGGCGGTATAGCGCCGCTTCGGAAACGCCGACCGAGGCCGCCAGTTTTGCCGTCGTGATGCGTTGGCTTCCATCGCTGGATTCAAGCATCAGCGCCAGTGACTGAAGTATTTCTTCGCGACGATTCCTTTTCGCAGTTTGTTTTTCTGCCATGTTACAAAATACCCCTGAAAATAAGCACTTGCCAGGCGAGCACCCACGCTATAACCGCAAACTCAGCGCTTGCGGCAGTATTATGACGTTATGGGGATGCGTAAAATTTACTTACGGCCAGAATGACCGAAGCCGCCCTCGCCACGTTCGGTGGCGTCAAATGCTTCCACCAGATTAAATTCGGCCTGAACGACCGGAACAAACACCATTTGCGCGATACGTTCGCCCGGTTCAATGGTAAAACTGTCCTGACCACGGTTCCAGATCGAAACCATCAGTTGCCCCTGATAATCGGAATCAATCAGCCCGACCAGGTTGCCCAGCACGATACCATGTTTATGGCCCAGGCCAGAACGCGGCAACATGACTGCCGCCAGTGATGGATCGGCGATATGAATGGCCAGTCCGGTAGGCACCAACGTTGTTGCGCCAGGCGCCAGTTCTACGGCGTCGTCGAGACAGGCGCGCAGGTCAAGCCCGGCAGAACCAGAAGTAGCATAAGTCGGCAGCGGAAACTGCTGACCAACACGCGGGTCCAGAATCTTAACGTCGATTTTTTTCATCATAACGGGTCACGATCTCGTCGAGTAATAATTGGCCCAGGAGTTCTTTCCGCTCAAGCGGTAAGACTTTATCTCCATCCTGCCAGAAAAGGTGTAAAGCGTTTTTATCGCTATTAAATCCCTGATTTGAAATAGAAACATCATTTGCACAAATCAGGTCAAGGCTCTTACGGATACGTTTTTGCCGGGCGTATTCTTCCACATTATTCGTTTCCGCGGCAAACCCAACAACGTAGGGTCGATTGTCACTGAGTGCGGCCACCCCGGCGACAATGTCCGGGTTTTTGACCATTTTTATTAGTAATTCATCACCTTGCGCCGCCTGTTTTTTGATTTTTTCACTGGCGATAGTCTCTGCGCGATAGTCAGCCACGGCGGCGCAGCTAATGAAAATGTGCTGCTGTTGAACGGCGGCCTGAACAGCGGCTTCCATGTCCAGCGCGGTTATGACATCAACCCGTTTTACAAAAGGCGGCGTCGGTAACGAAACGGGACCGGAGACCAGCGTGACATTTGCGCCGCGACGCGCTGCGGCCGCCGCAATAGCGAAGCCCATTTTACCGGAGCTGTGGTTGGAAATATAACGCACCGGGTCGAGCGGTTCGCGCGTCGGGCCTGCCGTAATCATGATATTAAGATGTCGCAGATCGTTGACGGCGGCGAAATGCGCGGCGGCCTTATCAACGATAACTAATGGGTCCAGCATTCGGCCTGGGCCTACGTCGCCGCACGCCTGACTGCCGCTATCCGGCCCCCAAATGAACAGGCCGCGAGAGGCGAGCACCTCCAGATTATGTTGCGTGGCGGCAGCGCGGTACATCTGTTGGTTCATGGCCGGAAGCACGGCCACCGGGGCTGGCGTCGCCAGGCAAATGGTGGAGACTAAATCATTAGCCATACCCGATGCTACACGGGCGATCAGGTCGGCGGTCGCGGGGGCAAGAATCACCAGGTCGGCCCATTTCCCCAACTCGATATGCCCCATCGCGGCTTCAGCGGCAGGGTCAAGCAGACTGTCGGATACGGGATAGCCCGACACTGCCTGTAAGCTCAGGGGGGTAATAAAGGCTTTTGCCGCCTCGGTCATTGCCACGCGCACGTCAGCGCCGCGCTCACGTAAACGGCGCACCAGCTCCGGCGTTTTATACGCAGCGATACCGCCGCTAACGCCGAGAACAATTTTTTTACCGGCCAGGCTCATCATGTCTTTCCTGTTGGGTGACTTTGAAAGGCGGCTATTTTATCACAATCTCTACGGCGTCGTGTCTTTGCCTGCGCTCCACTTTGCGAGGCGCTACGCAAGAACAAAATCGGGGCGTCGATCTCTCCCAAAGGCTGTGCCACTATGCCGCTTCCTTAAAAAAGGAGGTGCGCGTATGGATACGTTGGACGAATTATTACCGCGTGAAAAAATGCTCAGATCCGGCATTGCTTCCCTCAGCGACGTGGAGTTGCTGGCGCTTTTTTTACGTACCGGCACGCCGGGAAAAGATGTTATGACGTTGGCAAAAGAGATATTGCAGCACTTTGGGTCGCTGTATGGCCTGCTGTCGGCGGACTTTGCGCAGTTTCGCGGCGTAAACGGCATCGGCCTGGCGAAATTCGCGCAGTTGAAAGGCATTGCTGAGCTGGCAAGGCGCTATTACAGCGTGCGCATGAATGAGGAAAGTGCGTTGCTGAGTCCGGAAATGACGCGGGAATTTCTGCAAAGCCAACTGACGGGCGAAGAGCGTGAGATCTTTCTGGTGATCTTCCTCGATGCCCAGCACCGGGTGCTTCAGCACAGCCGCCTGTTTTCCGGCACGCTTAACCACGTAGAGGTGCATCCGCGTGAGATTGTTCGGGAAGCGATTAAACTCAATGCTTCAGCGGTCATTCTGGCGCATAACCACCCTTCAGGCTGCGCAGAGCCAAGTAAAGCAGATAAACTTATCACTGAGCGCGTGATAAAGTGTTGCCAGTTTATGGATATCCGGGTGCTCGATCACCTGATAATTGGGCGCGGAGAGTACGTTTCTTTTGCCGAACGCGGCTGGATTTAAGATTCTTTGCGCGATCCATCGGGATCTTTGTCTGTTCGGGACTTGAGCATATCGCCGGGTCAGCGTATACTACGCCACCTTTGAGAATCTCGGGTTTGGCATTTGGGCCTGGCAATCGAGAGTTCAATAGAACTGCGCGATGACCAGGCTGTAAAGCCTGACGAGGCGCCGATACCCCATACGAAGCTCGAGCTAATTTGATTTTTGGAGAATAGACATGTCCCGAGTCTGCCAAGTTACTGGCAAGCGTCCGGTGACCGGTAACAACCGTTCCCACGCACTGAACGCGACTAAACGCCGTTTCCTGCCTAACCTGCACTCTCACCGTTTCTGGGTTGAGAGCGAGAAGCGTTTTGTCACCCTGCGTGTATCTGCTAAAGGTATGCGTATCATCGATAAAAAAGGCATCGAAACAGTTCTGTCTGAACTGCGTGCCCGTGGCGAAAAGTACTAAGTACTAAGAGGAAATAAATCATGGCTAAAGGTATTCGTGAGAAAATCAAGCTGGTTTCTTCTGCTGGTACTGGTCACTTCTATACCACGACGAAGAACAAACGTACTAAGCCGGAAAAACTGGAACTGAAAAAATTCGATCCAGTTGTCCGTCAGCACGTGATCTACAAAGAAGCGAAAATCAAATAATTCTCGCTTTGATGTAACAAAAACCTCGCTTCGGCGGGGTTTTTTGTTTTCTGGCCGTCCCCATATTAATGAGACCTGCCACACAGCCGGAGACGTTATGCCTGAATTACCCGAAGTTGAAACCAGCCGCCGGGGTATTGAACCCCATTTAGTTGGCGCTACTATCCTGCACGCCCATATCCGTAACGGCCGTCTGCGCTGGCCGGTTTCAGATGAAATTTATCGTCTGAGCGATACACCCGTCCTTAGCGTTCAGCGTCGTGCTAAATATCTACTGCTGGAGCTGCCTGACGGCTGGATAATTATTCACCTGGGGATGTCGGGAAGCTTGCGGATACTGCCGGAAGCGCTGCCGGCGGAAAAGCACGACCATGTCGATTTGGTGATGAGCAACGGCAAAATTCTACGTTATACCGATCCTCGCCGCTTTGGCGCCTGGTTATGGACCAAAGAGCTGGAAGGGCATAACGTACTGGCGCATCTGGGACCGGAGCCGCTAAGCGATGAGTTTAATGGCGAATATTTGCAGCAGAAATGCGCGAAGAAGAAGACGGCGATTAAACCCTGGCTGATGGATAACAAGCTGGTGGTCGGCGTGGGGAATATCTACGCCAGCGAGTCGCTGTTTGCCGCTGGTATTCACCCTGACCGCCTGGCGTCGTCACTCTCGACAGAGGAGTGCGATCTGCTGGCGCGGGTGATTAAAGCCGTTTTGCTGCGCTCTATTGAACAAGGCGGGACAACGCTGAAGGATTTTCTGCAAAGCGATGGGAAACCGGGCTATTTTGCGCAGGAGTTGCAGGTGTACGGGCGCAAAGGCGAGCCGTGTCGGGTATGCGGTACGCCGATAGTCGCAACGAAACACGCACAGCGTGCGACGTTCTATTGCCGTCACTGTCAGAAGTAAAACGCCAGGCCGGCAAGGAAGGATACTTATTTCAACTTATCCATTAGCGCCTGATGCACATTGTCCGGCAGAAAGTGGGTCACATCGCCCTGATGGCGCGCCACTTCTTTGACCAGCGACGATGAGATAAACGACCACTCTTTGGACGGTATCAGGAAAACGCTTTCCAGTTGCGGTATCAGATGGCGATTCATATGCGCCAACTGCATTTCATATTCAAAATCCGCCACCGCGCGCAGACCACGAATCAGGATATTCGCCTGTCTGTCGCGGGCGAAATTGGCCATCAGGTCGCTAAAGCCCACCACCTCTACGTTACCCAGGTGTGCGGTCGCTTTTTGCGCCAGCGCCACACGTTCGTCCAGGGTGAACATGGGTTTCTTGCCGGGGCTGGCGGCGATAGCCAGAATGACATGGTCGAACATCTGCGTTGCGCGCGTCACAATATCGAGATGACCGTTAGTAATCGGATCAAACGTACCTGGATAAATCGCCCGTTTTTGCATGACAGTCCTCAATGCGTTTTCGGTGGCAGATAAGGTTCCAGCAGTTGCAGCAGACGCTGGAGCGCGCCCTGATTTTGATACAGCACTTCAACTGCGTGACGTCCGTAGAAATTACGATAATCAGCGTCGGTCAGTAAAGAGGAAACTTCTTTTGCCAGCGTAGCCGCATCGGTAATCGTGATAAGTCCGCTCGCCTGATCCAGACGGGCGCAAATATCTTTAAAGTTAAAGGTATGCGGACCCATCAGTACCGGAATCGCATGAGCGGCAGCCTCCAGCGGGTTATGACCGCCGCGTTCAACCAGCGAACCACCAACAAAGGCGAGATCGGCAATGCCATAGAGCAACATTAATTCGCCCATGGTATCGCCTACCACGACCTGGGTGCTGGCGGACGGCACTTCACCCGAAGAGCGAGTGATGTAGCTTAACCCTGCCTGACGCACAAGATTGATAGCATCCGGGAAACGCTCCGGATGGCGGGGCACCAGAATCAGTAATAAATTCGGGAATTGATGTAATAACGCCTGGTGAGCGGCGATAACGATACTCTCTTCGCCATCGTGGGTGCTGGTGGCAATCCAGACCGGACGGTGCGGCGCCCACTGGCGGCGTAGCGTAACGGCTTTAGCCGCCAACTGCGGCGTAACTGAAATATCAAATTTCAGACTGCCGGTGACCGTGACCTGATTGTTCTTCGCGCCCAATGCCACAAAGCGTTCGCCATCTTCTTCGTTTTGCGCGGCAATCAGGGTGATACGGCGCAGGAGCGTACGGACAAACTTGCCAAGCTTCGCATAACCCGCGGCGGAGCGGGCGGAAAGCCGCGCATTAGCGATAACCAGCGGAATATGACGTTTGTGCAACGCAGCAATCAGATTTGGCCAGAGCTCAGTCTCCATGATCAATACCAGCTTAGGATCAATCTTATTGAGGAAACGATTGAGCGCATCGGGCAAATCATAAGGCAAGTAAACGTGCTGAACATCGTTGCCAAAGGCGGACTGGACGCGCTCCGAGCCGGTCGGCGTCATGGTCGTTACGGTAATAGGCAGATCGGGATAGCGATGACGTAGAGCGCGGACCAATGGGATGGCCGCCAGAGTTTCGCCCACCGAGACGGAATGCAGCATGATTCCGCCCGGTTTCAACGGACGGCGGTAGAATCCGTAGCGTTCACCCCAGCGCTTACGATAGGCCGGCGCTTTACGTCCACGCACCCAAAGCCGTATCCAGATCAGAGGCTGAATAAGGTAGAGAAGAGCGGTGTAAAGCAATTCGAGCATAGTAAATAGCTGACTTATGGATGTGCTGGGGATTCTATGTATTTAGCCTGGGCTTTACCATTACTTTTCCCATTTTTGCGCCAAATTGGCTCAGAAGCGAGGATTCCAGGCGCTGAACCCCATTATTTTTGCATTTTTACGCAATCCATTGAAATTTGCCGCCCTTGTCGCCCCAGACAATGGGAATGACCATTCACAAGAGAGGGATAAATTAATATCTCTTTGAATTTATGATTAAAAAAATGATTGTGTATGAAAATTATTCGTATCGGATTGCTGCGAAAGAAGTGTTACACTAGCGCATCTAAAATGAGTGCGGTATTAGCCATCGGGTTGCTGTGAAGCCTGGGGCGGTAGCGTGCTTTTTTCTGCTTATTTATCCGGACAATTTCAACCAAAGAGTCGCTTGTGGAAAAGCCATTTCGAAGAATTCTGATTATAAAAATGCGTTTTCATGGAGACATGTTACTTACCACTCCTGTCATCAGTACGCTGAAGCAGAATTATCCCGATGCAAAAATCGATGTGCTTCTTTACCAGAACACCATACCGATATTGTCGGAAAATCCGGAGATTAATGCACTCTACGGCATCAGTAACAAAGGCGCAGGAACAAAAGAGAAGATCAAAAACGCGCTATCGTTAATCAAAAAATTGCGTGCTAACTCGTATGATCTGGTCGTCAATCTCACCGATCAGTGGAGCGTGGCGCTTATTGTGCGTTTTTTAAACGCAAAAATAAAAATCTCGCAGGATTTCGGTAATCGTCAGTCTGCTTTATGGAAAAAAAGCTTTACGTATTTAGTACCTTATGCGGGAGAACATGCTGTTGAGCGCACATTATCCGCGCTAAAGCCGTTAGCGCTAAAACAGTATGTCACGGAAACCACCATGAGCTATCGCCCGGAACATTGGGAAAACATGCGACAACAGCTCAAACAACTTGGTGTGACCCGACAATATGTTGTTATTCAGCCTACGGCACGGCAGCTATTTAAGTGCTGGGATAATGATAAATTCTCGCAGGTTATTGATGCCGTGCAGCGCCGCGGTTATCAAGTTGTACTGACGTCAGGCCCGGCCGCAGACGAGATGGCCTGCGTGGATGCTATTGCACGCGGCTGTGAGACAAAACCGGTTACTGGTCTGGCGGGTAAAACTCGCTTTCCTGAATTGGGCGCGTTGATTGGCCATGCGGATCTCTTTATCGGCGTTGATTCGGCCCCTGGTCATATTGCCGCAGCAGTCAAAACGCCGGTCATTTGCCTTTTCGGCGCGACGGATCATGTGTTCTGGCGTCCCTGGACCGACGACATCATTCAGTTTTGGGCAGGCAATTATCAGCCGATGCCTGAACGGCATGAGCTTGATCGTAATAAAAAATACCTTTCTGTGATTCCGGCTGAAGATGTTATCGCCGCGACGGAAAAAATGCTGCCGCATGAGGCACGCACCATAGATTTGGACAGCCTGCTATGAGAGTTGCCTTTTGCTTATATAAATATTTTCCTTTTGGCGGTCTGCAGCGTGATTTTATGCGCATTGCCCAAACCGTGGCGGCGCGAGGTCATCAGGTTCGTGTTTATACTCAGTCATGGGAAGGGGAATGCCCGGATAACTTTGAATTAATCCGCGTGCCGGTTAAATCCCGGACGAACCACGGTCGTAACGCAGAATATTATGCCTGGGTGCAACACCATTTGCGCGACCACCCTGTCGATCGGGTGGTTGGATTCAATAAGATGCCGGGCCTTGATGTGTATTACGCCGCAGACGTGTGTTACGCCGAAAAAGTCGCACAGGGAAAAGGATTTTTCTATCGCCTGACATCACGCTATCGGCATTATGCTGCTTTTGAACGCGCCACGTTTGAACACGGCAAGCAGACACAACTATTAATGCTGACGAATAAGCAGATTGCTGACTTCCAAAAACATTATCAGACTGAAGCGGAGCGTTTCCATATTCTTCCTCCGGGGATTTACCCGGACAGAAAATATAGCCAACAGATCCCAAACAGTCGTCAAATTTATCGTCAGAAAAATGGTATCTCAGAACAGCAAAAATTACTGTTGCAAGTAGGGTCTGACTTCACCCGTAAAGGTGTGGATCGCTCTATTGAAGCGCTGGCATCGCTACCCGAATCTTTACGGCAAAATACGGTGCTCTATGTTGTCGGGCAGGATAAGCCGAAGAAGTTTGCAGCACTGGCTGAAAGAAGCGGCGTCGGCACGAATGTGCATTTTTTCTCCGGACGTAATGATATCGCGGAGTTAATGGCGGCAGCCGACCTTTTACTGCATCCAGCCTATCAGGAAGCTGCAGGTATTGTTTTGCTGGAAGCCATTACTGCTGGTTTGCCGGTGCTGACAACTGCGGTGTGCGGTTATGCACATTATATTGTGGATGCCAACTGTGGCGAAGCGATGACTGAACCATTCCGTCAGGATGCGCTAAATGAGGTTTTACTCAAAGCGCTGACACAGCCTTCCTTACGCAACGCCTGGGCTGAAAATGCGCGGTATTATGCTGATACCCAGGATTTATACAGCTTACCGGAGAAGGCTGCAGATATTATTACAGGTGATTTAGATGGTTGAGCTGAAAGCTCCGTTAACCACACTATGGCGCGGTAAAGATGCTTTTGAGGAAGTGAAAACGTTACAGGGCGAAGTGTTCAGAGAGCTGGAGACGCGTCGAACATTGCGGTTTGAGCTGGACGGCAAAAGTTACTTCCTGAAGTGGCATAAAGGCACTTCGCTGAAAGAAATTGTGAAGAACCTGATTTCGTTACGTATGCCTGTTCTGGGCGCTGACAGAGAATGGCACGCCATTCATCGTCTACATGAGCTGGGCGTTGATACGATGCACGGCGTTGGTTTTGGTGAAAAAGGCGTAAACCCGCTAACCAGAACATCATTTATTATCACCGAAGATTTAACGCCTACCATTAGCCTTGAAGACTACTGTGCTGACTGGGCTGTTAATCCACCGGACGCGCAGGTGAAGTGGATGATCATTAAGCGTGTTGCGACTATGGTACGTAAAATGCACGCCGGGGGAATTAACCATCGCGACTGTTATATTTGCCACTTTCTTCTGCATTTACCTTTCACTGGTCGCGAAGAGGATTTAAAAATCTCCGTAATCGACCTGCATCGCGCGCAGATACGCCAGCACGTTCCCCTTCGCTGGCGTGACAAAGATTTAATTGGGCTTTATTTTTCTTCAATGAATATTGGCCTGACTCAGCGAGATATATTCCGGTTTATGCGTGAGTATTTCTCTCTCCCCCTGCGAGAGATTTTGCAAAAAGAATCGGGGTTGATTCACCAGGCAGATGTTAAAGCCGCTCGAATTAAAGAAAGAACAATAAGAAAAAATCTGTAATTATAATAATTATGCACTCAGTGAGTAATTTATGAGTGAGACAAGGATAGACAGAATGTCTAACATTAAAAGTTATATTTCAAACCAAAAAAACATAATTCAACATGATGATTTTTTTGGAGGAAGACTGGACATTGCTCTTTGCTTTGATCATGGTTTTATAATGCCAGCAGGTGTGGCAATATATTCCATTATCGAAAATAATAAAGATATTGACTACGCCTTAAAGCAAAAAGAGAGATGTCAGGTAAAAATTACTCTATAGGGTTATATTACTATTTTTGCTATTTAATATCTAAAGTCTTTAGATTAAGGTTTTAACTCTGGGGTATATATGAAAATAGCTTTTATTGGCGAAGCGGTATCCGGTTTTGGAGGGATGGAAACCGTTATTAGCAACGTTATCCATACGTTTGAAAATAGCTCTCCGAAAATCAACTGTGAAATGTTTTTCTTTTGTCGTAATGACAAAATGGATAAAGCATGGCTAAAAGAGATTAAATATGCGCAATCATTCTCAAATATAAAATTAAGTTTTCTTCGTCGAGCTAAGCATGTTTATAATTTTAGTCAATGGCTGAAAGAAACGTCACCGGATATTGTGATATGTATTGATGTCATCTCATGTCTTTATGCCAATAAAGCACGAAAGAAAAGTGGTAAACAGTTTACTATTTTCTCGTGGCCGCATTTTTCGCTCGACCATAAAAAACATGCAGAATGTATAACGTACGCGGATTATCATCTGGCCATCAGTAGTGGTATTAAAGAACAGATGATGGCACGGGGTATCTCAGCGCAAGATATTAGCGTCGTTTATAATCCTGTCTCTATTAAAACAATCATTGTGCCGCCGCCTGAACGTGATAAACCCGCTGTATTTCTCTATGTAGGGCGTCTTAAATTTGAAGGGCAGAAAAGAGTTAAAGATTTATTTGATGGCTTAGCTCGTACGACAGGGGAATGGCAGCTACATATTATTGGTGATGGCTCAGATTTTGAAAAGTGCCAGGCCTATAGTCGGGAGCTTGGTATTGAGCAGCGTGTGATCTGGTATGGTTGGCAAAGCGCGCCGTGGCAAGTCGTACAGCAAAAAATAAAAAATGTCACCGCGTTACTACTTACCTCTGCGTTTGAGGGATTTCCTATGACCCTGCTGGAAGCAATGTCATATGGAATTCCGTGTATTAGTTCTGATTGTATGTCTGGCCCGCGCGATATGATTAAACCCGGTTTGAATGGTGAGCTTTACACTCCGGGTGCTATAGATGATTTTGTAGGACACCTTAATCGCGTTATTTCTGGTGAAGTAAAATATCAGCATGATATTATTCCCGGCACGATTGAGAGATTTTACGATGTGCTATATTTTAAAAATTTTAATAATGCAATATTCTCGAAATTACAAAAGTGATCACTATGAGCAGAAAATATTTTGAAGAAGAAGTCATTCAACAGACTTTAGATTATAACTATGCACAACATAGTGATGCTGCTAAATTTAATATAGCTTATGGGATTGATAAAAACTTTCTTTTTGGCTGTGGTGTCTCTATTGCATCGGTTCTCCTCGCTAACCCAGAGAAGGCGTTAGCTTTCCATGTTTTTACCGATTTCTTTGGCTCTGAAGACCAGCAGCGATTTGAGGCATTAGCAAAACAGTACGCTACGCAGATTGTTGTTTACCTAATCGACTGTGAGCGCTTAAAATCGCTACCCAGTACCAAAAACTGGACCTATGCAACATACTTTAGATTCATTATCGCCGATTATTTTTCAGATAAAACAGATAGAGTACTTTATCTGGATGCAGATATTGCATGTAAGGGGAGTATTCAGGAACTTATTGATCTTAATTTTGCTGAAAATGAGATTGCGGCTGTCGTTGCTGAAGGCGAGTTGGAATGGTGGACTAAGCGCTCGGTTAGCCTGGCAACGCCTGGGCTGGTTTCTGGCTATTTTAATGCCGGTTTTATTTTAATTAACATACCTCTTTGGACCGCAGAAAATATCTCTAAGAAAGCGATTGAAATGCTAAAAGATCCAGAGGTAGTACAGCGCATAACGCACCTTGATCAGGATGTATTAAATATATTGTTAGTGAATAAAGCGCGTTTTGTTGATAAAAAATTTAATACACAATTTAGTCTTAACTATGAATTAAAAGATTCAGTTATTAATCCAGTCGATGCTGAGACTGTATTTGTTCATTATATCGGACCAACGAAGCCCTGGCATAGTTGGGGGGCTTACCCTGTGTCACAATATTTTTTACAGGCTAAGAGCAACTCACCGTGGTCTCATTGTGCACTTTTAAATCCAGTCACTAGCCATCAGTTACGTTATGCGGCAAAGCATATGTTTAATCAGAAGCATTATACTTCGGGTATAAATTACTATATAGCCTACTTTAAACGTAAACTTCTTGAATAAAACCCATAGGTGATGTAATGGATTCATTTCCTGAGATAGAAATAGCTGAATATAAAGTTTTTGATGAAAGTAATAATAATGATGATAACGTATTAAACATTTCTTATGGTGTTGATGAAAACTATCTTGATGGTGTGGGGGTATCAATCGCTTCAGTTGTATTAAACAATAATATCCCGCTCGCTTTTCACATTATTTGTGACTCATACTCTCCGTGTTTTGTAAAATATATAGAGCGTTTAGCCGTACAGCATCACATAAAAATTTCTCTTTATCTTATTAAAGTAGAAAGCCTTGAAGTATTGCCTCAAACTAAAGTATGGTCGAGAGCAATGTATTTTCGTTTATTTGCTTTCGATTATCTCAGCAAGAAGGTAAACACCTTACTTTATTTGGATGCCGATGTTGTATGCAAAGGATCTTTGCAAGATCTTCTACAACTTGATTTGACAGAGAAGATTGCTGCGGTCGTAAAAGATGTTGATTCCATCCAGAATAAGGTAAATGAGAGATTAAGAGCATTTAATTTACAAGGTGGTTATTTTAACTCCGGCGTGGTTTTTGTTAACCTGAAATTATGGAAAGAGAATGCCTTAACTGAAAAGGCATTTTTACTTCTGGCAGGTAAAGAAGCTGACTCTTTTAAATATCCCGATCAGGATGTTTTGAATATTCTCCTACAGGACAAAGTCATTTTTCTACCGCGACCGTATAATACCATTTATACTATCAAAAGTGAGTTGAAAGATAAGTCACATAAAAAATATAGCAATATAATTAATGATAATACTGTTTTAATTCATTATACGGGCGCTACAAAACCATGGCATGCCTGGGCAAATTATCCTTCAGTTATCTATTATAAAAATGCACGACTGAACTCGCCCTGGAAAGATTCTCCTGCAAAAGATGCGCGTACCATAGTCGAATTTAAGAAGCGATATAAACATCTTCTCGTGCAGGGCCATTATTTTAAAGGCCTGCTGGCTGGAAGCGCATATCTTTATCGTAAACTTTTCCACAAATAATTCCCCTCCCTAAATCTCCATTATGATTATTGAAAAAAAGATTAAAAACTATACCGTCTTTGTCAAAAAAGACGGTGAAAAATACATTGGGATATTCAAAGATTTTCTATCTTATAATCATCAGGTTATTAAAGTCTTCCGTAATATAGAAGATACAAAAGTTGTATTGATTAATACAGACTACGGAAAATATATTCTCAAAGTATTTAGCCCAAAAGTAAAAAATACTGAACGCTTTTTTAAATCGTTAGTAAAAGGGGATTACTACGAAAAGCTTTTTCATCAGACAGATCGTGTGCGGCGTGAAGGGTTTGCGGCGCTTAATGATTTTTACCTGCTGGCGGAAATTAAAACATTACGCTATGTAAAAACATACGTGATGATAATTGAGTATATTGAAGGTATTGAACTTGTTGATATGCCAGAAATTTCTGACGAGGTGAGAGGGAAAATCAAACAGTCGATATATTCTCTGCATCAACATGGTATGGTTTCGGGCGATCCCCATAAAGGTAACTTTATCCTGCAAGGCAATGAGATCAGAATTATCGATTTGTCCGGAAAAAGACCTTCCAGACAACGAAAAGCAAAGGATCGTATTGATTTAGAAAGACATTATGGTATCAAAAATAATGTGAGAGATATCGGATTTTACTTATTGATTTATAAGAAAAAACTTCGAAATTTCTTGCGTCGTATTAAGGGTAAGGAAAAGCGCTGATCAATGTAGCACGTTTGGTTTAATTTAAGGGGCTGACTGACTTTTATTTGCTGCAGCGTTATGACATACTTGAGAGAATTTGAGATGTAATATTAGTTATTGAATATAACATTTATTTATAGGTTGCATGATAAACATACGAGTTTTTTATGGGCAGCGTTAACTTCATAACTCACGCCGATGTTCTGCAACTTATTGCGAAAAGAACGGCTGAAGATTGTATTATTTTTCTTTCTGGTCCTACGTCCAGAAAGACGCCGCTGTCCTTGTTACGAATGAAAGATGTCATTGCAGTCAATGGTTCTGTTCAATATTTGCTAAACAATAACGTCAAGCCATTTTTGTACCTTCTGACGGATGTTCGCTTCCTCCATCGCCGGCGCGAAGATTTTTATAACTTTAGCCGTAACAGTCAGTTTACTATCGTCAATCTTGATGTGTACGAACAGGCTTCAGTGGATGATCAAAAATATATTGAAGAAAACTGTTTAATTATTCGCTCCTTTTATCGCCGAGAAAAAGGGGGCTTTTTAAAGAAAATTAAATTTAATATCCTCAAGCGGGTTCATAAAGCATTACTTATTTCAGTTCCTCTTTCGAAAAGAGGGCGACTGGCTGGATTTTGCAAGGATATCAGCATCGGGTATTGCTCTTGCCATACTATTGCTTATACCGCTATTCAAGTTGCCTATTCCCTTAAGTATGGTCGTATTATATGTTCTGGGCTTGACTTAACAGGGAGTTGCCCACGTTTCTATGACGAATCTACCAGCCCTATGCCATCTGAGCTTAGTAAAGACTTGTTTAAAATACTGCCATTTTTTACTTTTATGAGAAAAAATGTGAGTGATTTAAATATCTTTAATTTATCAGATGATACTGCAATTCATTACGATGTTATTCCATATATTACAGCCTCGGAACTTGAGGATGAAATATATTACGATAAAATTGTCTAGACACTAGATAAATCATTATTTTGCGTTGCTTCGGCACGCATTTCTTTTTCTATAACATTTCTTTTTCTATAAAGTTAACTATTCTGGATTATAGCTATTATGATTAAAAAAATCATATTTACTGTTACTCCTATATTTTCAATTCCTCCTCGTGGTGCGGCTGCGGTAGAAACCTGGATTTACCAGGTTGCAAAACGACTATCAATACCGAGTGCTATTGCTTGTATAAAGAATGCTGGCTATCCTGAATATAATAAAATAAACGATAACTGTGATATTCATTACATTGGGTTTAGTAAAGTTTATAAGCGTCTTTTTCAGAAATGGACTCGTCTCGACCCACTACCCTATTCCCAGCGTGTCCTTAATATTAGAGATAAAGTGACTACCCAGGAAGATAGCGTCATTGTTATTCATAATAGTATGAAACTGTATCGGCAGATCAGAGAGCGCAATCCAAATGCAAAACTGGTTATGCACATGCATAACGCATTTGAACCAGAACTGCCTGATAATGATGCAAAAATTATCGTGCCCAGTCAGTTTCTTAAAGCGTTTTATGAAGAAAGATTGCCCGCCGCTGCTGTTAGTATTGTGCCTAATGGTTTTTGTGCTGAGACTTATAAAAGAAACCCACAAAATAACCTCCGTCAGCAATTAAATATTGCGGAAGAGGCCACCGTTCTCTTATATGCCGGGAGAATTTCGCCTGATAAAGGCATCCTGTTGCTTTTGCAGGCGTTCAAAAAATTACGTACCTTAAAAAGTAATATTAAACTTGTCGTTGTTGGCGACCCTTATGCAAGCCGCAAGGGTGAAAAAGCAGAGTATCAAAAGAAAGTACTGGACGCCGCAAAAGAGATTGGAACTGATTGTATTATGGCTGGGGGGCAATCTCCTGACCAGATGCATAACTTCTATCATATAGCCGATCTGGTTATTGTGCCATCTCAGGTTGAAGAAGCATTTTGCATGGTGGCTGTAGAAGCGATGGCAGCAGGAAAAGCGGTTCTTGCCAGCAAAAAAGGGGGGATTAGCGAATTTGTGTTAGATGGCATAACGGGCTATCACCTCGCAGAACCTATGTCGAGCGACAGTATAATTAATGATATTAACCGTGCGCTTGCTGATAAGGAACGCCACCAGATTGCCGAAAAAGCAAAATCCCTGGTGTTTTCAAAATACAGTTGGGAAAATGTAGCGCAGCGTTTCGAGGAACAAATGAAAAGCTGGTTTGATAAGTGATTGAGTCCGGATGATGGAAAACGCGCTGATACCGTAATAAGTATCAGCGCGTTTTTTTTATCTATTTCTTAGCGCCAGCAGAAAACCGGTAATGATACCAATTTGAGCAATATCGACCTGTTCAAAATTGCCGCGAACGATATAAAAACCGACGAAAGATAAAAATAGCAAGAGATGAGCATTGTAGGGGCTTATCTCTACTTTCCTGAAGGTAGAGCTAGCTGTTTCCCTGATGATAGCGCCATATAAATAGGCCAGGCTCGCCAGACCCAATATGCCTGCACTAAACCAGATGTACAGAATGGTATTATGCGGACCGATAGATTCTTTAAAGGTCCACGTTGGATAATCGACAACGCGTTTATTATAAACACTATCATAAACATCATTACTATAGCCGTAGCCCTTGATCGGGTTTTCCTGAATCAGTATCCACGCGGTGCCCTGGGTTCCGTTAGTATAGCGATATGAGCTATCTGTCTGCTGTAATTTATATAGTAGTCGCTCCTGATCCGGTTTATGGCTTTGCTGAGTGATAACTAAAACGCCAGCAATAACCAGGATAGCAGCGCCAATCCCCATTAGTTTCCACTGGCGGTTCAAAATCGCCCATAAAACGCCCACCACTAAAACTGCCAGCCATGCTCCCCGCGACAAGGTGCCTAACATTAAGAATAAGTAGACGGCGCTCAGCGCAAAGAAAGCGAGTTTGAGCGATGTTTTTCTGAATAGCCAGATATTCAACAATGCCGGGAACAGAAATACCATTGAATCAGATATATGTCGATGGTCATAGTTTGTAAATGGCATCACCCCCCTGGAATAGTCCTGAATATAAAAGACAATTTCTACCAGCGAACGTAATCCTAAACTTGTTAAAAAGGAGAAAAGTACTATTTTCGCAACCGTTTCTTTTGTTTCATCTTTTAATAGTACGGGGATTAATAAAGTATATAATAAGAAACCCTCCAGTACCGTATTTTCAAATTCCTTGAAACTTTCTTTCATATCTGGCGATATGAGTATGGAATAAACAAGCATTAATGATAATACTGCTACACTATAAAATACGCTATTTTTGAAAAGAGGAGAAAAACTTTTCGGTGAGCGTGAGACCTGATAAATCGCGGTGATAACCATAAGTATGATTATCAAATGTTTATAACGCGTAATACCATCCAGAAAATACGTAGCAACAAAAAGAAAAACCAGCGCTTTATTCCAGATCGGCTTCCATTTCTCTTTATTTAACGTTAATGATGTGGTTAGCATCTTTTCTCCACAATAGGTTTGGGATGAGACAGAGTCTCTTTAATGAATCTTTCCAAATACGCTTGTGGCATCTAAATTCGCCAGGTTCTGTTCTGGTGAGCAGCATGCCATTTGGTTCTTCCCATAACCTCCAATTAACCCAGGGTCCGTTGGGCCATATAGCGTAATATTCGGTCTGTCGAGCGCGGCGGTGAGATGGCTCAGGCCGGTATCAACCGATACGACAAATTTTGCGCCAGCCAGCACTCTGGCGACCTCCTCCAGGCTCATGCGCGGTAACACATCCACATAGTCAAAGCCTTCGGCCAGTCGTTTAGCCCGGGCCTCCTCATGAGGCGCGCCCCAGGGAAGTTTTATCCGTAATCCGGTGTTGCCCACCATACCGATAAGCTCGCGCCAGTTTGCTTCCGGCCAGTGTTTATCATCGCGGGTCGTGGCATGTAAAAACACCGCATACGGATCGCTAACCGCCTGCTGGCAATGCAGAAAATGTTTTGCGATGGCATAATCGCCCTGCGACTGCGGTTTATCGTATCCCAGGCTTTTGGCGAACAGCTCGCGCGTCCGTTCAACCGCATGTTGTTGCTTTGCGATATGGTGTTTACGGTTATAAAACAGGCTGGCCAGCGGTTCGCGGGCGGTACTCCAGTCCATACCGTGCTTTATCCCATGCGCCAGACGCGTCACCAGCGCCGCGCTTTTTACCAGCCCCTGCGCATCAATCACAGCGTCGTATTGGTATGCGCATACCGCCCGATGAAAGGCTATGCGTTCCGCTTTAATGGGCGCGGAAAACCAGGCCTTGCGCCAACGGCGAATAGCGACGGGAATCACGCGATCGACAGCACTGTGCCAGGACGGAATTTGCGCAAACCCTTCTTCGACAACCCAATCAAATTGAATCCCCGGAATCGCCTGTTGCGCGTCGGTAAGCGCAGGCAGGGTATGTAATACGTCGCCCATCGATGATGTTTTAACGATCAAAACCCGCATTAAACGCCCTCTTCCGACAACAGCGAACGAAGCTCTTCCAGAACCCGCTGCGGCGTGATATCGATCAGGCTCTGGTGATAGCCTTGCGCCGTATCACCTTTACGCACTTTGTGATAACCCGTAATGAGACGAATCACCCGGGCCTTATGAGACAGCGGCGGCGTGAAATCCGGGCTACTTGGGCCATACAAGGCGACCAGCGGGCGGTCGAGCGCCGCCGCGACGTGCATCAGTCCGGAATCGTTGGTGACGATGGCTTTACAGGCGGCTATCAGAATGACGGCCTGTTCCAGCTGGGTTTCCCCCGCCAGGTTGCGACACCATGCCTGCTGCTCGCTATTCAGCGCCGCCAGGATCTCATTTCCGGCTTCATGGTCTTTTGCCGAGCCAAACAGTACGACCTGGTACCCTTCGTTAATGAGCTGCTTTGCCAGTTCGGCGTAGTGATAGTGCGGCCAACGTTTTGCCGGGCCAAATTCCGCGCCGGGGCAAAAGCCGATCAGAGGACGTTCAGAAGATAGTGAAAAGTCGCTGCACATCAGCGACTTTTCACCCTCGCTAACCTGGAGCTGTGGCCAGAGTAGCGGCTGCGGCAGATCTTTCGCCGTGCGCATCACGCCCTTGTCATAGGCCAGCGCCACGTAGCGCTCTACCATCAGTGGCCAGGCGTCTTTATCAAGGACGCGCGCATCGTTCAGCAGGCCATAGCGCATTTCGCCGCGCCAGCCGGTACGGTGCGGGATATTGGCAAAGAAAGGAATCAGCGCCGATTTAAACGAATTTGGCAGCACCCAGGCGCGATCGTAGCGCTTCTCCCGCAGGCTATGGCCCAATCTGCGACGCTCGCCGATTTCCAGCGCGCCGTGGCCCAGCGGCATGGGTATCGCCTCGTTAACTTCCGGCATACGCGATAACAACGGACGGCACCAGGCAGGCGCCATCACGTCGATTATCGCCTGGGGATAGCGCGCTTTAAGCGTGCGATAGAGACTTTGCGACATCATCATGTCGCCCACCCAGGACGGGCCAATGACCAAAATTTTCATACTTACGCGTCGCGGTTCAGCCAGGCCATATACTCCGTGACGCCTTCGGCGACGGTCTTAAAGGGTTTGTCGTAGCCCGCGTTGCGTAGATTGGTTAAATCCGCCTGCGTAAACGCCTGATAGCGACCTTTCAGCTTATCCGGGAACGGAATGTATTCAATGCTGCCTTTTTTATGGTATGCCAGCGTCGCGTCGGCGACAGCCTGGAAAGATTCCGCACGGCCTGTGCCCAGGTTAAAGATGCCGGACTTGCCGCTTTCCAGGAACCACAGGTTAACGGCGGCCACATCGCCCACGTAAACGAAGTCGCGCTTGAAGTTTTCGCTGCCTTCAAACAGTTTCGGGCTTTCGCCGTTGTTTAACTGTGTATTCAGATGAAATGCCACGCTTGCCATGCTGCCTTTATGGCCTTCACGTGGTCCATAGACGTTGAAATAGCGGAAACCGACAATCTGCGAGTTCGCTTCTGGCAGGATCTGGCGCACATATTCATCAAACAGGAATTTAGAATAGCCGTAAACGTTAAGCGGTTTTTCGTATTCGCGCGATTCGATGAAATCAGACGTGCGACCGCCATAGGTGGCGGCAGAAGAGGCATAGAGGAACGGGATTCCGCGTTCAAGACAATAGTGCAGCAGCTCTTTGGAGTATTGATAGTTATTATCCATCATATACTTGCCGTCCCACTCGGTGGTGGAAGAGCAGGCGCCTTCATGGAAAATAGCTTCGATATCGCCGAGCTCTTCTCCGGACATAATCTGGATCAGGAAATCTTCCTTATCCATATAGTCAGCAATGTTCAGATCCACCAGGTTTACAAACTTGGTGCCGTCTTTCAGGTTATCCACCACCAGAATATCGGTGATACCTTTATCATTCAGGGCCTTAACGATATTGCTGCCGATAAAGCCCGCGCCGCCGGTAACGATGATCATAACTGTAACCTTTGAATTATGGTGTCAGAGACTGTCTCAGACATGAATGCTCTTATCATAACACTATTCATCCATTCACTGATAACCCGTGAGGATACGCGTGATTTATGCTGCATTTTAAAGAAGTGATGACGCGTCATCTCGTATCAACGTATCGCTTTGGGTAATATGTGCTGAAATTTGCCCAGTCTGGAGAATCGCAATGCGTGGGGATTTTTACAAACAGTTAACCAACGATCTGGAAACCGCCCGAGCGGAAGGATTGTTTAAAGAAGAGCGCATTATTACGTCTGCGCAGCAGGCGGATATCACCGTGGCGGATGGAAGCCACGTTATTAACTTTTGCGCCAATAACTATCTCGGGCTGGCGAATCACCCTGAGCTGATAAATGCCGCAAAAGCGGGCATGGACAGCCACGGTTTCGGTATGGCGTCCGTGCGTTTTATCTGCGGCACCCAGGACAGCCACAAAGCGCTGGAGCAAAAGCTGGCAAGCTTCCTCGGCATGGAAGATGCGATTCTGTATTCCTCCTGTTTCGACGCTAACGGCGGCTTGTTTGAGACGTTGCTGGGCGCGGAAGACGCTATTATTTCCGACGCGCTGAACCACGCGTCTATCATTGACGGCGTGCGTTTGTGTAAAGCGAAGCGCTATCGCTATGCCAACAACGATATGGCTGAGCTGGAAGCGCGGCTGAAAGAGGCGCGTGAAGCCGGCGCGCGTCATGTCCTGATCGCCACCGACGGGGTGTTCTCAATGGATGGCGTCATCGCCAATCTGAAAGGCGTCTGTGATCTGGCCGATAAATACGATGCGCTGGTGATGGTTGATGATTCTCACGCGGTAGGCTTTGTCGGCGAAAACGGTCGCGGTTCCCATGAATACTGCGACGTAATGGGCCGCGTAGATATTATTACCGGTACGCTGGGCAAAGCGTTAGGCGGCGCATCCGGCGGCTATACCGCGGCGCGCAAAGAGGTCGTTGAGTGGTTGCGTCAGCGTTCCCGCCCATATCTGTTCTCCAACTCCCTGGCGCCGGCGATCGTGGCGGCTTCTATTAAAGTGTTAGAGATGGTGGAAGCGGGCGCAGAACTGCGCGATCGCTTGTGGGCGAACGCCCGGCAGTTCCGTGAGCAGATGTCTGCCGCGGGATTTACGCTGGCAGGCGCGGATCACGCCATCATCCCGGTAATGCTGGGAGATGCGGTTGTCGCGCAGAAATTTGCCCGCGAACTGCAAAAAGAGGGCATTTACGTTACCGGTTTCTTTTATCCGGTCGTACCAAAAGGTCAGGCGCGTATTCGTACCCAGATGTCTGCGGCGCATACGCCTGAGCAAATTACGCGTGCGGTAGATGCGTTCACGCGTATTGGTAAACAACTGGGCGTGATTGCCTGAGGATGTAAGATGAAAGCGTTATCCAAACTGAAAGCGGAAGAGGGCATCTGGATGACCGACGTTCCGGAACCGGAAGTCGGCCATAACGATTTGCTGATTAAAATCCGTAAAACAGCCATCTGCGGTACTGACGTTCACATCTATAACTGGGATGACTGGTCGCAAAAAACCATCCCGGTTCCGATGGTCGTGGGGCATGAATATGTCGGCGAAGTGGTCGGCATCGGTCAGGAAGTGAAAGGCTTTAAAATCGGCGATCGCGTCTCCGGCGAAGGTCATATCACCTGCGGTCATTGCCGCAACTGCCGTGGCGGTCGTACTCACCTGTGTCGCAACACCACCGGCGTGGGCGTCAACCGTCCCGGCTGCTTCGCGGAATACCTGGTCATCCCGGCGTTCAATGCGTTTAAAATCCCGGATAACATTTCTGATGATTTAGCCTCTATTTTCGACCCGTTTGGTAATGCGGTGCATACGGCGTTGTCTTTCGATCTGGTCGGCGAAGATGTACTGGTATCGGGGGCGGGGCCAATCGGCGTAATGGCCGCCGCGGTGGCGAAACATGTCGGCGCGCGTCATGTGGTGATTACTGACGTCAATGAATACCGTCTGGAGCTGGCGCGCAAAATGGGCGTCACCCGCGCGGTCAACGTCGCGAAAGAGAGCCTGAACGACGTCATGGCGGAGCTGGGAATGACCGAAGGATTCGATGTGGGTCTGGAGATGTCCGGCGCGCCGCCGGCGTTTCGTACCATGCTGGACACCATGAATCACGGCGGTCGTATTGCGATGTTGGGGATTCCGCCATCAGATATGTCTATCGACTGGACAAAAGTTATCTTTAAGGGCTTGTTTATTAAAGGTATTTATGGTCGTGAGATGTTCGAAACGTGGTACAAAATGGCGGCGCTGATCCAGTCCGGTCTGGATCTGTCACCGATTATCACCCATCGTTTCTCTATTGATGATTTCCAGAAAGGTTTTGATGCCATGCGTTCAGGCCAGTCAGGAAAAGTTATTCTGAGCTGGGATTAATATGTATAGAGACCCGATAATTTTATCGGGTCTGATATACGTGTCATCGTAAAAGGTTGGTGTCATTCGCCAACCTTGTTTGTTAGGGAAAATCTGGAAAGCCGTAAAGAATTGTCATAGACATCAAGCATTCGTAATTGCGCTTTACTCTTATTTTACTCGCTAACGTCACGCTCTACTCTGAGTTTTGTGCTTGCTTTTTACTGTAAAAATTAATTATGGCGGCTTAATAGTTTCTTAATAGAGCCACAGTATAAAGGCAGGGTAAATTAAGGTTTTTCTGGTAATGGTTATGAAAAATAGTAAAACCAAAGTGAGTATCATTGTCCCGTTATATAATGCGGGAGCGGATTTTAATGCTTGCATGGCGTCATTAATCGCGCAAACGTGGTCGGCGCTGGAAATTATTATTGTGAATGATGGATCGACGGATCATTCCGTTGAGATAGCAAAACATTACGCGGAACATTACCCGCATGTTCGACTGCTTCATCAGGCCAATGCTGGCGCATCTGTCGCCCGTAATCTTGGCCTGCAAGCAGCGACCGGCGATTATGTCGCCTTTGTCGATGCCGATGACCTGGTCTACCCGAAGATGTATGAAACGCTGATGACCATGGCGCTTAACGATGATCTGGACGTTGCGCAGTGCAACGCGGACTGGTGCGTCCGAAAAACCGGGCACGCCTGGCAATCTATTCCGACCGATCGTCTGCGCTCCACCGGGGTATTAAGCGGACCGGATTGGTTGCGTATGGCGTTGGCCTCGCGGCGCTGGACGCATGTTGTCTGGATGGGCGTTTATCGACGTGCGTTAATTACCGATAACAATATTACTTTCGTTCCCGGACTACATCATCAGGACATATTATGGTCGACGGAAGTTATGTTTAATGCCACGCGCGTACGTTATACCGAACAATCATTATATAAATATTTCCTGCATGATAATTCGGTAAGCCGTTTGCAAAGACAAGGCAATAAAAATCTTAATTATCAGCGGCATTATATTAAAATTACGCGGTTATTAGAAAAGCTCAATCGTGATTATGCCCGTCGTATTCCGATTTACCCGGAGTTTCGCCAGCAAATTACCTGGGAAGCGTTACGCGTTTGTCATGCGGTACGTAAAGAGCCTGATATTTTGACCCGTCAGCGTATGATTGCCGAAATTTTTACTTCTGGCATGTATAGACGGATGATGGCTAACGTCCGCAGCGCGAAAGCAGCTTATCAGACGCTGCTCTGGTCCTTCCGGCTGTGGCAATGGCGCGACAAAACCTTGTCGCACCGTCGTATGGCCCGTAAGGCGCTCAATCTGTCTTAGCGCTCACGTTTTTAGGCGCGGCGATTTTCCCCCAGCCTTGCCACTGATGCTGAAACCAGACAACCACGGAACTTTGCGTAATGCTCTCGCCGATGACGCTGAAAAAGCGCGTAGCGTAGACCGGTTGCAGCGGTTTTTTCGGCTTGCACATCTTCACACCGCGAAAGGGATTGCGCGGCGCGTCAATTTTCTGCGGCGTCACACCCGGTCGGGACGTATCTACCTGCGGTTCGTTGAGCAGGCTGCCTGGACGTACCAGGGTGATATCCGCCGGCAGGCGATAAACCATCTGTTGCAGCACGCGAACCGTTGCGGGATGCGGATGACCAATCGCGATAGCGGAACCGTTGCGACGGGCCAGTTCGATAGCGCGATTAAACTGACGGCGAATATCCGCCTCGTTTTGCGTATCGTCGAGGAACACTTTACGCTTGAGCACTTTCACACCCGTACCGGATGCCGCGCGCATCGCCTGGCTATTGCCAATCGTCATGCTGTCGAGAAAATAGAGATTGTAATGTTCCAGCGCCTGCATAACTTTTTGCATACCGAACAGGCTGGAAGTCATTGCGCTGCCCATGTGGTTATTAAGCCCAACGGCATACGGCACGTTGTTTACCGCCTCGCGGATAATGCGCTCGATCTCATCGCTGCTCATATCTGGTCGCAGCGTATCCTTCTCCAGCGGCTGTTTGCTTAACGGCGCCATCGGCAGATGGATTAACACCTCATGCCCGCTATTGTGCGCTTTAGTTGCCATTTCGCGCGCGTGCGGCGCGTTGGGCAGTACGGCGACGGAGATGTTTGGCGGCAGCGCCAGAACCTGGTTTTCCGTATGCGGGCGATAGCCAAAATCATCAATCACGATGGCGAGCTTGCCAGCGAAAACGGGATGTGCAAACGCCAGCAAAGTGGCCAGCGTGAGAATGGAGCGACGAAACTGAGGCAAAACTTATCTTCCCAACCACGGCTGTGGATTGACGGCCTGACCCTGGCGACGAATTTCGAAATAAAGCGAGGGTCTGCCCTGACCGCCGCTACTGCCCACAAGGGCGATAGGTTGTCCGGCGCGCACCTGCGCGCCTACGCTGACCAGCGCGCTCTGATTATAGCCGTAAAGGCTCATATCGCCTTTACCATGCTCCACGACCACCACCAGGCCATAGCCTTGCAGCCAGTCCGCCAGAATCACCCTGCCGTCGGCGATGGCTTTGACCTCGGTGCCTTCCGACGCGCCGATCACCATCCCCTTCCAACGTAGCTCACCCTGCAGCCGTTCGCCATAGCGATGCAATATCGGGCCGCGTACCGGCCAGTATGCTTGACCGCGAGGCGCGCCCAGACCGCCGGTGCGGGACATTAGCGAACGCTCGCTTTCCGTCGGCTTATAGGTGCTGCCTTTACGCGAGGCTTCCTGCTGCTTATCGCGTACCGCCTGCGCTTCGCGGGCTTCACGCTCCGCTCGCGCTTTGGCCGCCGCTTCCGCCCGCGCGATACTGTTGCGTAGGCGTGATTCGTTGGCGCGTAGTTCGCTTAACTGTTGCTGGCCTTGCTGAATAGACGACTCCAGTCCGGCAAGCGTTTTCTTACGTTCATTACGCGCCTGCTCCAGCTTCGCCTGCTGGGCGCGCTGTTCATACAGCAACGTTTGTTGTTGGCTTTGCTTCTCTTCCAGCTCGGCTTTTTGCGTGGCGACCTGTTCGCGAGTCTGTTTCAGTTCGGCGATAGTCTCCTGGCGCGCCTGGTTCAGATAGCCGAAGTAGGCCTGCAGGCGTTGCCCACGCTGGCTTTCTTCTCCGCTAAGAATAAGCTGAATGCCGGTGTGTTCGCCCTGGCGGAAAGCGGCGTCCAACTGCGCGGCGAGATTACGCTCCTGGCTGGCTTTTTGCTGCTCCAGTTTGGCAATTGAGGCGTTCATCTCATCAATTTGCGCGTTTAACTGATCCAGAGTGCTTTGCGTTTCGCGCAGCTTACGCGCTGCGGCCGAGATGGCCTCTTCCTGGGCTTTCAGTTGTGCCAGGAGGCTGGCGCGCTGCTGCTGCTGCTGGCGTACGTCGCGTTCTTTCGCGGCGATATCGGCCTGAATAGATTTGAGTTGATCACGGTCATCCGCGTGGGCGGAAAAGGCGCACAACAATACGCCAGCGCTAAGTACGCTGGCGTAGAACAAAGGCCTGACTGAAAACGTTCTTGGTTTCACGGCCTGTTGAATGGTGTTAATCGCCTTTCCCCTCATGGGGAGGGATTATTCCACGATGAACAGCGGCTTACCAGTCATCTCTTGCGGGATTTCCATCCCCATCAGCGACAGCATGGTAGGCGCAATGTCTGAAAGTTTGCCGCCTTCGACCGCCTTCACGTTTTTCTCGCCGACATAAATCAGCGGCACCGGCAGGTTGGTGTGGGCGGTATGCGCCTGACCGGTCGCCGGATCGCGCATCTGCTCCGCGTTGCCGTGGTCCGCGGTAATCAACAGTTGTCCACCAACGGACTCAACCGCTTTTGTTACTTGGTCAATGCAGTTATCCAACGCTTCCACCGCTTTGATGGCGGCTTCCATCACGCCGGTATGACCGACCATATCGCCGTTTGGATAGTTACAAATGATGGTGTCGTACTTACCGCTTTCGATCGCCGCGACCAATTTTTCAGTCAATTCTGCAGAGCTCATTTCCGGTTGCAGGTCATAAGTGGCCACTTTCGGGGAGTTGATCAGAATGCGCTCTTCACCAGCAAACGGTTCTTCTACGCCGCCGTTAAAGAAAAAGGTTACGTGCGCATATTTTTCCGTTTCGGAAATACGCAGCTGAGTTTTGTCGTTTTTCGCCATCCATTCGCCAAAGGTATTCGCCAGAGACGCTGGTGGGTAGGCAACGGTAGTTTTGATGTCGGCGGCGTATTCGGTCAGCATCACGAAGTTCAGATTAACCACTTTCTTACGCGCAAAGCCGTCGAAATCAGCGTTAACGAAAGCGCGGGTAATTTCGCGCGCGCGGTCAGCGCGGAAGTTCATGAAAATCAGCGTGTCGCCGTCTTCCATCGCCGCATCAGCCTGGCCCTCGGCGCGGATAACGGTCGCTTTGACAAACTCATCGTTTTCATCACGAGCGTAAGCGGCCTGCAGGCCAGCCACAGCGGTATCCGCCTGGAATTCGCCCTGGGCCAGGGTCATCAGATCATACGCTTTTTCCACGCGATCCCAACGGTTGTCGCGGTCCATAGCGTAGTAACGACCGACGATAGACGCCACGCGGCCTTTGCCCTGCGCGGCGAATTTGTCTTCGAATTTTTTCAGCGAGGCTTCAGCGCTGCGCGGCGGCGTGTCGCGACCGTCGAGGAAGGCGTGCAGATAGATTTTTTCTGCGCCGCGCTCTGCGGCCAGTTCCACCATCGCCATAATGTGATCTTCGTGGCTGTGGACGCCGCCCGCGGACAGCAGACCCATAATATGAACCGCTTTACCGGCGTTTTTCGCCTGGTCTACCGCATTGGTCAGGACTGGGTTAGCAAAGAAAGTACGTTCTTTAATTTCAACGTCCAGACGCGTCAGGTCCTGATAAACGATGCGACCTGCGCCCAGGTTAACGTGGCCCACTTCGGAGTTGCCCATCTGGCGGTCAGGCAGGCCCACTTCCAGACCGGATGCGTCGATCAGGGTATGCGGACGTTTTGCCCACAGAGCATCCATCACTGGGGTTTTGGCGTTTAAGATAGCGTTATCCTGCTGTTCTTCACGGTAGCCGTAGCCATCCAGAATCACCAGTACCATAGGTTTTTTAGAAACCGACATTGCGACAACCTCATACTCAATAGACAAAATAATTGCGTAATTTTACTACAGCTGAATCGATAAAATAGCCTCAGAAGATCAAAGAAAGGGATCGCGCTGGCGTGAGAAGGCAAGTAATAGCGTGATTTTTTTTCGTAGCGCCCCGCAAAAATGCATTCCAGTGCACGCTCTGGCTGTATTTGCGCCACTGCGCAGGTATACTCCTTTCCTGGTTTTTTAATCACTACGTCGGGAGTTGTTACCCCCCATGCAAGAAATTATGCAATTTGTTGGCCGTCATCCCATACTGAGTATCGCCTGGATTGCGTTACTGGTGGCGGTTTTATTTACCACGTTCAAAGGTCTGACTTCAAAAGTTAAGGTGATTACACGCGGCGAAGCCACGCGCCTTATCAACAAAGAGGACGCCGTTGTTGTGGATTTACGTCAACGTGACGATTTCCGTAAAGGCCATATCGCTGGCGCGACCAATTTGCTGCCGAGCGAAATCAAAGCCAACAATGTTGGCGAACTGGAAAAGCACAAAGACAAGCCGATTATCGTGGTCGACGGTTCTGGTATGCAGTGCCAGGAATCCGCTAACGCGCTGACAAAAGCCGGCTTTGAAAAGGTCTTTGTGTTGAAAGAAGGCGTAGCAGGCTGGAGCGGCGAGAATCTGCCTCTGGTGCGCGGTAAGTGATTACCCGTCGTTTTCATGGCGCAAGGGGAATGACTTGCCCTTGCGTCGACATGAAATCCATCGGGTAAAAAACAGGAGCGAAGTCATGGCCAATATTGAAATCTACACCAAAGCAACCTGCCCGTTTTGCCATCGTGCAAAGGCGCTGTTAAACAGCAAGGGCGTGAGTTTCCAGGAAATTGCGATTGACGGCGACGCCGTGAAGCGTGAAGAGATGATCAAACGTAGTGGCCGAACGACGGTTCCGCAAATTTTTATTGATGCACAGCACATTGGCGGTTGTGACGACTTGTATGCGCTGGATGCGCGTGGTGGACTGGATCCGCTGTTGCGTTAAGGCGTACTCAAGTATTTAAGGACAACACTAAAGGGTTTTACACATGTCAGAACAAAATAACACTGAAATGGCTTTCCAGATCCAACGTATCTATACCAAGGATGTTTCTTTCGAAGCGCCAAACGCACCGCATGTTTTCCAGAAAGATTGGCAGCCAGAGGTTAAACTGGATCTTGATACGGCATCTTCCCAACTGGCGGATGACGTTTATGAAGTTGTGCTGCGTGTTACCGTAACGGCTTCCCTGGGGGAAGAAACCGCGTTCCTGTGCGAAGTTCAGCAGGCCGGTATTTTCTCCATCAGCGGTATTGAAGGTACTCAGATGGCGCATTGCCTGGGCGCATACTGCCCGAACATTCTGTTCCCGTATGCTCGCGAGTGCATCACCAGCCTGGTTTCACGCGGTACGTTCCCGCAACTGAACCTTGCGCCGGTCAATTTTGATGCGCTGTTCATGAACTATTTGCAGCAGCAGGCTGGCGAAGGTACTGAAGAACATCAGGATGCCTGATGAACCAAAGTAATGCGTCAATGACAGTCATCGGTGCCGGCTCGTACGGCACCGCTCTTGCCATCACTCTGGCGAGAAACGGCCACCAGGTTGTCCTGTGGGGCCACGACCCAAAACATATCGCGACCCTGGAGCACGATCGCTGCAACGTCGCGTTCCTTCCCGATGTGCCTTTTCCCGATACGTTACACCTGGAAAGTGACTTAGCAACCGCGCTGGCGGCCAGTCGTAACATTCTGGTGGTGGTGCCAAGCCATGTTTTCAGCGACGTGCTGCGGCAGATTAAACCGCTGATGCGTCCGGATGCGCGTCTGGTATGGGCGACCAAAGGCCTGGAAGCGGAAACGGGGCGCCTGTTGCAGGATGTCGCTCGCGAGGCGTTAGGCGATCAAATCCCGCTGGCGGTGATTTCCGGTCCGACGTTCGCTAAAGAGCTGGCGGCGGGTTTGCCGACGGCAATCTCGCTAGCCTCAACCGATGAGACCTTTGCCGACGATCTCCAGCAACTGTTGCACTGCGGAAAAAGTTTTCGCGTCTATATCAATGCGGATTTTATCGGCGTGCAGCTTGGCGGCGCGGTGAAAAACGTGATTGCGATTGGCGCGGGGATGTCTGACGGCATCGGCTTCGGCGCGAACGCCCGCACGGCGCTAATCACGCGTGGACTGACCGAAATGTCGCGGCTTGGCGCAGCGCTTGGCGCCGATCCCGCCACCTTTATGGGGATGGCGGGCTTAGGCGATCTGGTGCTGACCTGTACCGACAACCAGTCGCGCAACCGTCGTTTTGGCATGATGCTTGGCCAGGGCATGGACGTTAAAGGCGCGCAGGATAAGATTGGCCAGGTGGTCGAAGGCTATCGCAATACGAAAGAAGTTCGTGAATTGGCGCACCGTTTTGGTGTTGAAATGCCAATAACCGAGGAAATTTATCAAGTATTGTATTGCGGAAAAAACGCGCGCGAGGCAGCATTAACGTTATTAGGTCGCGCCCGCAAGGAAGAGCTGAGTCGCCACTAGCCGTAAGGAACTGTTTGCATAAACGACCCAACCCGCACAGAACGGGTTGGTCGTTTTCTGCCCGTCTGGAGTAAGCCATGCCGTGTGAAGAACTGGAAATCGTCTGGAAGAATATTAAAGCTGAAGCCCGCGCTTTAGCTGACTGTGAGCCTATGTTGGCCAGTTTTTATCACGCCACGCTACTCAAGCATGAAAATCTGGGCAGTGCGCTGAGCTATATGCTGGCAAATAAACTGGCTTCGCCCATCATGCCCGCTATCGCTATCCGTGAAGTAGTTGAAGAAGCCTATGCCGCCGACCCGGAAATGATCGCGTCGGCAGCCTGCGATATTCAGGCCGTGCGCACTCGCGATCCGGCGGTGGATAAATACTCCACGCCGCTGTTATATCTGAAAGGCTTTCATGCGCTACAGGCCTACCGCATTGGTCACTGGTTGTGGAATAAAGGTCGCCGCGCGCTGGCTATCTTCCTGCAAAATCAGGTTTCGGTCTCGTTTCAGGTGGATATTCACCCGGCAGCGAAAATTGGCCGCGGGATTATGCTCGACCATGCCACCGGTATTGTGGTGGGGGAGACGGCGGTTATTGAAGATGATGTGTCGATCCTGCAATCCGTCACCCTGGGCGGTACCGGGAAAACGAGCGGCGATCGCCATCCTAAAATCCGCGAAGGCGTGATGATTGGCGCGGGCGCGAAAATTCTCGGCAATATCGAGGTGGGGCGCGGCGCGAAAATTGGCGCAGGTTCCGTCGTTTTACAGCCTGTCCCGCCGCACACTACCGCCGCAGGCGTTCCGGCGCGTATTGTCGGCAAGCCGGGCAGCGATAAGCCGTCGATGGATATGGACCAGCATTTCAACGGGATACACCATACGTTTGAGTATGGCGACGGCATCTGAATTGCGCGGTACAACTAAAAAACGCTGTTCCGATGGAGTGCAATCCCGGAACAGCGGAGCGAAGAATTCGCAATGTGGACAATCAGGCTGCGGATGATGTCAGCGTGATGCGATCCAGCGGGCCGACGATAAACAGATACGAAATGAGACCAATAAGTCCCATCGAGCCAACGTATAAAATGGCAAAGTCGAACGACTGAGTATTGGCAAGAATCACGCCGATGACCAGCGGCGTAACGATGCTTGCCATATTGCCGCACATGTTAAATACGCCGCCGGCAATACCCAGAACTTCCTTCGGCGAGGTGTCGCTGAGTACGCACCAGCCCAGGTTACCAAACCCTTTGGCAAAAAAGGCCAGACTCATCGCCGCAATGACCACAAATTCTGAAGAGGTGTAGTTGGCGATCACAATTACGCAAGAGAGCAACATACCGCAGATAACAGGCAGTTTCCGCGCGACGGTAAGGCTATAGCCGCGTTTGAGTAGCCAGTCGGAGAACACGCCGCCGAGCAGGCCGCCAATAAAACCGGCAATGGCTGGAATACTGGCCACAAAACCGACTTTCAGAATCGACATGCCTTTCGCCTGGTACAGGTAGGTCGGGAACCAGGTCAGGAAGAACCAGGTGATAGAGGTGACGCAGAATTGCCCGATGTAAACACCGATCATCATCCGGTTAACACAGACGGTTTTAATCTGCGCGAACGTTATTTTCTGCGGCTCCTTTTTACAGCCCAGAGAGGGCTCGCCACCACCGCTACGAATATAGTCAATTTCCGCTTGATTAACTTTTGGATGGTGCATCGGATCTTTGACTTTCATTAACCAGAATATACCGAGCATCACGCCAATAGCGCCAATATAATAGAAGACAAAATGCCAGCTTAAATTATGCAGAATGATCGTCATTAGCGGGGTGATAATGCCCAGCGAGATATATTGCGCAGCCTGATAAACTGAAGTAACGAAACCTCGTTCATTATTGGGAAACCATTGTACGCTTAAACGACTGTTCGCCGGAAAGGCAGGCGCTTCAATCGCGCCCATCAGCAGACGTAGAATAACCAGTACAATTAATGGGCTGCCATACAGATAGATCGTTCCCTGAAACATGGTTACTAACGACCAGCCAATCAATGCGCAACCGTAAACCAGTCGTGAACCGTAGCGGTCTAATAGCCAACCACCGGGTAGTTGCATAATGACATAGGCGATACCAAATGAGGAGAAGGCCAGGCCTATCGCTTCCGGATCAAAACCTAATTCTTTACTCATTATTGGGGCAACTACGGATAGAGTTGCGCGATCCGCATAATTAAATACGGTAGCAAGAAATAAAAATATAAGAATGGTATGACGCACTTTTGTGCGCTTTATTATTGTGTTCATTATCTACTCCTCAGATAAGGGCAGAATGCATCCTGTAAGGTAAGAGAGGCGGGACGGATTCCCGCCAGTCGGGTTAAGGGCGTTTGCCAAATTCACATGTTAATTGTGTCCAGCGGCGCGCTTGTTCACTGAGCGTGAAACCCAGACCATGACGATCGGAAATCCACATGCGGCCATCGCGCAGCTCAAGTTGCTCGTTGAATAATGGGTTCAGCCACTCGAAATGTTCCAGCCACGGCTCCAGGGGATACGCTGCGGAAAGGTGCAGGTGTACTTCCATCGCAAAGTGCGGTGCCAGCTTACGCCCGTGTTTCGCCGCCAGATCCATAATCTTCAGGAACGGAGAGATACCGCCGACACGCGGCGCATCTGGCTGAACGAAATCGCTGGCATTGCCCAGAATCAACTGCTCGTGTTCCCGGAAACTGGTCAGCATTTCCCCGGTGGCGATAGGCGTATCCAGCGCGGCAGCAAGCTGGGCGTGGCCTTCGATGTCGTAAGCATCTAATGGTTCTTCAATCCAGATAAGATTGAACTGTTCCATTTTACGCCCCATGCGGATAGCCGTTTCGCGATCCCACTGCTGGTTAGCGTCAACCATTAACGGGAACTCATCCCCAAGCGCTTCACGTACTGCGGTTAAGCGGCGAATATCCTCAGCGCAGTTGGGTTGTCCGACTTTCAACTTAATACCGCCAATGCCATTTTCGCGGGAAATCACCACATTTTTCAGCACTTGATCGAGCGGTGTATGCAAGAACCCCCCTGAGGTGTTGTAACACTGAACGGAGTCGCGGTGCGCGCCCAACAGTTTTGCCAGTGGCAGACCGGCACGTTTAGCCTTCATATCCCATAAGGCGATATCGATAGGGGAGATAGCCTGTACCGCCATCCCGCTACGCCCCACCGAGGCTCCGGCCCACAGCAGCTTGGTGTATATTTTGTCGATATCATTGGGATCTTCGCCCAGTAGATTGTCGGCTATCTCTTTGGCGTGAGCATAAATACCCTGGCCGCCAGCACGTTTAGAGTAGCTAAAACCAACGCCCTCAAAGCCATCGCGACTGCGGATTTCGGCAATGATGATTGCCACTTCGGTCAAAGGTTTCTGGCGACCGGTCAGTACCTTCGCGTCACTCACTGGCGTCGCCAGCGGTAGAAAAGCCAGTGATAGCTTCACCCATTCGATACGATCGCCGGTTTCTGCCGCGGTTCTGGTATTCGCCGCTTTTGCATACGTTACGGCGTCGGAATTCGCGCTTAAAGCCATTTTTTTTCTCCTGATAATCACAAAATGATTGCGCTAACATTTTTATTATTAAGCGAGCGCAGGATCCAGAAAGTTGATGTTGATTTGAACATTTGATCACATATGTCGTATAAAAAGCAGAATTTATTGCAAAATAGATCACGATCCAAAAATATCTGGGGAAATGCATAATACAAAATGATAGCGCTATCATTTTGTAATGACTGAGCTTGATAAGCTACTGTATTTACGGCCTTTCCTGATGCGAAGCTGGCAATAGCCGCAGGCATGATGAATAATGCGCGGATAAATCAGCCAATCTTTGCAGGGGCATCAGACGTGAAGAGAACCAAATCACCTCGTGCGCCGACGCTGGAAGATGTAGCACGTAGCGCCGGGCTGTCTCCGATGACAGTCAGCCGGGCATTGAATTCGCCACAACTGGTTCGCCCCAAAACGGTTGAGAAAGTCATGCAGGCGGTTCGCGTCACAGGCTACATACCCAACGCGTTAGCCGGTGGTCTGGCGTCGCGACGGAGTAAATTAATCGCTGTCGTCGTGCCGCAAATTAACAACAACATGTTTGTCGATACCATCCAGTCGCTGAGCGATGAACTGGCCCGACGCGGATATCACATATTGCTGTGCGTGGCGGGATATACCGAACAAACGGAAGCGGAGTTGGTGGCGACACTGCTTTCCCGCCGCCCCGATGGCGTGGTGCTTACCGGGATCCATCACACGATAGAACTGAAAAAGGTCATCCTGAACGCGGCTATTCCGGTGGTGGAAATTTGGGACTTAACGCCCACGCCGCTTGATATGCTGGTCGGTTTTTCCCATGAAAAAGTCGGGCAGGCGACGGGGGAGTATCTTCTGAGTAAGGGCTATCGTCGTCCCGGCTTGTTGTGGACCGCCGATCGCCGAGCCGCGCAACGTAAGCAGGGGTTATGTAGTGTTCTTCAACGCCACGCTATTCATGCCGTACCGCAGGTAGGTGCCCCCCTTCCGGCATCGCTTTCGCTGGGGCGCAGCGGTTTAAGCCAGCTTTTTGACGAAGGGACGTTTGATGTCATTGTTTGCAGTTCTGATACCCTGGCACAGGGGGCGATGATGGAGGCGGAAAGCCGTGGTTTGCGCATCCCGCATGATTTAGCGGTTATTGGTTTTGGCGACCTTGATTTTGCCGCCAGCAATCGACCGTCAATTACTACCGTAAGCGTTGACAGACGCGCCATTGGTCAGCGCGCCGCTACGCTGTTGGCCGATCGTATTGAACAGAAACCGTGCGCAGAAGCTATTGTGGATATTGGCTTTCATTTGATTGAGCGAGAGTCCGCATAAACGGGAACATGCCATCGGGATCGGCCAGGCCGGATCAGGCGTCAGCTGCCATCCGGCATTGAATATATTACGACCGTAATACCGCGCCGGAGTATCCTAACTGGCGCCACGCTTCATACACCACCACCGACACCGCATTCGACAGGTTCATGCTACGGCTATCCGGCATCATCGGAATGCGAATCTTCTGCTCTTTAGGCAACGCATCGAGAATGCTGGCGGGCAGGCCGCGCGTTTCCGGGCCAAACATCAAATAATCGCCATCCTGATAGCTTACGGCGCTATGGGCGGGCGTGCCCTTTGTCGTCAACGCAAACAGGCGCTGCGGGTTTTCGGCGGCGACAAAGGCGGCATAATCGTGATGGCGCTGAACCGCGGCGAATTCGTGATAGTCCAGCCCTGCGCGGCGTAAGCGCTTATCATCCCAGGTAAACCCCATCGGTTCGATGATGTGCAGACGAAAGCCGGTATTGGCGCAAAGACGAATGATGTTGCCGGTATTCGGCGGGATTTCTGGTTCGAAGAGTACGATGTTAAGCATGATGCCCCCTTAAATGCGGGGGGCAGAATAGCAGAAATTTACCGGGCTCTCACGCGCCAGGCGTTCAGGCGGCATCGCCTTTGCTCATTGGCGCCAGCGCGGCGGGCAAACTTTTCCCCAGTTCCTGCACCAGTGAATCGCCACTGATTTCGCTAATGGTTTTCGCGCCGGTCAGGGTCATGGCGACTTTCATCTCTTTCTCGATCAGGTCCAGCAGATTGGCGACACCCGCTTTTCCTGCCGTCGCCAGCGCGTAGAGATAGGCCCGACCCAGCAGTACGGTATCGGCCCCCAACGCAATCATACGCACGACATCCAGCCCGTTACGGATCCCGCTATCCGCCAGAATGGCGATATCGCCTTTCACCGCATCGGCAATGGCGGGCAGGGCGCGGGCGGAAGAGAGCACGCCATCGAGCTGGCGGCCGCCGTGATTCGACACCACGATACCGTCAGCGCCGAAACGTACCGCATCGCGGGCATCTTCTGGATCGAGGATCCCTTTGATCACCATTGGGCCGTCCCAGAATTCGCGTATCCACTCCAGATCTTTCCAGGAGATGGACGGATCGAAGTTATTTGCCAGCCAGCCGATATAGTCCTCAAGGCCGGTTGGTTTACCCAGATAGGCGGAAATATTGCCTAAATCATGCGGGCGACCGTTCAGGCCGACATCCCACGCCCATTTAGGGTGCATCACCGCCTGCCAGTAACGGAGCATGGCCGCGTTTGGGCCGCTCATCCCGGAGTGGGCGTCACGGTAGCGCGCGCCCGGCGTCGGCATATCCACGGTAAAGACCAGCGTGGAGCAGCCCGCCGCTTTCGCACGTTCAAGCGCGTTGCGCATAAAGCCCCGGTCACGCAGCACATAAAGCTGGAACCACATCGGGCGCTGAATGGTTGGTGCAACTTCTTCTATCGGACAGACGGAGACGGTGGAAAGGGTGAACGGAATGCCCTTTGCGTCTGCGGCGGCGGCGGCCTGTACTTCGCCGCGACGGGCGTACATGCCGCACAGGCCTACCGGCGCTAATGCCACCGGCATCGGCAACGTTTCGTTAAACAGGGTCGTTTCCAGGCTTAAATCGGACATATTTTTCAGCACGCGCTGGCGCAGAGCGACTTGCGACAGGTCTTCCACATTTCGGCGCAGGGTATATTCCGCATACGCGCCGCCGTCGATGTAGTGGAAGAGGAAAGGAGGCAACGTGCGCTGAGCTGCGGCGCGATAATCGCTGGCTGCTGAAATAATCATGATTTATTCTCCCTGGTCATCTCATTATGGTCGCCGGGCAGGCGGGTAATACGCGCCTGGCGGGCCTGGTCTTCATCAAATCGTTTAATCGTGGTGTGGACAAAACTGAGGTGCGCCATCATCGCTTTACGCGCGCCCTCGGCGTTACCGTCCAGAATGGCGTCCATCACTGCCTGGTGTTGTTCCGTCAGCTTTGAGAATACGGGCGGAACGAGATACATACGCTGGCGACTCTGTTTGACGGAGGATTGCAGGACGTCGAAGAAACCGCGCATGGTTTGCAACAGCACCACATTGTGCGATGCTTCCGCGATCGCCAGATGAAAGCGCACGTCGGCCTGGGAGGCGAGATCCGGGTCTTCGCTGAGCGTCGCATCAAAGCAGAGTCTGATTTTCTCTTTGTCGGCAGCGGTGGCACGCATGGCGGCGTGCCAGGCCGTACTGGCTTCAATGGCGTGGCGGGCTTCCAGAATGTCGAAACTGTAGTCCGGATCGTTCGCCATCAGCATTTTCAGCGGTTGCACGATATTCTGTTCAGACCAGGTTTCGTGCTGCCAGCGGACAAATGTCCCGCCGCCGCGACGACTCACCAGCACGCCTTCACTGACCAGCTTCGCCAGCGCTTCGCGTAAAGAGTTGCGTGATACGCCAAGCTGTAGAGCCAACTGGCGCTCGGCGGGCAATTTCATGCCCGCTTCCAGGTTTTGTTCTTCAATCAGCGCCCGCACGCGAGAGGCAATCTCGTCTGACAGGCGTTTTGGCATCACAATCACGGAATCATCCAGGTTAAAACATAGGCCTGAAGCGTAGTGATCACGCCCACCATACAGGTGAAGATCAGGCTGTGTTTGACGGTAAAACGGAACAGATCGGACTCTTTCCCTACCAGTCCCACCGCCGCGCAGGCGATGGCGATAGACTGCGGCGAGATCATCTTCCCGGTTACGCCTCCAGTGGTGTTCGCCGCCACCATCAGCACATCAGAGACGCCGATTTGCTGCGCCGCGGTAGCCTGTAGAGAGGCAAACAGCGCGTTAGATGAGGTGTCGGACCCGGTCAGGAAGACACCCAGCCAGCCGAGGAACGGCGAGAAGAACGTGAAGGCGCTGCCGGTGTGCGCCAGCGCTAACGCCAGCGTGGAGGAAAGCCCGGAATAGTTCGAGATAAACGCGAACGCCAGCACCATGCCGATGGAGTAAATCGGCAACGCCAGCTCTTTCAGCGTGCTGCCAAAGGTCTGGATTGCGGCTGAGGGTTTCATTTTCAGCCAGACGATAGACAACAGCGCGGCAAACAGGATCGCCGTGCCGGTGGCGGAGAACCAGTCAAATTTATACACCGCCGCGTAAGCGGTCGCTTCGTGTACAACCGGCGGCATACGGGCGACCAGTTTATCGAGATACGGTACCGGAACGTTAATTACCCAGTCATACAGCGCGCCGCCGGGGGCAAACAGCGCTTTGAACGGCGGTATGCTCCAGAGAGTGACCGTGGCGGTCAGGAACAGGAACGGCGACCAGGCGCGAACAATTTGTCCTGTCGTATAGCGGGTACGGGCCAGCGTCTGATCGACCTGTGACGCGCCCATATCGCCGAAGCGGAAGATGCGTACCGGCTGCCAACGTTTGAGGAACAGCGTCAGGCACACCAGAGACACCAGCGAAGAGATAATGTCCGGCAGTTCCGGCCCGATAAAGTTGGAGCTGAGATACTGGGCGATAGCAAACGAACCGCCAGAGACCATCACCGCAGGCCAGGTTTCTTTCACGCCGCGCCAGCCGTCCATAATCGCCATAATCCAGAACAGGACGATAATGGTCAGGAACGGTAGCTGACGACCGACCATCTGACCGATTTCAAAGCTGTCCAGGCCCGTGACCTGACCGGCAACCAGAATCGGAATACCCATCGCACCAAAAGCGACTGGCGCGGTGTTTACAATCAGGCACAGCCCTGCCGCATACAGCGGATTAAAGCCCAGGCCCACCAGCAGCGCGGCGGTTATCGCCACCGGCGCGCCGAAACCTGCTGCGCCTTCAAGGAACGCGCCGAAGCAGAAGCCGACAATCAGCATTTGCAGACGCTGGTCGGGGGTAATCGACAGAATTGACGAGCGAATAATGTCAAACTGCCCGGTCTTGACCGAAATTTTATAGACAAAGACCGCGGCGATGATTATCCAGGCTATCGGCCATAGCCCGTAGAAGAAGCCATACACGACCGATGCCAGCGCGTGATCGACCGGCATTTTATAGAACAGCAGCGCAACGGCGAGCGCGATAACCACCGTCCACGAAGCGGCAACGTAGCCTTTCAGCTTGAGTTTAATCAGGGCGAAAAAGAAGAACAGGATTGGGAGCGATGCGATCAGGCTGGAAAGCCAGATATTACCCGCCGGGTCATAGTTTTGTTGCCAGAGGTTCATTGCAGGTCTCCTGAGAACCACACGCATAATGGGATGAATCTTTGCTCATCTCGTTGAAGTCACATTATGTGTAAAATTGGTCCTGCCAATATTGTTGTGTATGGATAATGACAACAAATAGTTAACCAGATGTTATTTATTGGCAACGGTATTGTAGAGTTAATTTAGTGAAATGTGAGTAAGCTGTGGTAACTGGCTAAAATTGGTAGGGCCAATTGAGAGGAGAGGACCACAAAGGGAAGTGAAAAGGCAATGGCATTATGCCATTGCCTTTGATGTCGGGAGTGTTGTTACTTCATTACCACTGGAAGCCCGCGCCAATGGCTGCAGAGTAATCGCCCTGGCTGTTGCTGGTTCCTTGCAGTTTATACACCCAGCCCCCGCTTTCACTTACCATGGAGACACCAATGGCGACGGCACTTTCACCATTAAACGTACCGCCAGCAATCGAGGTCATGTTGGCGCCCGGGGCGTAGGCTTGTGGCAGACCGGCCATCGCCATCGCTGAAGCGATACCGCCGCTCATCTTGTTTTCTACCCCTTTGATTTTGCTGTTCATTTCACCCATTTTCTGGTCGGTATAGGTGTTTGCTTCTTCGACGCTGCGTTTCAATTGCGCATAGTTAACCGCATCCGTATCATTCACCGCCGCTGAAACATTGCCGATCCGAGTGGTGCCGCCACTCCCGTCTCCCAGGTTGAGCACGCTATAGTTAACCGAGCCATCTGCATTGGTTTCATAACGCACGGAGCCTGCTTCTGAGGCTTTCAGTTGCGCCACATTAACCGCGTCAGTGTTGTTCACCCCTGCGGCAACGTTGGTAATACGGCGTTGTTGAGTAGAAGAGCCGACAGACACAGTATTAGCTTCATCTGCGACGGAATTTGTACCTAACGCCACGCTGTTTTCAGCGGCAGCAATAGAGCCAGAGCCAATCGCGACGCTGTCCGCACCCTGGGCATTTGCATCTGCGCCATCGGTGTTGGTCTTGAAGTACTTGGTGCTACCGGTAGTGACGATATCGCCAATGCCGTTTTCGATATTGGTGACGCGGGTATCCAGATTCGATACCTGAGTATTCAGGTTAGTAATGCTCTGGGTATTCCTGGAAACCTGCGCGTCCGTTACTTTCAATTGACCAACGTTAACGGCATCGGTATCTGCCGAACCCGCCGCGACGTTAGTGATCTGACGTTGACCGTCTTCACTGCCGACAGAGAACTCACCGACAGAGTTCTGCGGTGTGTCCATGTTGTAGGCGGTGTAGTCAGTCTGTGCGCCGCGAGTGGTCTGAGAACCATTACCCATTGCAATACTGTTTGCATGATTGGCGCGTGCGTTAGAACCGATAGCAATACCGTTGATGGCATCAGCCATCACCAGTGTATTCAGACCAATACCAATACCAATACCTGCATCAGCATTGACGATGGTCTTCGCACCCATTGCCAGTGAGTCAGTTCCGACAGCCAGTGAATCTTCTTCCGTTGAGTTTGCGTGGTAGTACTTGGTCGGTGTAGTAGTGACCGCACCAATGGCATTTTGTAACTGACGAACTGTTACCGCATCTTGCGCTTCAGAGCCGTCAGCAACGTTGGTAATTTGACGATAGCTTTCTCCATCCGTCCCCAATGACAACGCGCCCAGCAACTCTCTGTCTGTTGTATTGTAGCCAATGACGACACCATCGCTTGTTGCGCTCGTTTCTCGTATACCGGTTGTAATAGCGCGGTTAGAGGTGGAGCCACTGCCCAAAGCGATACTGCCCTCAATGCTGCTGCTGTTTTGGCCAAGAGCCAGACTGCCAGCGCCAGAGGCGACGGCGTCGTAACCTACTGCCGTTGCGCCGTTACCCGTTGCGTATGCATCCTGGCCTTCAAGCCCGTTATCATTCGTACGGATGTATTTCACGCCGGTACCATTTTCCGTGATATAGGTTTCGCTGGTATCGCCGGCTAGTTGGCTAATAGATTCACTATACTGAGAAATCAGCATGTTAGTTTCATAGAGCTGAGAGCCATTAACAGCGTCAGTACTGTCACTGGCGATTTCACCTGCTGCTACATTGGTTATCTTATTGGTACCGCTGGTACTGTGGCTGGCGCTGAACGCGCCTTCTTCGTCATCCCAGCTCAGTGCATCGGTACCAAGATTAGTGATGGACGTATTGATATCCGCGATAGCAGAAGTGTTTTGATCCACCTTCTGGTTGGTTTCATACAACTGTGAGCCGTTTACCGCGTCTGTACTGTCCTCAGAAAGCGCCCCGGCGGCGACATTGGTTATTTTACTGGTGCTTCCACCGTGGTTTGCGCTGAAAGCGCCGATGTCTTCGTCCCATAACAGAGCGTTATCAGTGAGGCCGGTAATGGACGTATTAATGTCGGAGACAGAAGTATTCAGGTTCTCAATCGCGGTGCTGCTCTGAGTGATGTTAGTGGTATTGGCGGCGATATCGGTCGTGTTCTGATCCACTTTTTCATTGGTTTCGAACAGCTGCGATCCGTTAACGGCGTCGGTACTTTCTTCAGACAGCTCTCCGGCAGCAACGTTGGTGATTTTGTTTGTCGTACTACTTCCGTGGCTGGCAGAGAACGAACTCGTTGTCTCATTCCAGCTCAGGTTGTCAGAGCTAAGATTGGTGATGGACGTATTAATATCTGCAATAGCAGAGGTGTTTTGATCCACCTTCTGGTTGGTTTCATACAACTGAGAGCCGTTCACCGCGTCTGTACTGTCTTCAGAAAGGTCCCCGGCGGCGACATTGATGATTTTACTGGCGCTTCCGTTGCGGCTAGCGCTGAATGCGCCAGAGGCTGCATCCCATAGCAGGGCATCGTCAGTGAGCGTGGTGACGGAATTGCTCAGGTTGTTGATGCTGGTGGTGTTGGTGGCGATATCAGTGGTGTTCTGAGACACATTTTCATTGGTGGCAAACAATTGGGAGCCGTTAACGGCGTCGGTGCTGTCAGCGGCCAGGGTACCCGCCGCCAGATTGGTGATTTTGCTGTCGCTTCCGTTGTGCTTAGCGCTGAATGCGCCAGAGGCTGCATCCCAAAGCAGGGCATCATCGGTGAGCGTGGTGACGGAGTCGCTCAGACTGTTGATACTGGTGGTGTTGGTGGCGATATCAGTGGTGTTCTGATTGATGCTGGTGGTGTTGGCAGCGATATCGGTTGTGTTCTGCGACACATTTTCGTTGGTGGCAAACAACTGAGAGCCGTTAACGGCGTCGGTGCTGTCCGCAGCCAGGGTACCCGCCGCCAGATTGGTTAACTTGCTGTCGCTTCCGTTGTGCTTAGCGCTGAATGCGCCAGTGTCAGCATCCCATAACAGGGCATCATCGGTGAACGTGGTGACGGAGTCGCTCAGGCTGTTGATACTGGTGGTGTTGGTGGCGATATCAGTAGTGTTCTGATTGATGCTGGTCGTATTGGCGGCGATATCAGTGGTGTTCTGATTGATGCTGTCGGTATTGGCGGTGATATCAGCGGTGTTCTGGTTAATGCTGTCGGTATTGGCGGTGATATCAGCAGTGTTCTGATCCACTTTCTCGTTCGTATCAAACAACTGGGAGCCGTTAACGGCGTCGGTGCTGTCTGCGGCCAGGGTGCCTGCCGCCAGATTGGTGATTTTGCTGGCGTTTCCCGTGTGGCTAGCGCTAAAGGTGCTGGTGCTGTCATCCCACAACAGCGCGTCTTCGGCTAATCCTGCGACAGAGGCCTCTGTGTTAGTGATAGACGTGTTAAGTGCGCTTAATGCACTGCCTACGTTATTGTAGATGCCTGTGCCTACCTCGTAGAGGGGCGCATTCACTGTACCATCAGAATTAACGGAAGCCCCTCCGCCGAGTCGGTCGGCGACGGATTGACTTAAAGAATAAATTTGCGCACCTGTAACGGCATCGGTACTGGTGGAATTGATGTCGCCTTTAGCAACGTAGGTGATCTGCCGCTGAGTGGTGCTGTTACCCACGGCGACGGAATTGTCTTCTTGGGCGATAGAGCCCGAGCCAAGGGCAACTGAGTTGGTGCCTACCGCTTTTGCGCCATTACCAAAAGCAGCGCTGTCGTCGCCGCTCGCAGTAGCTTGATAACCTAATGCAGAGGAAGTTGCTCCGCTCGCGACAGATCTATAACCTAATGCAACCGATTTTGCGCCGCTCGAATTGGCATACACACCCATTGCCATTGAATAACTTCCACTGGCTGAGGATGAGGCGCCCATTGCAATGGCCCGGTCACCGGCAGAAACCGATTTTACGCCAAGCGCTAACGAAGAGTCGCCGGTGGACTGGCTGTAGGAACCAATGGCGGTACTCCATTTCCCCATCGCGGAGGCTTTATAACCCATTGCGGCGCTTGCGCCATCAACGTTGGTGTAAGTATTGGCTGTGGCATCGGTACCAATTGCAATCCACCCTTTTCCTCCAGTCTGGGTACCCGTTGGAGTAACGCCGTCGCCTGTATCGTTTCCTGCGTTGGCCAGTGCATCCGCAGAAACCATAATGCTGCTAAGACCGATGAGTGCGGAAACCGCCAGCTTTCTGCGGCCGTTTTTTTTGCCGCGGCTTTTTGCGGTTTCGCTGGTGACAACAAATGTTCCCGTAGCGGCATTCCAGAGGACTTTAAATATTCTACTCATGAATGAGTAATTTCCTTTTCTAAAATGATTGTATCAATGGCTATTATTTTTTTGGCTTCTTTTTTGTATCGTTAATAGGTTGTATGCTGTCGAATATGACATTCTCCATGTCAATACCTATTTTTAGATACTTAAGATTATTGGGCGATACGCCTTTTAATGTTAGCGTGACGTTTGTCCATGCTCCCGGTAAGAGTTCGATTGTCGAGTCCATTTTCGTGTTGAGCAGGAGTTGTTTCCAGCGAGGCAGATCTTTTGCCTCGGAAGGTTTTTTCGTACCCCATGTCATATTAAACGCAAGGTTTGATACCGGAATGCTGAGTAAGTTAACTAAATCAAGATGAATAACACTTCCATTATCTATTGGCTCAATAGATAGAATACGCCCGGCTAATCCGATATTGCCGTTGTTAATAATAAAATAGTGCGTTTGTGATGGGTCCAGTTCTGTATAGTCGAATAGCCGTTGTTTGCGTTCAACGCGGCCAACGACTTCGGTGACCTTTTTGGTTGTGTTGATAATCGTAGCTTGTTGTTTTTCTAACAGATTTATCTTTGCTTCTTGTTCTTTTTGTTGTTTTTCTAACAGGTTTATCTTTGTTTCTTGTTCTTTTTGTTGTTCTTTCATTTCTTCAACAAGGTGTTTATCTGCGAAGTAATCACAACCAGATAAAAAGAATGTGAATCCCAACGTAAGCAGGGGGATAAATTTTCCATTTTTGTGCATATGAAATATCCTTGTTAATAATTTATATAATATAAATAGTTAACCTGTTATTTATACAACTAGCTCATCATTCAGCGAGTATTGCCAATAACTCATTAATGTATGGTTAGAATGAAAACATTCGTCGCTTCTATAGAAGCGCGCAAAAACCCGACGTTATTTATCAATTGCTCATAGCAATGCTTTATAAAAATATAATTATAATGTTTATGTATGGGGATTTTTTTCAGGGATGATAATGTTATTTAATTTTGCGGGTCAATCATATTCTGCGGGGTATGAGAAAAGAGGATGAAAAAATTCATTGTATAAATACAAACAGGCACGATAGTGGGATTTTTCATCCTGAAAAAGCAGGGATTACCGTTAAAAATGAACTTGTATATAATCGGTGTAAATACTTCCATGAAAAATTCGGAATATAGCCCGATGCTCTCAAGACATCCTCCGTACAACGGGTGTCCTGAGAGCCTGGGATGCGGAAGGTTTAGAACTCGCTCTTCGCGAAACCTGTCATCTCTTTGAGCCCCATTTCCCGGCCCAGCGCCGTCATCGGGTGGACAACAATCAGGCCACGCACGCTTTTCTTCAACTTGCCCATGTCGGCCTGCTCTTTTTTAGTGATCGCGCGGCGAAACGGCAGGTTCATCAGCTTCTGCGCTTCTTTACTCAGTTTCTGGCTGTGTACTTCGCGCAGACGGATAATTTCTGCTTCTAGCGTCTCTTTTTCTTTTTCCAGCTCCGCGTATTTATCGGCGGATTCAACCAGAGAGAGACCTGCCTGCTGGTGGCGAATAGCGTCAAGACGATCGCTCAGGCGTTTAATTTCGTTTTTTTCGACTTCTTTCATGGGATAGCTTCTGATAGAAATGGGATAGATATCCTATAGTATGCGCGCAGTGAGTGATTCTTCACAACTCATGACGTAAAGATAATCAATTACGGCAAGTATTACATCGCTAATTATTTATTTATCTCATTGATAATAAACTATTTTTTTTCGAAAGAAAAGATGAAGCGCCTTTTTGCCGACAAGAAAAGCGATTAAGCACATTTTCCTCAATGACAACGCTAAATTGATCCTAAACTCAAATAAGCGACCGCGGGAGTCAGACGCGGGTCCCACATGGAGGATCTATCATGGCAAAAATAGGTGAGAACGTACCACTTCTTATTGATAAAGCCGTCGATTTTATGGCGTCCAGCCAGGCGTTCCGTGAATACCTGAATAAAACGCCGCCGCGTGATTATGTTCCTTCCGAGGTGCCGTCGGAGAGCGCGCCCATTTATTTGCAGCGTCTGGAATATTACCGGCGGCTGTACCGACCAAAAGAAGAAGAAAGAGGTTAACGGCGGGATTTACTTTTGAAAGGCCTTTTTTAAGCTGATTTTAGAAATCAGCTCGGTCAGAGAGAGAATCATCGTCGAACGCACCGCCTGCTGGTAGCGCTGAATTTGCATGGCGTATAGCGCCGCGTCGGATGTATCAAAATGCGGCGGCGGCGGTAGCGCCATGACGCAGTGCAGTTCGCCAAACGGCCCGAGGATTTCATCGTCGGTAAAGGCGTACTCATTGCCATCGTGATTCAGCTCTTCGCGCAGCGCCATTAACAGCTCCGCATCTTCATATTCGGTGCGGCTGAGTACGCCCAGGCCATAGATAAGTTTCAGACGTACCGAAAGATCGCCCAGCGGCCCGTCGCCGTCCAGCAACGGTTCCACAGCGTATTTCACGGCATAGTCGTCTTTGCGAAACACCTGGAGCACCAGAATGTTCACCGCCTCGGTCAATAACTCGACGGCGGTAATCAGGAAGCTCCGTACGGTTTTGCCAGCATTCAGACGCTCAAGCACACGATTTTCAAAGGCCTGGGTTTGTTCCATTATTGCCTGCATATCTGACAATCTGTTATTTGGGCGCAGGCTAACCTGCGCCGGGTTCTGCGTCATTTGGTCGCGTTATATGCGTTAACCGCCTCCGCCACCACATCGCTATTGGCATCCAGCCCGGAAATTTGCGCCAGCGCGGCCTGCGGGCCTTTTTCGGTAATCAGTGCCGCCAACTCTTGCGCCTGCGGATCTTCATCGCTACGGAAATGCATCGCCGCCGCGATCCCTTTGACCAGATTCACATGCGGCAGACCATATTCCAGGGTGCCAAGCAGCGGTTTGATCAGACGGTCGCTCGCGTTGAGTTTGCGTAGCGGCTGACGGCCTACGCGTTCGACGTCATCTTTCAGATACGGGTTTTCAAAACGACCGAGGATTTTCTGAATGTATGCCGCATGTTTGTCGGCATCAAAACCGTAGCGTTTGATCAGCACCGCGCCGCTTTCTTCCATCGCGCCTTTCACCACCGCGCGAATACTCTCATCGAGAATAGCGTCGCGAATGGTCTGATGACCGGCTAATTTGCCGAGGTACGCGGTTATAGCATGACCCGTGTTCAGCGTGAAGAGTTTACGTTCGACAAATGCCATCAGGTTATCCGTTAACTCCATCCCCGGAATGGTCGGCAATGCGCCTTTAAACTGGGTTTTATCGACGATCCACTCGCTGAAGGTTTCTACCGTCACTTCCAGCGGGTCATGGGTGGCGGAAGCGGAAGGCGGCACAATACGGTCAACGGCGGAATCGACAAAGCCAACGTGCTGTTCAACCCAGGCTTTATCGCCATCCGCCAGCGCGTTCATTACGTGGCCTTTCAGCTGCGTGGTGCCGCGCACCATATTTTCACAGGCGATGATATTCAGCGGGGCATCCACGCCCTGCGCCTTACGTTTTGCCAGCCCTTTAGCGATGGCCGGAGCGATACGCTCAAGCACAACCGGGCCCACGGCAGTGGTGATTAAATCAACGTGGGCAATCAGGTCGACAACATCATCGCCGATGCTGCTGACAGCGTTGACGCCGGAAACGGTATCCACCTGCTCATTTTCACCCACAACATGAACCTGATAGCTATGACGGGCATTCAGGGCATCGAGTACGACCTGATTTACATCCGCAAACGTCAGTTGTATCCCCGCGTCAGCCAGCAGTTTGCCGATAAAGCCACGACCGATATTACCTGCGCCAAAATGTAATGCTTTCATAGTATTAACCTTCATTAATGTTTTTACCCGAGAGGGCTGGGGTGAGGCTTTTCCCTCAACCTAACCCTCTCCACAAGGGAGAGGATATCGCCTTCATAGTTCGAACTGCAGATGCGTTGGCTCTCCTCGCTCACCCCAGTCACGTACTTATGTACGCTCCTGGGGATTCACTGCGTTGCCGCCTTCCTGCAGCTCGAACTATTTTGGGGATACTTAACTGTTAAGCTTTTTTACCTGCCAGCAGTTCCAGCACTTCATCCACGCTGGTGGTGTGCGCCAGACGTTCGATCACGGATTCATCATCCAGCGCGTTGGTCAGGCTGGTGATGACCTGGATGTGCTCATTGTTACGCGCAGCGATACCGATGACCAGACGGGCAATATCGTCTTCTTCTTCACCGAAGCGTACGCCTTCCGGATACTGGCAGAACACCACGCCGGTTTTCAGCACGCGATCTTTCGCTTCCACCGTACCGTGCGGTACTGCGATGGATTCACCGAGGTAAGTCGGCGTCAGCTTTTCGCGGTCCAGCATCGCCTCGACGTATTCCGGCTCAACATAGCCGCCTTTCACCAGTTGTTCACCGGCAAAGCGAATCGCCTCTTCTTTGTTAGCGGCTTTACGGCCCAGGAAGATATTCTCCGCACCCAGTTTGAACAGGTTGTTATCACCCTCCTCAAAGCTGTCTTTCAGATGGTCGCGTACTTTCTCTTCATTAGTATTGTGGCGCTGTGCGGCAACCAGACGTTCGGTCAGGCTGGTGTACAGGCCGCTATCCAGGAAGTTGGTCAGCGAAATATGCTGCGCCTGCGGTACCTGACGCATCGCGCGCTCGGTAAGGTCACGGTGAGTAATGACCAGATCCACATCCGGCGGCAGATTGTTAATGGCGCTATTGGTGACGGAGATCTGGCTCAGGCCCGCATCCTGTACTTTCTTACGCAGTACCCCTGCGCCCATCGCGCTGGAACCCATACCGGCATCGCAAGCCACGATGATTTTACGCACATGGCTCAGGTCGTTGGTGACATCTCCAGCCGCCAGCGGAGAGGCGCCTTTAGATTCCGCTTTCATGTCATGCATACGACGGGTGGCCGCTTCAATGTCATCTTCTTCTTTCACTTTGCTGGTTTTCAGCAGAATTGCAGAAACCACGAAGGAGACCGCCATTGCCGCCACGATGGCAGCGATGTTAGCGAAGTAAGCGCCTTTTGGCGTCATCGCCAGTACCGCCAGAATCGAGCCAGGAGAAGCCGGAGAAACCAGACCGCCGTTCAGGATGGTCAGGGTGAATACGCCAGTCATACCGCCAAGGATAACGGCCAGGATCAGACGTGGGTTCATCAGCACGTACGGGAAGTAAATTTCGTGGATACCGCCCAGGAAGTGGATAATCGCCGCGCCGCCCGCAGACTGTTTAGCGCTGCCGCGACCGAAGAACATGTACGCCAGCAGGACGCCCATCCCCGGACCCGGGTTAGCTTCAATCAGGAAGAAGATGGATTTACCCATCTCATGGGACTGCTGGATACCCAGCGGTGAGAAGATGCCGTGGTTAATCGCGTTATTGAGGAACAGGATTTTCGCCGGTTCAACAAAAATGGACGCCAGCGGCAGCATATCGTGCGCCACCATGAAGTTAACGCCCGCCGCCAGAATTTTGGACAGGACTTCAACCGCCGGACCAATACCGAGGAACGCCAGGATGGCGAGGATCATACCGATAATGCCAGCGGAGAAGTTGTTCACCAGCATCTCAAAACCGGATTTGATCTTACCGTCTACCCAACTGTCGAATTTCTTAATGCAGTAGCCGCCTAATGGACCGGCGATCATCGAGCCGAGGAACATCGGCATATCCGCGCCGACAATAACGCCCATGGTAGTGATAGCGCCCACCACGCCGCCGCGTTCGCCGCCAACCAGACGACCGCCGGTATAACCGATGAGCAGCGGTAGCAGGTAGGTGATCATCGGACCAACCAGTTTCGCCAGCGTTTCGTTAGGCAACCACCCTGTTGGAATAAATAATGCGGTGATAATACCCCACGCGATAAACGCGCCGATATTAGGCATCACCATATTGCTGAGGAATCGACCAAAGCTTTGCACTTTGATCTTAATATCGGATGACATAAAAACACCCCTTCTTATGTTGCTGTCGCGCAGGCTGAAAGCCCGAGGTTTGTTAATGTAGCGGCAGAGGTAGCCGGACCCTGTAGTGTAGATACTGCGCAATCTGGCACTGAATCGTTCAACTGTCCAGACAGGGACAATTTATGTGATTTGCGTCACATAAATATAGGGGGTAGAGAGGTAATTGATGTGATATTGATCACAAAGTGGCTGTGTAAAAAAACAACGAATCTAATTTTTAGCCCTTAAAAGGCCATTTTATGTGAGATATTTCACATTTTTATTTTGGTGCTTTGTTGAATTTTTGTGATCCTCTTCACAAGAAATTTTAAGCCCGGGTAACGTCAATACGATCCGGCAAACATTTTGTCGCGAGCCCTCTCACGTTATGTCATTCAGCAACCTCCTTTTGCGTCTCTTTTCGTCTTATTTGAGCCATACTATGATTTTTACTGGTTGGCAAAAAGGACACGGCATGAAACTCATCGGTAGCTACACCAGCCCTTTTGTGCGCAAAATCTCTGTTCTGCTGCTCGAAAAAGGCATCACCTTCGAATTTATTAATGAACTACCCTACGAGGCGAATAACGGCGTGGCGCAATACAACCCTCTGGGTAAGGTGCCAGCGCTGGTGACGGAGAAAGGGGAGTATTGGTTCGATTCGCCGATCATCGCGGAATATATTGAGCTGCTGGATATCGCGCCAGCGATGCTCCCGCGTGACCCGATGGCAGCGCTTAAAGTTCGCCAGCTCGAAGCGTTGGCTGACGGCATTATGGATGCTGCGTTGGTTTCTGTACGCGAACAGGCGCGTCCGGCGGCGCAACAATCGGAAACGGAACTGCTGCGCCAGCGGGAAAAAATCAACCGCAGCCTGGATATGCTCGAAAGTTATCTGAGCGACGGGACGCTAAAAACGGATACGGTCAATCTGGCGACTATCGCGATTGCCTGTGCGGTAGGCTATCTCAACTTCCGCCGGGTCGCGCCCGGCTGGTGTGTTAGCCGCCCCCACCTGGTCAAACTGGTCGAAACGCTTTTTCAACGCGAAAGCTTTGCCCGCACCGAAGCGCCAAAGGCTTGACGCGCATTATGTCCGCCTGAGCAAACTCACGTTACAATCCCCCTTATGTCGATATCCCTCTCCCGCCAGGAGAGGGCCACCAACAGCCAGGCATTTTCATGACAAGCGAAACGCGTACACTCTACAGCCAGCTCCCTGCTATCGATCGCTTATTGCACGATAGCGCTTTTCTTTCTCTGCGCGATCGGTATGGCCATACCCAGGTGGTTGATCTGCTTAGGCGGATGCTTGACGACGCGCGCGACGTCATACGGAATACGCAAACGCTTCCCGACTGGTACGCAGACTGGGCGCAAGAGGCGAAACTCCGGCTGGAAAATGCGGCGCAAAGCGCGCTGCGCCCGGTGATTAACCTGACGGGGACGGTGTTGCACACCAATCTTGGCCGCGCATTGCAGGCGCAAGAAGCGATTGAGGCGGTAACGCAGGCGATGCGCGCGCCGGTGACGCTGGAATACGATTTGGATGGCGCCGGGCGGGGGCATCGCGACCGGGCGCTGGCGACGCTGTTATGCCGTATCACCGGGGCGGAGGACGCCTGTATCGTCAATAACAATGCGGCGGCGGTATTGCTGATGCTGGCGGCGACCGCCAGCGGCAAAGAGGTGGTGGTTTCGCGTGGCGAGCTGGTCGAAATCGGCGGCGCGTTTCGTATTCCGGATGTTATGCGCCAGGCGGGCTGTACGCTGCATGAAGTGGGCACCACCAACCGGACGCACGCGAAAGATTACCGTCAGGCGGTAAATGAAAATACCGGGCTGTTGATGAAGGTGCATACCAGTAATTACAGCATTGAGGGCTTTACCAAAACGGTAGAGGAAGCGGAACTGGCGGAAATCGGGCGAGAGCTGGATATTCCGGTGGTGGCGGATCTGGGCAGCGGTTCGCTGGTGGATTTAAGCCAATATGGCTTACCCAAAGAGCCGATGCCGCAGCAGCTCATTGCCGCAGGCGTCAGCCTGGTAAGCTTCTCCGGCGATAAGTTGTTGGGCGGGCCGCAGGCCGGGATCATCGTCGGCAAAAAAGCGATGATTGCCCAACTGCAAAGCCATCCGCTGAAACGCGCCCTGCGTGCGGATAAAATGACGCTGGCAGCGCTGGAGGCAACGTTACGTCTGTATCTGCACCCGGAAGCGTTGGCGGAGAAATTACCCACGCTGCGTCTGTTAACCCGCAGCGAAGCGTCGATTCGCGAACAAGCGCAGCGGTTACAGGCGCGGCTGGCGGCACGTTACGGCGATGAATTTGCGCTGGAGGTTAAACCCTGTCTGTCGCAAATCGGCAGCGGTTCATTACCGGTAGACCGCCTCCCCAGCGCCGCCATGACCTTTACCCCGCACGACGGGCGCGGTAGTCGGCTGGAGGCGCTGGCGGCCCGCTGGCGCACGCTGCCTGTACCGGTCATTGGCCGAATTTATGATGGCCGTTTATGGCTGGATATGCGCTGTCTTGAAGACGAAAGCCGGTTTATGGAGATGATGCTGAAATGATTATTGCAACTGCCGGACACGTAGACCACGGTAAAACGACGTTGCTCCAGGCGATTACCGGAGTCAATGCCGATCGCCTGCCGGAAGAGAAAAAACGCGGGATGACTATCGATCTGGGCTACGCCTATTGGCCGCAGCCGGATGGTCGTGTGCTGGGCTTTATCGATGTGCCTGGGCATGAAAAATTCCTCTCTAACATGCTGGCGGGCGTAGGCGGTATCGATCACGCTTTGCTGGTGGTCGCCTGTGATGACGGCGTCATGGCGCAAACGCGCGAGCATTTACAGATCCTACAACTGACAGGTAATCTCCAGCTCACCGTCGCGCTGACCAAAGCCGATCGCGTGGACGAGGCGCGTATCAGTGAAGTACGTGAAGAGGTGCTGGCGGCGCTCGACAACTATGGCTTCGCCGATACCGTTTTATTTGTCACCGCCGCCAATGAAGGACGCGGTATTGCAGAACTTCGTGCTCATTTACAGCAGCTTCCTGCACGTTTACACGCCGCGCAGCATCGCTTCCGTCTGGCTATCGACCGTGCGTTTACGGTGAAAGGGGCGGGACTGGTGGTGACCGGAACGGCGTTGAGCGGAGAGGCAAACGTGGGCGATACGCTATGGTTGACCGGCGTTAATACGCCGATGCGCGTACGAAGTCTACACGCGCAAAATCAGCCTACCGACCATGCGTATGCCGGGCAGCGTATTGCGCTCAATATTGCGGGCGATGCGGAGAAGGAGCAGCTTAACCGCGGCGACTGGCTGCTTTCTGATGCGCCGGCGGGGGAGGCTTTTTCCCGGGTGCTCGTTTCTCTGGCGCTTCATGCGCCGCTTTCCCAATGGCAACCGCTACATATTCACCATGCCGCCAGCCATGTGACCGGTCGCGTCTCTTTGCTGGAAGGCGCGCTGGCCGAGCTGATCTTTGATACGCCGTTGTGGCTGGCCGATAATGACAGACTGGTACTGCGTGATATTTCCGCACGCGCCACCCTTGCCGGCGCACGCGTGGTGACGCTTAAGGCGCCGCGTCGCGGTAAACGTAAACCAGATTATTTGCACTGGCTTTCAACGCTTGCCGCCGCGCAGGATGATAGCGCGGCGTTGGCCATTCATCTGGAACGCGGCGCCGTCAACCTGCCGGATTTCGGTTGGGCGCGTCAGCTTAATCCTCTCGGTATGCGTCAGCTTATTGAGCAACATGGTTTTATCCAGGCCGGAGACAATCTGTTAAGCGCGCCCGTCGCCGCCCGCTGGCAGCGTAAGATTCTTGATACGCTGGCGACCTACCACGAACAGCACCGCGATGAACCGGGGCCGGGACGCGAGCGTTTACGCCGCATGGCCCTGCCAATGGAGGATGAAGCGCTGGTTCTGATGCTGATCGAGCGGATGCGCGACGAGGGCCTGATTCATAGCCATCACGGTTGGTTGCATCTGCCGGATCATAAAGCGGGATTTAGCGATGAGCAGCAGGCCGTCTGGCAAAAAGTCGAACCGCTATTTGGCGATGAGCCCTGGTGGGTACGCGATCTGGCGAAAGAGACCGGAACGGAAGAACAATTGATGCGGCTGGTGCTGCGGCAGGCGGCACAGCAAGGCATCATTACCGCGATCGTAAAAGATCGGTACTATCGTAACGATCGGATTGTCGCTTTCGCCAATATGATCCGCGAGCTGGATCAAGAGAGAGGATCAACGTGTGCGGCGGATTTTCGCGACAGGCTGAATGTAGGGCGGAAACTGGCCATTCAGATCCTTGAATATTTTGACCGGATTGGATTTACACGACGTCGTGGGAATGATCATTTATTACGTGATGCGTTATTATTTCCGCAAAAAGAATGAAATGGTTAAATTAAATAACAAATGAAGCAATACAATTATTGCGTTGCTTTTTATTTTTCTGGCTTCTTAAAATAGCCAGCGTGAACCTGTTATCAGGATAATTTCACCCGTATTCTTTGCGCCTTATTCAGGCGACTCACGACGAGATTGTGGAACTTTATCGCACGGCGATGTAACGCCCTTGCCCGGTGGCGCGGACGCTTACCGGGCCTGCGTAGACGATGCAGGCCGGATAAGGCGTAACACGTTAGCTTCGATCGAGCTTTTGCTGCGCCAGCCAGACGGCGCCCAGCCTGCCCGCCTGATTTCCCAGTTGGCAGGGCTGAATCGGCACCTGGAGCGCCTCCCACATTTCAAACGTTTCAAGATGCCGCGTCAGGAGCGGGTAGAGCTTTTCCTGTTCGCTTATTCCTCCGCCGATCAGCACCACGCCCGGATCAAACATAGAGATCACGCTGTAAACGCCGCGTGAAAGATAACGCGCCCAGTCATTGACCGCCTCACGCAGATGAACATCGGTCGCCATTCGTTCGAAGATCACATCCGCAGGCGGCATCTCTTCGGCAGGCAGCGCCAGCGCCTGGCGGCACGACGCCATTAATCCGCTGGTTGACGCGATTTTATGCATACTTTCGCCATTGTTCCCGACCGGCATGACGCCGAATTCACCGGCGTGAAAATGCGCGCCGCGATACAGTTCTCGTCCGACGATAATACCGCCGCCAATGCCGGTTCCAATGGTAATACAGACCAGATTGTCATAATGCTGCCCGGCGCCTCGCCACATTTCGCCCAGCGCCGCACAGTTCGCGTCGTTCTCCACGACCAGCGGCAGATCGGTCAGCCCGCTGAACAACTCCATCAGGTTGACGTCATCCAGGTAAGCCAGCGCGCCCGCTTTTGCCGCATGACCGTTATGGGGATTAATATGGCCGGGGAAACTAACCCCGATTGCCGCAATGTCATAGTCCTGTTGGCAACGCGCCACCACATCCTGCCATTTGCGGGTAAACGTGGAGGCGTCCTCTGGCGTATCGAATTGATGATGGGTTAATTCTTCGCCGTCACTGTTAATCACGCCATATTTGACGTGAGTTCCTCCCACATCAATACCGATATATTGCTGCATAGTGTTCTCCGTACGTTAAACAGGCACCTGTTTAGTATGGCTAAAACCAGACGGAGAAACGTAAAGGAAAGTAATTCGTGATTGCTGTCGTAAAGCGGGAAATCATTGGCGAAAAATTCACCAGCACCGTCTACCCTTGTGGAGTACCTTTACAATAAGGAGTTGGTCATGACGAACAATCCCCCTTCAACACGTATTCAGCCAGGTGAATACGGGTACCCACTGAAGTTAAAAGCCCGCTATGACAATTTTATTGGTGGTGACTGGGTTGTGCCCGCCGACGGCGAATATTATCAAAACCTGACGCCAGTGACCGGCCAGCCGCTATGTGAAGTCGCTTCCTCCGGTAAAAAAGATATCGATTTAGCGCTCGACGCCGAGCATAAGGCGAAAGATAAGTGGGCGCATACGTCAGTACAAGACCGTGCCGCTATCTTGTTTAAGATCGCCGATCGGATGGAACAAAACCTCGAACTGTTGGCGACAGCGGAAACCTGGGATAACGGTAAACCGATTCGTGAAACCAGCGCCGCCGACGTACCGCTGGCGATCGATCATTTCCGCTATTTCGCCTCCTGTATACGTGCGCAGGAGGGCGGGATCAGCGAAGTTGATAGCGAAACTGTGGCCTACCATTTTCACGAACCGCTTGGCGTCGTGGGACAGATAATCCCGTGGAACTTTCCGTTGTTGATGGCAAGCTGGAAAATGGCGCCAGCGCTGGCGGCGGGTAACTGCGTGGTGCTTAAACCGGCACGCCTGACGCCGCTTTCCGTTCTGCTGTTAATGGAAGTCATTGGCGATCTGTTACCGCCGGGCGTCGTCAACGTCGTGAACGGCGCGGGCGGCGAGATCGGCGAATATCTGGCGACCTCGAAACGTATCGCGAAGGTGGCGTTTACCGGTTCGACGGAAGTGGGTCAACAGATCATGCAGTACGCCACGCAGAACATTATTCCGGTGACGCTGGAGTTAGGCGGCAAGTCGCCCAATATCTTCTTTGCTGACGTGATGGATGAGGAAGATGCGTTCTTTGATAAAGCGCTGGAGGGATTTGCCCTGTTTGCCTTTAACCAGGGCGAGGTGTGTACCTGTCCAAGCCGTGCGCTGGTCCAGGAGTCTATCTATGAGCGCTTTATGGAGCGCGCTATTCGCCGGGTAGAGAGCATTCGCAGCGGGAACCCGCTAGATAGCGGTACACAGATGGGGGCGCAGGTCTCTCACGGCCAGCTTGAGACTATCCTCAATTATATCGATATCGGTAAAAAAGAGGGGGCCGATATTCTGACCGGTGGGCGACGCAAGGAACTGGATGGCGAACTTAAAGAGGGCTATTACCTTGAGCCTACCATTCTGTTTGGTAAGAATAATATGCGCGTCTTTCAGGAGGAGATCTTTGGCCCGGTGCTGGCGGTAACCACCTTTAAAACCATGGAGGAGGCGCTGGAAATCGCTAACGATACCCAATACGGCCTGGGCGCTGGCGTCTGGAGCCGCAATGGCAATCTGGCCTATAAGATGGGGCGCGGCATTCAGGCCGGGCGCGTATGGACCAACTGCTATCACGCCTATCCGGCACATGCTGCGTTCGGCGGCTATAAGCAGTCGGGCATCGGGCGCGAAACGCATAAGATGATGCTGGAACACTACCAGCAAACCAAGTGCCTGCTGGTGAGCTATTCCGATAAGCCTCTGGGGCTGTTCTGACGCAAGAGGTAATGCCCGATGGCGCTGCGCTTATCGGGCCTACCGCGTTGATATTAGCCTGGTGGTCATGTCTGATGGCGCTTCGCTTATCAGGCCTACAAAAATTCATCGCAATATACTGATATTGCAAATCTTGTAGGCCGGATAAGGCGCAGCCGCCATCCGGCACAGTATTACCGCTCGTTAACCCAAATCCGCATTTCGCCCTCGCCACGGTTGGCCCAGCTAAACCACGGAATGAACGTTAGCGTCTGCGGCTGGCGCGATGACGGTGCGTTATCGTAGTGCCACAACGCCTGATGCTGCGCATCTGGGGCGCTTTGCTTCTCGCCTTCAGCCTGAATCAGCATCTTATGCGCAAAAAGCCCTTTGCCCTCAAAGACCCGGAATTCACTCTCTTTTGGTAGCCACAGATTATGCAGTTCTTCGCCGTTATCGGCCTGCTCAAGGCAATAGACCAGCGGCCCGCGCTGAATAGCGACCTTACCGGCGACGTGACGCGCCAGCGGATTGCCATACACGCGGCGAACCGGCATCGGCAGCGTCAGGGTTATCGTATCGCCCTCCTGCCAGGTTCGACGGATATGCAGATAACCTTTGCGAATATCCTGTTCCACTTCCAGCCCGTTGAGCGTCACTTTTGCCTCAGGGCACCAGTCCGGCAGGCGTAGCGCCAGCGTGTGACGTACCGGCTGCACAGAGTCGATGGCAATCTTCACCTGCTCATGCCACGGGTAGTTCCCGCAAATCCGCAGTTTGAGCGCGCCATTTTCAACGGGTACTTCCAGGCTGTTACCCACGTACATATTGATATACAGCGCATCCGCACGCGGCGTGTAGATGTAGTGACCGAGAGAGGTGAGCACGCGGGCGATGTTCGGCGGGCAGCAGGCGCAGCCAAACCAGCGCTGGCGGATGGGCTTAACGTGATCGTAAATATGGTTGAATTTTAACGATTTTGGATGCACTTCCAGCGGGTTGACGTAGAAGAAATGCTTGCCATCGAGCGCCATACCGCCGAGGACGGTGTTGTACAGCGCGCGCTCCATCACGTCGGCGTACTGGCTATCGGCTTCCATTTCCAGCATCCGGCGGGCGAACATCATCAGGCCGATTGAAGCGCAACTTTCCGCATAGACCGAATCATTCGGTAAATCGTAATCACTGCTAAAGGATTCGCCGCTGCTCTGCGAGCCAATCCCGCCGGTGATATACAGCTGACGCTGCGCCATATTTTTCCACAGGCGCAGGCAGTCCTGGCGTTTGCCTTCATCGTTGCTCAGGCGAGCGAGATGCGCCACGCCGGTCATCAGATAGACAAAACGTACCGCGTGGCCAATGGCCGTCTGCTGCTGCGAAATTGGCAGATGCGCCTGGCTGTAGGCTTTGTCTTTGACCATCCACGCCGGGCCGTAGGTATGCCAGTACGAGGTCTGGCCGCGTTTTTCGTACTCTTCGTCGTAGAAGTGCGGTTGGGCGCCGCGCTGCCCGATAAAGTAGCTTGCCAGAGCCATATAGCGCGGCTGCTCTGTTACCTCATACAGACGCATCAGCGCCAGCTCAATTTCCGGGTGGCCCGGATAGCCGTGCAGCTGATTTTCGCCAGGGCCGAAAGTGCTGTCGATATGATCGGCCAGGCGACAAACGACGTCCAGCAGCCGACGCTTGCCGGTGGCCTGAAAGAAGGCGACGCCTGCTTCAATCAGATGCCCGGCGCAATAAAGCTCGTGGCACTCCGCCAGGTTGCTCCAGCGTTCTTGCGGGGCTTTTGCCGTAAAGTACGTATTGAGATAGCCATCGTCACACTGCGCGGCGGCCACCAGTTCAATCACCTCATCGGCGGTTTTCTCAAGTGCGGGATCGGGCTTCTGGCACAGTGACTAGGCAACCGCTTCCAGCCATTTCGCCACGTCGCTGTCCTGAAAGACCATGCCGTAAAAGTCGCCCGTCTGCTGGCCTGCGGCAATGCGGAAATTTTCAATGGCATGGCTGGGTTCAGCCTCTGGAATACGATCGTTTAACGCATCCCACTGGTAAGGAATAACCACATCGCGAACCAGTTGTTGATACTGTCCGAGGAACGGATCGCTGACCGTCAGTTTATGCAGATCGACTTCCAGTACGTTCATTTCGTGCTCCTTAAGGCTGTAGGGGTCATAGATATTCCTCGCTGACGGGGTATTTTATGGCAGTAATTTTTATTTTCGCGTTATGACCTGATTCATTTTGCCCGGATAGCGGTGAGCGACAAGGCGATAAAAGAGTAAAAAAAGATGACGATTCCGACCCGTATTTAAAAATGTGAGATGGATCGAGTGAAAGGACTATTTTTAGTTAATAATCAAAAGGTAATATGAAATACGGTGCTGAATGAGCGGGAAATGACATATTAATGCTCGAATTATCCATAACATTACCGATTAAAGTCCAAAACGGCGGATTATTTATTTCTCGCGGCATTGGGCGTCATCCTGCCAGGCGTCTGCAATCGTGGGAAATTATATTTGTGGAAAAAGGCTGCCTGAAAATTCAGGAAGAAGAATGTGTTTTCTGTGTCGACGCCGGGGAAAGCCTGTTGCTTTGGCCGCATCGCCGCCATATTGGCGTTGAGGAGTTTCCCGCCGATCTTAAATTTTACTGGCTCCATTTTGAGGTCAAAGCGCCGGACAGCGACCCGCGCTGGCTGACGCATCTTTCCGTGCCGCAGCATACCCAGGTTGCCGATCCGCAGGCGCTGATTGCGCTTTTTCGCCAGTTTATGAACGAGCAGGAAAAGCACCAGCGCAGCCCGGCGCTGGAGTTCATCGTGCTGCTGATTTTGCAGCAGCTCACCGTTGACGCCCGACAGAATGAAAACGCCGAGGTCGCTGGCGTGTCGCTGGCCTGGAAAGTACAGCAGTTGATTCGAACGCACTATCACCTGCCGCTTTCCAGCTCGGTTCTGGCGAAAGAACTGCATTGCAATGTGGATTATCTGGGACGCGTTTATCGGCGGGTATTTCACCTTACGCTAACGGAAGCCATCCACCGCCAGCGGGTGCGCGAGGCGGAAAAGTTGCTGATTAGCGACGCGCGTTCGTTAAAAGAGGTGGCGGAGCGGTGCGGTTTTAATGACGTTGGTTACTTTCGCCAGATCTTCCGCAAGCACACCGGCCTGACGCCTACCGCCTGGAAGCGGCGCTACAGTAAGGAACACGTTAATTCTTGAGTATAATCTTTGGCCCTCTGACAACGCGGTTGCAAACTGAATGCCCGATGGCGCTTTGCTTATCGGGCCTACAAGAGTTCATCACAACGTATTGATATTGCAAATCTTGTAGGTCGGATAAGGCGCAGCCGCCATCCGACACAGGCTGTGACTGCCGATATTACTGCCCGTAATAGGCATTCGCGCCATGTTTACGCAGATAGTGTTTATCGAGCAGTTCAGGTTGCATATCCGGCAACTGCGGGGCCAGCTGGCGCGAGAACAGCCCCATATAGGCACACTCCTCAAGCACCACGGCGTTGTGGACGGCATCGGCGGCATTTTTACCCTAGGCAAACGGGCCGTGCGAATGAACCAATACCGCCGGGATTTGCGCCGGATCCAGACCGCGCTCTTCAAAGGTTTTAATAATCACCTCGCCGGTCTGATACTCGTACTCTCCGTTAATCTCCTCAACGGTCATCAGTCGGGTACAGGGGATCGCGCCATAGAAATAGTCGGCGTGGGTGGTGCCCCAGGCGGGCAGATCGAGCCCGGCCTGCGACCAGATTGTCGCATGGCGGGAATGGGTATGCACGATCCCACCGATCTGCGGATAGCGGCGATAGAGCGCCAGATGGGTCGCGGTATCGGACGACGGTTTTTTGTTGCCTTCAACGACCTTACCGCTGGCGATCTCTACCACCACCATATCGTCGGCGGTCATCACCTCATATTCAACGCCGGAAGGCTTGATGACCATCAGTTTGCGCGTCTCATCGACCGCGCTGACGTTGCCCCAGGTAAAGGTGACCAGCCCGTGCGCCGGGAGGGCCAGGTTGGCCGCCAGCACCTCGGCTTTCAGTTGCTCTAACATGTGAAACCTCCTTCCTGCATCCGTGATTCAATCCAGCGTCGGGCCTGGATAATTTCCAGCACCGGCTCGCTGGCTTTCTCTGTCCACATCTCAATCAGAAATGAACCGCGATAATTCAGCTCATGCAGCGTTTTGAAGATGCCGACAAAATCAACGCATCCTTCGCCAAACGGCACGTCGCGGAACTGGCCGGGGCTGTCACCGGTCACCGGCAGCGTGTCTTTCAGGTGGATAGCGGCGATACGGTCAATACCCAGCTTCAGCTCGGCGGTCACGTCGTTCCCCCAGGCGCTGAGGTTGCCGACGTCTGGATAAACGGTGAACCACGGTGACGAAAGCATCTCGTCCCACTTTTTCCACTTGCTGATGGAGTTCATAAACGCGGTATCCATGATCTCCACCGCCAGCATCACCTGCGCCGCTGCGGCCTGTTCCACCGCCCACGCCAGCCCTTCGGCGAAACGTTGCTGGGTGCCTTCGTCGTGCTCTTCGTAATAGACGTCGTAACCTGCCAACTGGATGGTGCGGATACCGAGATCGCGCGCCAGGCGAATGGCTTTGGTCATGATTTCACGCGCCCGCTGGCGTACCGCTTCGTCGCGGCTGCCAAAAGGGAAGCGACGATGGGCGGAGAGGCACATCGACGGGATGGCGACGCCGCTTTCCAGCATCGCGTTCACCAGCGAAGCGCGTTGGGCCGAGGTCCACTCCAGGCGTGAGAGACGTTCGTCGGTTTCATCCACCGACATCTCAACAAAATCAAAACCGCAGCTTTTTGCCAGCACCAGCCGCTCCGGCCAACTGAGGTCTTTCGCCAGCGCTTTCTCGTAAATACCTAATGGATGATTACGCATGCTTTTCTCCCCAAATGGCGTCAATTTGGGCGTGGAATTCGGCTGCGACCTGCGCCGGATGGGCGGCACCTGCCAGCGCGCGTCCGGCGATAAATGCCTTAACGTTAATGTTGCGGAACAGCGGCAGATCCGCTGGGGTAATGCCGCCGGTAATTGACAGTTCAAGGCCGATGTCGGACAACGCCTTCATACGCGCCAGGTCCGCTTCTCCCCACTGCTGCCCGCTGGCCTGAGCATCGCGTCCGCGGTGGTAAATCGCCTGGCGAACCCCGACGCGATACCAGTCTCGGGCGTCGTCCAGCGTCCAGTTGCCGAACAGTTCCATTTGAATTTCACCGCCGCAGGATGGCGCGACGGCATGGCCTTTCTCGACCGTGGCGAGCGGCGCAGCGCAGATGATAGTCATCCAGTTAGCGCCAGCGCCAAACGCCTGCTGCGCCAGGGTTTCTCCGGCATCGGCCACTTTCCAGTCGGCGACGATGATTTTTTCCGGGCACTGCGCTCGCAGGGCTTTCACCGCGCTAAGGCCTTCGGTTAAACAAAGGATGGTTCCGGCCTCAACGATATCGACATGATCCTGTAGCAGGGCGACATCGCGTTGGGCCTCGCGGAAATCGCGATATACGCCGGTGCCGACGCGGGCAGCCAGCGCCGCGCCGAAGCAGCCGGTCTCCTCCACCTGCGAAAGCGATCCGTAAGCACAAAATAAACGGTGGCGTTGCGCCAGTTAAAAGGCGCTGACGCATGGGTTTCCGCGCGTTCCAGCAATAAAAGCCCGTGGCTGTCGGCAGGTTGCAGCGTGATTTGCCCGTTTTGGACGGTATCGGTTTGACCACTGTAATAATCGCGCACTACCGTCCCTTCCGGAAAGGTCTGGCGAACATCCAGCGTGAGCGGCGAACCATCCCAGACGGGACACTGGTAGGCGAGCTGCGCGGTGCGCTCAGGTTCAGTTTTTATCGATAACAACAGGGTCGGCGTACCGGAGCGGGTATCTACCGTTATCGTATAGTCGCCATCTTTAAACAAACGCCATTGCGGCGGCGCGCCTTCGCAGGGTTTTAACGACAACATCTGGTTGAGTTTTATGGCGCCGGAGGGCTGCCAGCACTGCTGGTCAATATGGAGCATTAACGCGCGTGTACCTTTTGTTAATGCAGCATGGCTGGTAAAGCGCCCGGTTTCCTGCGTCGAGAACGTCGGAAAACCGGGTGAGGTCCATGATGAGGCGATCGCGATACCGGGTATCAGCGTCAGAGCGAAGGCGGCAAGTTTCATCACGCTATCCTTTGTGGGCAATATTCATCAGCTTGCCTGGTTTTTAGGCGAATGAACTCCTCCTCAGCAGAGAGTCGCGCAGGAGGAGGCGCGAGGGTGAGCGACGAGGCGCAAAAAAACGCCTCTATTTGCGATAAGCACCACATTTTATTGGCATTATTTCTGCCTGTTATCGTTAATACTTGACATAGTTTCGGATTAAGACTATTCCCTGAGGTGCTTTTTAAGCCTATTTTTGCTAGAATTTGGGGTTCAAACCTCAACTTCGTGAAAAATAAAAGGTGTTGGAATGTATCAATCCGACCAGGAGACCTAATGATATTGACTCCCATGCGACGATATGGGGCAATGATTCTTATGTTACTCACCATCGCATTTTCGGGTGAGGTGCTGGCAAAGACGCACGCAACACAAACGAGTCAAAAGTCCCACATAACTGAGACAAGTTATAAACAGGTTAGCAGTAAACAAGAGTATTCTCGCAATAGTGCAAAGAGCAGTTCACTTCCTGATTTGCGAAAATACCCTTCCGGAACCCCCAGAAAAAAAGCGTTTCTCCGGACCGTTATGCCTTACATCACCAGCCAAAATGCCGCGATTACCGCGGACCGTAATTGGCTGATCTCAAAACAGTACCAGAACCGCTGGTCGCCGTCTGAACGCGCGCGTATGAAAGATATCGCGAAGCGCTATAAAGTGAGCTGGTCCGGCAACACGCGTCGTATTCCGTGGAATACGTTGCTGGAGCGCGTCGACATTATCCCAACCAGCATGGTGGCGACGATGGCGGCGGCGGAAAGCGGCTGGGGAACCTCTAAACTGGCGCGTAGCAACAATAACCTGTTCGGCATGAAGTGCACGAAAGGGCGTTGTACCAATACGCCGGGTAAGGTGAAAGGTTACTCGCAATTCGCGTCGGTTGAGGAGTCGGTGAGCGCGTATGTCGCTAACCTGAACACGCATCCGGCTTATTCCTCTTTCCGCAAGTCGCGCGCCCAACTGCGTAAGGCGGATCAGGAAGTCACCGCCACGGCGATGATTCATAAGCTGAAGGGTTACTCTACCCAGGGGGCGCGCTATAACAACTACTTGTTCGCGATGTACCAGGACAACCAGCGTCTGATCGCCGCGCATATGTAATTCTGTGTGCCGGATGGCGCTACGCTATCCGGCTTACAAGGCGTCTGTAGGCTGGATAAACTACAACAACGCTTCACTATGCTGGTCGCGATACTCCTTAGGCGTAGCGACGTACTCCTTTTTAAACACCGAATAGAAATATTGCAGTGACGGGTAGCCGCACATTTGCGAAATTTCGTTTATCGCCAACGTGGTGGAAATCAACAAACTACGCGCTTTGTCCAGCTTTTCGGCGTGGATCAGCGCATGTATCGTCTCGCCAACTTCTTCCTTAAAACGTTTTTCCAGGTTTGAACGTGAAATCCCAACCGCGTCCAGCACTTGCTCGACTTTAATGCCCTTACAGGCATGGTTACGAATAAAGTGCATCGCCTGGATAACCGCCGGATCGGTCAGGGAGCGATAGTCTGTCGAGCGGCGCGCAATGACGCGCACCGGAGGCACCAGAATGCGCTGTAACGGCATCTCTTCGCGCGCCAGCAAACGGTGCAGCAGTTTCGCCGCCTGATAACCCATTTGCCGCGCCCCCTGCGCGACGGAGGAAAGCGCGACGCGCGACAGGTAACGGGTTAACTCTTCGTTATCAATACCGATAACGCAAAGTTTTTCCGGCACCGGAATATGCAGGTGTTCACAGGCCTGCAATACGTGACGGGCGCGGGCATCCGTTACGGCAATGATGCCGGTTTGCGGCGGCAGCGTCTGAAGCCAGTCGGCGAGGCGATTTTGCGCGTGCTGCCAGTTTTCCGGCGCGGTTTCCAGTCCCTGATAGACTACGCCGCGGTATTTTTCCTCGGCGACCAGCTGGCGAAAGGCGTATTCCCGTTCCGCCGCCCAATGTTTGCGGCTGGAGTCGGGCAAACCGTAAAACGCGAAGCGGTTAACGCCTTTTTCTTTTAAATGCAGGAAAGCGCTTTCAACGAGCGCATGATTATCGGTGGCGATGTAATGAACGGCGGGATAATTTTCAGCAAGATGGTAAGAACCGCCGACCCCGACAATGGGTACGTCGACATCGGCCAATAATTGCGCGATATCGTCATCATCGTAATCGGCAATAACGCCGTCGCCTAACCACTCTTTAATGTTATCGATACGGGCACGGAAATCTTCCTCAATAAATATATCCCATTCGGATTGCGAGGCTTGTAAATATTCACCCACCCCCTCCACTACCTGACGGTCATAGGCTTTATTCGCGTTAAATAACAGAGTGATACGGTGACGTTTATCAAACATGAGGATATATCCTGCAAAAGTGAACCTGGACTCATGGATACTATCAAAACGGCTGACATAACGGTCTGGCGAATGATGACAAATTATTTTGCGCCTGAAACGTTATGCGAAATTCATCACAGCAAACGGCGGATGACAATTGTCATTTCTTATCTATATATTACGGTTTTTTGTTTATTTGCCAGGATTCGATCGCGATCGCTTTTTTCTTCTGTGGTTTCCAGCGTTTTTTTGAGAGCCAGAGCACATTTGGGGATTCTCTTAATAGCGGTGTGAAATAACGTAATTGAGCAATAAATCAGGAAATTCCAGTATGACGTTATGTCGTTTACTTGCCGTCTTATCTGATTATGGAGCTCACTATGCAGGCTTATTTTGACCAACTCGATCGTGTTCGCTATGAAGGCCCTCAATCGACTAACCCGCTGGCATTTCGTCATTACAATCCCGACGAGCTGGTTTTAGGTAAACGTATGGAAGATCACCTGCGTTTCGCGGCCTGTTACTGGCATACCTTCTGCTGGAACGGCGCGGATATGTTTGGTGTAGGCGCGTTTAATCGTCCGTGGCAGCAACCGGGCGAAGCGCTGGAGCTGGCGAAACGCAAAGCGGACGTGGCGTTTGAATTTTTCCACAAACTGAATGTGCCTTTTTATTGCTTCCATGACGTGGATGTGTCGCCGGAAGGCGCGTCGTTGAAAGAATATAAAAACAACTTCGCGCAGATGGTGGATGTGCTGGCGGCGAAACAGGAGCAGAGCGGCGTAAAACTGCTGTGGGGAACGGCGAACTGCTTTACCAACCCGCGCTATGGCGCAGGCGCCGCCACTAACCCGGATCCGGAAGTCTTTAGCTGGGCAGCGACGCAAGTGGTTACGGCAATGAACGCCACGCATAAACTGGGCGGCGAAAATTACGTCCTGTGGGGCGGGCGCGAAGGTTATGAAACGTTGCTGAATACCGATCTGCGCCAGGAGCGCGAACAGATTGGCCGCTTTATGCAAATGGTGGTCGAGCACAAACATAAAATGGGTTTCCAGGGCACGCTGCTGATTGAACCGAAACCGCAGGAACCGACAAAACATCAGTATGATTATGACGTTGCAACGGTCTATGGCTTCCTCAAACAGTTTGGCCTGGAAAAAGAGATCAAAGTGAACATTGAGGCGAACCACGCGACGCTGGCGGGCCATTCGTTCCACCATGAAATCGCGACCGCTATCGCGCTGGGTATTTTTGGCTCCGTTGACGCCAACCGCGGCGATGCGCAACTGGGCTGGGATACCGATCAGTTCCCGATTAGCGTTGAAGAGAACGCGCTGGTGATGTACGAAATCCTGAAAGCGGGCGGATTCACGACGGGCGGTCTCAACTTCGACGCCAAAGTTCGTCGCCAGAGCACCGATAAATACGATCTGTTCTACGGTCACATCGGCGCGATGGATACGATGGCGTTGTCGCTGAAAATCGCCGCGCGAATGGTTGAAGACGGCGAGCTGGATAAACGCGTGGCGAAGCGCTATGCCGGCTGGAATGGCGAGCTGGGGCAGCAGATTCTGAAAGGACAACTCTCCTTAGGCGAACTGGCGCAGTATGCGGAGCAGCATAATCTGGCGCCAGTACATCAAAGCGGTCATCAGGAGCTGTTAGAAAATCTGGTTAACCGTTATCTGTTTGATAAATAACCCTATCTACCGGGCGACTCCGCGTTAGCCCGGCCTGTAGTCGTGATTAGCCCGGTAAGCGTAGCGCTGCCGGGCGCTTTCAGTAAAGGAACCCACACTATGTATATCGGGATCGATCTTGGTACATCGGGTGTAAAAGCTATCCTGTTGAATGAGCAGGGCGATGTGCTGGCTACGCATACTGAAAAACTGACCGTATCGCGTCCGCATCCCTTATGGTCGGAACAGGAACCAGAGCAGTGGTGGCAGGCGACGGATCGTGCGGTTAAAGGTTTAGGTCGGCAACAGTCGTTAAGCGGCGTCCGGGCGTTGGGCATCGCCGGACAAATGCATGGCGCGACATTGCTTGATAGCCGTCAGCAGGTTCTGCGACCAGCGATTTTATGGAATGACGGACGCTGTAGCGAAGAGTGCGCCTGGCTGGAAAAACAGGTGCCGCAGTCGCGTGCGATAACCGGTAATCTGATGATGCCCGGTTTTACCGCGCCCAAATTAGTCTGGGTGCAGCGCCACGAACCGGATATTTTCTACCAGATAGACAAGGTTCTGCTGCCGAAAGATTTTCTGCGGCTGCGAATGACAGGCGTCTTTGCCAGCGATATGTCGGATGCGGCGGGAACGATGTGGCTGGACGTGAAAAAGCGCGACTGGAGCGACGTTATGCTCAACGCCTGTCATTTAACCCGACAGCAGATGCCAGCGTTATTTGAAGGTAGTGACATTACCGGAACGTTGCTGCCGGAGGTAGCCAGCGCATGGGGAATGCCAACAGTACCCGTGGTGGCGGGCGGCGGCGACAATGCGGCAGGCGCGGTCGGCGTAGGAATGATCGATGCCGGACAGGCGATGCTCTCGCTCGGAACATCGGGCGTCTATTTTGCCGTCAGCGACGGCTTTCTGAGTAAACCGGAGAGCGCAGTACACAGTTTTTGCCATGCGCTGCCGGAACGCTGGCATTTAATGTCTGTGATGTTGAGCGCCGCCTCTTGTCTGGACTGGGCGGCTAAACTCACCGGGCAGGAGAACGTCCCGGCGCTGATTGCCGCCGCACAGCAGGCGGATGAGCATGCCGATTCGATCTGGTTTTTGCCGTACCTGTCCGGCGAGCGCACGCCGCACAATAATCCGCAGGCAAAAGGCGTTTTCTTTGGTTTAACCCATCAGCATGGCCCGGCGGAACTGGCGCGGGCGGTACTGGAGGGCGTGGGATATGCTCTGGCGGACGGTATGGATGTGGTTCACGCCTGCGGCGTCAAACCCGCCAGCGTGACGCTTATCGGCGGCGGGGCGCGCAGCGAATATTGGCGTCAGATGCTATCTGATATTAGCGGGCTACAGCTTGATTATCGTACTGGCGGCGATGTAGGGCCAGCGCTGGGCGCGGCGCGTCTGGCGCAAATTGCGGTGAATAAACAGACCCCGCTCGCCGATGTATTGCCGCAGTTGCCGCTGGAGCAGGCGCATTATCCTGATGCGCAGCGTCATGCGGTTTATCAACAACGTCGTGAAACCTTCCGTCGACTTTATCAGCAGCTGTTGCCGTTGATGTCATAAGTCAGAATGCCTTTCAGTTTTGGCTGAAAGGCATTTCCCGTAAATATTAATTCTATTGAATTATATCGAAGTAAGTATGTGTGTTTTCTGATTTTTATATTATTGCTGAGCAGGCGCCTTTTTCATCGCTATTTCTTCGCTTAATGTGTCTCACACAACCACAAGGAGAGTGAGATGGACGATCACGTTGCGCGCAGGAAACGGATATTCGGCCTGGGAATGTTAGTTGTCGGTGCAGTGGTATACCTGGTGGGACTGTGGCCAGGCTGTCATACATTAAGCGAAAAGGGATATTTTTTTGCGGCAATCGTCATGTGTGGTTTTCCAGTCTTAATTCGCCAGGAACACACGGGGAATGACCGTTTGCTTTCTCGTTGCAAATCTTTGCTGTTGCTTGGCATCGGCATGGTCGCGGTCGGCGTATTTAACCTGGCGCTGGCGGGCGCGCTGAAAATACTGTGTCTGGTGGCGCTGGGGGTCAGTATATATGGAACCGATCTTTACGCTTCCTACAGTGATGATGAATGATGGCCGGAGCCATCATTGTCGTTTAGCTAACCCATTTCCGTTTATCAATACGCTGTAACAGCATGGAAAGTAGTAGGCTTCCTGTCACCGTCGCGGCAAAAACCCACGCGATGTCTAACGGCGGCCAACGTTTTAACTCCAGACCATTAGTACGTAGCGCATGGATAATCAGCGCGTGGAAACCATAAATACCCAGCGAGTGGCGGGAGATAAGCCCCAGTCCAGGTAATGTCCGCGCATTCAGCTTATTTTTAACTACCGTGAACAGTGAGACGGCGCAAATAAACACCATGGGACCGCAATACAGATACCAGGTGTCGGCAAAATTTCCGCGCCAGCGTAATTCATGCAATGTGCCGCGAGAAATAACAAATACCGCGATGATGAACAGGGCAGCGCAGATAAGCGTCAGCGATGGCTTTTGCGTCTCCATCATTCCAATGGAGCGGCCCAGGATACCGTAGAGAATGTAGTAGAACGTGTCGCCGCTGATATACAGATTGATGGGCAACCATTCAACGCCGCCGATTTTTTGCGGCACAGTATTTGGGTTAGCAATAATACCAATGATCACCATCAGCATCAGGAGCATTTTGCCGCTCACGTTTTTTACCTGGATTAATGGCGATACCAGGTAGATCACCGCAATCGCAAAGAAAAACCACAGGTGGTAAAACACGGGTTTTTGCAGCACATTTTTTAGCGAAAGCTCGACGTTGATCGAAGTAAAAAGTGAAATGTAAGCTAGGGCGACAACGCTGTAAAAGATAAGGCACAGGGCGATACGTAAAAAATGCCGCGGTTGCGCGCAGCGCTCGCCAAAAAAAAGATAGCCTGAAATCATAAAAAACAGGGGAACGCTAACGCGCGAAGCCGAATTCAGGACATTCGCAATATCCCAGTTTAGCGGGCTGACGCTGTGGGCGTTGGTGATGTACCACGTTGTAGTATGGATCATCACTACCATTAAACAGGCGATCCCTCGCAGGTTATCAATCCAGTTAATTTTAGGCTGCATCAGTTCCTCAGCTTCCGTTTCAATAGAGTTCCAGCGCGGTGGCTCACTGGAAAAATCCGACTTTCTACGCTACATCTTGTGATGGCGTAAGGAGATTCGCACAATGTGTCTGCTACCCACAAACCTTAATAATAAGACTGACCAGCAAACCAGACGGTAATAAAAATGATAATGAAGTATTTCTGTTCTGTGATGATAGCCATCGCTCTGGTGGGATGCACAGCGACACCGCCACCGACGCAAAAAGCCCAGCAGAGTAAAGTGAGCCCAACACGCACGCTGGATATGGAAGCATTGTGTAAAGCTCAGGCGGCGCAGCGTTACAATACTGGCGCACAGAAAATTGCTGTTACCGGTTTCGAACAGTTTCAGGGGAGCTATGAGATGCGGGGTAATACCTTCCGTAAAGAGAGTTTTGTCTGCTCTTTTGATGCAGATGGGCAGTTTTTACATCTTTCTATGCGGTAAAAGCCGCGCCTGGTGAGGTGTGATGCCGCGAAATCCGGCAATTTTCGCTAAACAAACCGGTTTCATACTGTATATCTCGCATCCAGCGGGTATACTGGCTCCTTCCTTTAAATCCACACGTATCCAGCACGAAATAATATGCAAAAGTTTGATACCAGGACCTTCCAGGGCTTGATCCTGACCTTACAGGATTACTGGGCTCGCCAGGGCTGCACCATTGTTCAACCATTGGACATGGAAGTCGGCGCGGGAACTTCTCATCCAATGACCTGCCTGCGCGCGCTGGGGCCAGAGCCGATGGCGACTGCCTATGTGCAGCCTTCTCGTCGTCCGACCGATGGCCGCTACGGCGAAAACCCGAACCGCTTACAGCACTACTATCAGTTCCAGGTAGTGATTAAGCCGTCTCCGGACAACATTCAGGAGCTGTACCTCGGTTCTCTGAAAGAGCTGGGTATGGACCCGACCATTCACGACATCCGTTTCGTGGAAGATAACTGGGAAAACCCGACTCTGGGCGCCTGGGGACTCGGCTGGGAAGTGTGGCTGAATGGCATGGAAGTGACGCAGTTCACCTACTTCCAGCAGGTCGGCGGCCTGGAGTGCAAGCCGGTGACCGGTGAAATCACCTACGGTCTGGAACGTCTGGCGATGTATATCCAGGGCGTGGACAGCGTTTACGACCTGGTCTGGAGCGATGGCCCGCTGGGTAAAACCACCTACGGCGACGTGTTCCATCAAAACGAAGTGGAGCAGTCCACCTATAACTTTGAATACGCCGATGTGGATTTCTTATTCACCTGCTTCGAGCAGTATGAAAAAGAAGCCCAGCAGCTGCTGGCGCTGGAAAACCCGCTGCCGCTGCCGGCCTACGAGCGTATTCTGAAAGCCGCCCATAGCTTCAACCTGCTGGATGCGCGTAAAGCTATCTCCGTCACCGAACGTCAGCGCTACATTTTGCGTATTCGCACCCTGACCAAAGCAGTGGCAGAAGCTTATTATGCTTCCCGTGAAGCCCTCGGCTTCCCGATGTGCAACAAAGACAAGTAAGAGGCGGCCATGTCTGAGAAAACTTTTCTGGTGGAAATCGGCACTGAAGAGCTGCCACCAAAAGCACTGCGCAGTTTGGCTGAGTCCTTTGCTGCGAACTTCACTGCGGAGCTGGATAACGCCGGCCTCGCGCACGGTAACGTTGAATGGTTTGCCGCCCCGCGCCGTCTGGCGCTGAAAGTGGCGAATCTTGCTGAATCTCAGCCCGATCGCGAAGTCGAAAAACGTGGTCCGGCGATTGCTCAGGCGTTTGACGCCGAAGGCAAACCGAGCAAAGCGGCAGAAGGCTGGGCGCGCGGCTGCGGGATCACCGTTGATCAGGCCGAGCGTCTGAAGACCGACAAAGGCGAATGGCTGCTGTATCGTGCCCACGTGAAGGGCGAAAGTACCGAAGCGCTGGTGCCGAACATGGTAGCCACCTCGCTGGCGAAACTACCGATCCCGAAACTGATGCGCTGGGGCGCGTCTGACGTACACTTCGTGCGTCCGGTGCACACCGTGACCCTGCTGTTGGGCGATAAGGTCATTCCGGCGACTATTCTGGGTATTCAGTCTGACCGCGTCATTCGCGGCCACCGCTTTATGGGTGAGCCGGAGTTCACTATCGACAATGCTGACCAGTACCCGCAAATTCTGCTGGAGCGCGGTAAAGTCATTGCCGACTACGAAGCGCGTAAAGCCAAAATCAAAGCGGACGCCGAAGAAGCGGCACGCAAGATTGGCGGTAATGCCGACCTGAGCGAAAGCCTGCTGGAAGAAGTGGCCTCGCTGGTGGAATGGCCGGTGGTATTGACGGCGAAATTCGAAGAGAAATTCCTCGCCGTGCCTGCCGAAGCGCTGGTGTACACCATGAAGGGCGACCAGAAGTATTTCCCGGTTTATGACAACGCGGGCAAGCTGCTGCCGAACTTTATCTTCGTCGCCAACATCGAGTCGAAAGATCCGACCCAGATTATCTCCGGTAACGAGAAAGTGGTGCGTCCGCGTCTGGCAGATGCTGAATTCTTCTTCAATACCGACCGTAAAAAACGTCTGGAAGACCATCTGCCGCGTCTACAAACCGTGCTGTTCCAGCAACAGCTGGGCACGCTGCGCGACAAGACCGACCGTATTCAGGCGCTGGCGGGCTGGATTGCCGGTCAGATTGGCGCTGACGTCAACCACGCCACTCGTGCGGGCCTGCTCTCCAAGTGCGACCTGATGACCAACATGGTCTTCGAGTTCACCGACACCCAGGGCGTGATGGGGATGCACTACGCGCGCCATGATGGTGAAGCGGAAGATGTGGCCGTGGCGCTGAACGAACAGTATCAGCCACGCTTTGCCGGTGATGACCTGCCGTCTAACCCGGTGGCCTGCGCGCTGGCGATCGCCGATAAGATGGATACTCTGGCGGGTATCTTCGGTATTGGTCAGCATCCGAAAGGCGACAAAGACCCGTTTGCGCTGCGTCGTGCCGCGCTGGGCGTGCTGCGCATCATCGTTGAGAAGAACCTCGCTCTTGATCTGCAAACGCTGACCGAAGAAGCGGTGCGTCTGTATGGCGACAAGCTGACCAATGCCAATGTAGTCGATGATGTGATCGATTTTATGCTGGGTCGCTTCCGCGCCTGGTATCAGGATGAAGGTTACACCGTCGACACTATCCAGGCGGTACTGGCGCGTCGTCCGACCCGTCCGGCAGATTTTGATGCCCGCATGAAGGCGGTGTCTCATTTCCGCACCCTGGAAGAAGCCTCTGCGCTGGCGGCGGCGAACAAGCGCGTCTCCAACATCCTGGCGAAAGCCACTGAGCCGCTGAACGATATCGTCCACGCCTCCGTACTGAAAGAAGCGGCGGAAATTGAGTTGGCCAGACATCTGGTTGTGCTGCGTGATAAGCTTCAGCCGTACTTTGCCGATGGTCGTTATCAGGAAGCGTTGATTGAGCTGGCTGCTCTGCGCGCTCCGGTGGATGAATTCTTCGAAAATGTCATGGTTAACGCGAAAGAGAAAGATATCCGTATCAACCGCCTGACGCTGTTGTCGAAACTTCGCGAACTGTTCCTGCAGGTTGCGGATATTTCGTTACTGCAATAAGCGTTCAGTTAAATAAACAAAAACCTGCTCTCGGGCAGGTTTTTTTATAACATAAATAGTATTAGTTGATTCGCTAATAATTCTGTAACTCATAGACGCGGTTATCTCTATTGATTGGCAAGAATTATTTCAGGAATACATTAACGCTGGCGGTACGGATATTGGCGTTAGAATAGCTGCGGGTGCTTGAGACTGTTTGTCTCAGGTATTCACCAAAAGGCAGAGAGAGAAAAGCCCCACCTGACTATAAATCAAAAGTGCATTGCACCCATTATTGATCTCTTCAATAACGAAGCTATCCCCTACAGTATTTCAGAACGTCCAACCATGCCGATGATCGATGACATACTCATGAAGGCATTTGCCAGACTTGATGCGGGTACCAATCCGGTTCTTCATTCAGATCAGGGCTGGCAATACCGTCATTGATGGTACCAGTATCAGTTACGAGAGTTTGGCATCATCCAAAGTATGTCCCGCAAAGGCAACTGCCTTGATAATGCCTGTGCAGAATGTTTTTTCGGGACTTTAAAATCAGAAAGTTTTTACACCAGTAAATTTAAGGATATTGATGAACTTAAGATAGCTATTGAGGATTACATACGATACTACAATACCCGACGAATTAGCCTTAAATTTAACGGACTCAGCCCGGTTGAATAGCGCCTAAAGAGCTATCCAGGCAGAAATTAACAAGGTCTGTACAGGGATGCTATCAGGAAACCTGAACGTTGGTGGATACGCTCACGTAAATGTCTGCTATGAGCGAGGAACGGACGCCCTATTTCACAAAAATTAGTATTGTTCTACAAGTAACTCTCACAATGAGGTTTTATGAAAATCAGAAGGTTCAGTAATGGGGATGAAATATCGTTATTCAGAGTTTTTTTCTCATCTGTACATACGATCGCATCACACTACTACACACGTGAACAAATTGATGCTTGGGCCCCAGCAGATATCGACCTGGAGCGATGGGCCAATCACATTAAGGAATTACAACCTTTTGTTGTAGAGCTGGATGGTGAAATAGCTGGATATGCAGATTTTCAACCAAATGGATACATTGATCATTTCTTTGTATCAGGAACCTATTCAAGACAGGGGGTAGGGATACTACTGATGAATTGCATTCATGAGGAAGCCAGACAGCGTGGAATTAGTGAACTTACTTCAAATGTAAGTAAGGCTGCGGAAGTGTTCTTTCTACGACACGGCTTTCATATAGTGGAGCGAGGCTTTCCTATTTGCCGTGGAGTGACATTACAAAATGCTCTGATGAGGAAATGTTTGGCGAAATAATAGTCAGCCTGCAGAAAGGCAGCATTGTTCTTTTGCCTTGTTGAACTCAGTAAACCGCTACAATGAGCAATTTCCGCTTCTGGCACAAAGCGAACATCAGTATTCAAAAAATGAAAAACGACGACTTGATGTATACCGTTTGCTATACATGGTGGTTGTGCTATTCTTGTAAAGCAAATGCTATACAAAGGGTGTCTCATGAAATCAGATGTTCAACTTAACCTTAGAGCTAAGGAATCGCAGCGGGCGCTCATTGATGCAGCTGCGGAAATCCTTCACAAGTCACGTACAGATTTCATTCTGGAAACGGCCTGCCAGGCAGCCGAGAAAGTGATCCTTGACCGCCGTGTATTTAACTTTAACGATGAGCAATATGAGGAGTTCATCAATCTGCTTGATGCACCGGTCGCAGATGATCCCGTTATCGAAAAACTGCTGGCAAGGAAACCTCAGTGGGACGTGTAACAGCACCAGAACCTTTGTCCGCTTTTCATCAGGTCGCTGAGTTCGTCAGCGGTGAAGCTGTGCTCGATGACTGGTTGAAGCAAAAGGGCCTCAAAAACCAGGCTCTCGGAGCGGCCAGAACATTTGTGGTGTGCAAGAAAGACACGAAGCAAGTAGCCGGTTTTTACTCTCTGGCCACCGGTAGCGTCAACCATACAGAAGCGACAGGCAACCTTCGGCGTAACATGCCAGATCCCATCCCTGTCATTATACTTGCCCGTCTTGCTGTCGATCTCTCATTCCATGGAAAAGGGCTTGGTGCTGATTTACTTCATGATGCAGTGCTTCGTTGCTATCGGGTTGCCGAGAATATTGGTGTACGTGCAATCATGGTTCATGCACTTACCGAAGAAGCCAAAAATTTCTACATTCACCATGGTTTCAAATCATCACAAACTCAGCAGCGAACATTGTTCCTTAGGCTCCCTCAATAGAATGCAAAGACTGTTATGTTCAAATCGCTATAAGCGATAATTTGATAGAACGTCTAAGGTTAAATTCAGGAAGAATACGACGAACAAAATATTGATGAGACAGGAATCCGCGTGATGCAAGAAAGCAACGGAATGGATAATCCGATTGCGGACAATGTTATTTAGTTATAGCCAGTGACTAGTCCTGATATAGGTTGACAGTTTTTTGTCTGTAAAACGCCTGATGAACATCATCGGGCGTTTTGTATTTCA